>JACREU010000065.1 GCA_016212705.1 Deltaproteobacteria bacterium
AAAGAAAGAAGGCGTATTCACAGGCGCATACTGCGTGAACCCGCTCACCGGGGACAAGGTGCCGGTCTATGTGGCCAACTTCGTCCTCATGGAGTACGGCACGGGCGCGGTCATGGCAGTCCCGGCGCACGACCAGAGGGACTTCGAGTTCGCAAAGGTCTACGGGCTTCCGATAAAGGTCGTCATAAACCCGCCGGGCAAGACCCTCGATGCCGCTACTATGAATGAGGCCTATGTCGAGGACGGCGTAATGGTGAACTCCGGCCCGTTCGACTCAACGCCCAACACAGGCGCGATGGAAGGCATCATAGACCTTATTGAGGAGAAGAGGGCGGGCAAGCGCTCGATAAACTACAAACTCAGGGACTGGGGAATATCAAGGCAGAGGTATTGGGGGTGCCCCATCCCGGTCATTTATTGCGCGAAGTGCGGGACTGTACCGGTGCCGCTTGAAGAGCTCCCGGTTATACTCCCCGAGGATGTCAAGCTCACAGGCAAGGGGTTTTCCCCGCTCGATGTGCCGTCTTTTACGGAAGTGAAGTGCCCGAAGTGTGTTGGCCCCGCGCGGAGAGAAACCGACACAATGGATACGTTCGTCGACTCGTCGTGGTATTTCCTCCGGTACATATCGCCCGAGGAGAAAGACCTGCCGTTTAAGAAGGACGAGGCCGGGTACTGGATGCCGGTAGACCAGTACATAGGCGGCATAGAGCACGCGGTCATGCACCTCCTCTATGCGAGGTTTTTCACAAAGGCGCTCCGGGACTTAGGGCTCCACACGGCGGATGAGCCTTTTACGAACCTCCTTACTCAGGGTATGGTCTGCAAGGAGATACTAAAGTGCCCTGAGCACGGATACATTTATCCCGAGGAATCTAAGGACGGCAAGTGCGTCCATTGCGGAAAAGGTGTTGAAGTCGGCGCGGTCGAGAAGATGTCGAAGTCGAAGAAGAATGTCATCGACCCGGACCGGATAATAGAGAGGTACGGGGCCGACACGACGCGTCTTTTCTCCCTATTTGCCGCGCCCCCGGAAAAAGACCTCGACTGGAGCGAGGACGGGGTCGAGGGCGCGTACAGGTTTCTCGGCAGGGTCTGGAGGCTCGTAGTCGAGAACACGGAAGCGCTCGTTGGTGTCGAGCCTTTGAAGAGCGTCTCAGATGGCCCCGCAAAGGAGGTCCACTCTGCGACCCACAGGACCATAGACAAGGTCACTCGCGATATCGAGGAGCGGTTCCACTTCAATACCGCCATAAGCGCGGTCATGGAGCTTGTGAACCTCCTGTATCAATTCAGGCCCTCGCTCGAAGGCAAGGGGAAGGGGTCTGCGGAGGCGCGCTCATTCAGAGAAGCAATCGAATCCGTCGTACTCCTCATCGCCCCGTTCGCGCCGCATATCTCCGAGGAGCTCTGGTCGAGGCTCGGCTACACTACGCCGGTGTACAAGACCCCGTGGCCTGCGGTTGATGAGGCCGCCCTCGTCATGGCAGAGGCGACCGTCGTCATACAGATAAACGGCAAGGTGAGGTCGAAGGTGAATGTCCCGGTTGACTCGTCTGAAGAGGTCGTCCGCGCATCCGTCATGAAGGACGAGAAGGCCGCGGGGTGGATTACAGGCAAAGAGATAAAGAAGTTCGTCTATGTGCCTAACAAGATAGTGAACATCGTGGTGGCGTGACCTTTGAAAAAGACCTTACTCTTAATCATACTTATGACGCTCGTCGGGTGCGGCTATCATATCGCGGGCAAGGGCGGGAAGATGCCCGGCGGTCTGGCCTCGCTCGATATCCCGGTCTTCGCTAACGCGGCGCAGAAGACAAACATAGAGGCGATCCTTACTAACGCCTTTGTCGAGGAGATGGTCACGACCGTAAATGTCGGCAAGGACGGCGAGGGGACCATGCAGGGCGTCATAAGGTCGTACAACCTGAACGCGGTCTCTTACTCGAAGAGCGACGT
>JACREU010000060.1 GCA_016212705.1 Deltaproteobacteria bacterium
CGAACATGAGGGAGCTCCTCCCCGTGCTTGAAAAGATAGCCAAGATGGGCAAACCCCTCCTCATCATCGCGGAGGACGTCGAGGGCGAGGCCCTTGCGACATTAGTAGTCAACAAGCTCCGTGGCACGCTCCAGGCCGCGGCCGTAAAGGCCCCGGGCTTCGGCGACAGAAGGAAGGCGATGCTCGACGATATAGCGACTCTTACCGGCGGCAAGCTCATCGCCGAAGAGCTCGGCATAAAGCTCGAGACGGTCGACATCAAGGACCTGGGCAGGGCCAAGAGGGTCGTGATAGATAAGGAGAACTCGACGCTCATCGACGGCGCCGGCAAGAAGGACGCGATAGAAGCAAGGATCAAGCAGATAAGGGGCCAGATAGAGGAGACGACCTCCGACTATGACAAGGAGAAGCTCCAGGAGAGGCTCGCGAAGCTCGCCGGCGGCGTGGCCGTCATTAACGTAGGCGCCGCTACCGAGACCGAGATGAAGGAGAAGAAGGCCCGCGTCGAGGATGCCCTCCACGCCACCCGCGCGGCTGTCGAGGAAGGCGTCGTCCCGGGCGGCGGAGTCGCTTACATGAGGACCCTTGCCGCGATCGAACAGCTCTCGCTCTCAGGCGACCAGCAGTTCGGCGTAAAGCTCGTCAGGCGCGCCCTCGAAGAGCCGCTCCGCCAGATATCGGCGAACGCCGGCCTCGAAGGCTCGATAGTGGTAGAGAAGGTAAAGAACGGCAAGGGCGCGTTCGGCTTCAACGCCGCGAACGAGACCTATGAAGATTTGGTCAAGGCCGGCGTCATCGACCCGACCAAGGTCTCCAGGATAGCGCTCCAGAACGCCGCTTCGATATCTTCTCTCATGCTTACGACCGAGTGCATGATAGCGGAAAAGCCCAGGGAAGAAAAACCGATGGGCGGCATGCCCGGCGGCATGGGCGGAATGGGCGGCATGGGCGGAATGGGCGGAATGGACATGATGTAAGAGAGGGCTAGAGGGGACAAGCCCTCAGGTGCGGTAAAGAAATACGACGGGGCGGCCTAAAGGCCGCCCCGTTTTTTTATGCGCTGGAGCGAGCTGAATCAAATTTTGGTTTTTGTCCGCTTAAGGCCTTTTTGCGCGCTCCGCGCGAAAGCGGTTAGCAATTTGGAATATAATGCTTTTTAAGCAATTGGTTTGAAAGTTTTTTTTGGATGTGATATAGATTGAATATTAAATTTAAAATTAGGGTTTTTATGAGCGACTATTTCAAAATACTCAGAGAGGGTAAATATTATTTTCGCAAAGTTTTTCAACAGAACAAGACTACCAGAGTCCGCTACATCGGCTCTCCTTTGGAGAACGCGGAGCTTGCTCGTTCCGAGTACGAAAACGGCAAAACTGTTTTAGAGAGCCTCCCGCCTGTCGTCACCTTTGCCCTTACTACATTCTGTAACAATAAAATTCCATGCCTGATATGCGACAGGAATACCCGCGCAAAGGCGTCCGATTCCGAGACAAGGGGAATGGTAATAGAGGCCGTGCGGCCCTTATTGCAGACGGCCAAGATTGTGCTCCTCCATTGCGGCGGAGAGGCCATGCTCTCAAGGCATTTCGATGAAGTGATAAGATCTATTAATCCTCCGACCAGAGTTGCTTTTGCGACAAACGCGATGCTACTCACGAACAAAAGGGCAGACCTGATGCTTGAAAAGGACATAATGTCCAAATTCGTCGTATCATTGGACGCGTCAACCCCAGAGGCATACCATTTCATGCGCCCGTCATCCGATTTCGATACCGTGGTAAGCAACATCGAATATTATACAAGCAAAGCAAGGAAGCTTAAGAGAGAGGCTTCCGGAGTATCTTTGAACATGACGGTTTGCGAGGCAAACCTTAAAGATGTTCCCACCCTTGTCGATCTGGCTGTCAGGGTCGGCGCTACGGAGGTTGATTACAATCATCTTAACGGCGGACTTGACCATAGAGTAAAGACCGTAGACGGATGGGAATGGGATTATAAGGAGCAAGCTAAATTCAAAGACAAAAAATTTCATGATGAAATGGTGCTTGAGGCCTATAAAAGGGCAAAACAGCATGGGATAAATATGACATTTGTCGGGAAACCGTTTCTTGGTCCTGACGCGGACAAGAACAAGGCCATTGTCGAAGAACTCTGCGGCCGCGTTGCTTTCCAGACAAATCCCTGGTCATCCAAGAAGCACAAGGTTTTTGCCCCCGGCGTGCCCCCCTGCTTCAAGCCGTGGCAGGAGACGGTTATTCAACCAAGCGGCAATGTGAGGATATGTTATTTCCATGAGGAATTGAGACATAAAGCCGGTAACATTCTGACGACCGATTTTATGGAGCTCTGGAATTCCGACCTTATGGTCAAACAAAGAGAAGAGTTTTTGGCTCATGCCGTTTCAGGGATATGCAAGAAATCTCAGCCCTGCATGCACCGTCACCGCCAGTAGAAATTATCTAAAGAGAGAGTCGTAAGAAACCTTCGAGCAAAAAGGCTTTTGACAGAAGGTTCGACGAGCCAATACAAGCGTATACCGCTATGCGCGGGGCCAGAGTTCTTCGGAGGCTATTAAGGTTAGGATAAACGAATCGTCTCGATACGAACTTTGCCCGTCCGGCGAGGACCGAGTCACGAAGCAAAGGGTTCAGGTTGCAAACCTGAACCCGCAAAGCGATAACATAACCTTCTTTGATTTTTCTTCTTCCCATAGTAATATTCC
Source organism: Deltaproteobacteria bacterium (assembly GCA_016212705.1). Lineage (GTDB taxonomy): Bacteria > Desulfobacterota > GWC2-55-46 > GWC2-55-46 > GWC2-55-46 > GWB2-55-19. The sequence goes on from JACREU010000060.1 coordinate 2,723, forward strand.
ACTATGACCGCCAAAGACATCCCCTCAGTCATAAGAATATTAAGGTCCGAGGTGAAAAGGCTAAAGACCCCGTATGTGACGGAGGTCTCGGAGGCGAAAGACCCCTTCCGGGTCCTCATATCCTGCATCATTTCCTTGAGGACAAAGGACGAGACGACAAGGCAGGCGTCAGAGAGGCTCTTCGCCCTCGCAGTAACACCTGAGGCTATCAACAGGCTCGATGAAAAGACGATCGAGCGCGCGATATACCCGGCAGGTTTCTACAGGACAAAGGCCCGCAACATAAAAGGGATATCGAGGGAGCTCATCTCCAAATATCATTCACGGGTCCCTGACGGGATAGACGAGCTCTTGAAGCTCAAGGGGGTGGGGAGAAAGACAGCGAACCTCGTCGTCACCATGGGCTTTGGCAAGCCCGGCATCTGCGTCGACACCCATGTGCACAGGATAACGAACCGATGGGGGTTCGTATCCACAAAAACCCCCGAGGAGACGGAGTTCGCGCTCCGGGAAAAGCTCCCGAAGAGGTACTGGATAGAGATAAACGACCTCCTCGTCACATACGGACAGAACGTCTGCACACCGGTATCGCCCTTCTGCACGCAGTGCCGCCTCAATCAGCTATGTCCGGGAAAAGGGGTCGGTAAAAGCAGATGAGCCGGCGCCGCTCCCGCACATATCCCTTGTAAAACCCTCGTCAACCGTTGTATATTCAGTAGGCCAATTTCCGGGCATTCCACCGGGATATCGGGTATAATCAATAAAAGCGGCCCTGTTGTTTGTAATCTTCTTTTTCCGTATCGTCCCTAAGAGTGGAGGCTAAATATGCGCGAGAAGATCATCATATTCGGCAAGGACACCTGACCATATACAAACGCGGCCCGTGAGGAATTCGCGAAAAAGGGTTACGATGTCGAGTACGTGAACGTCAATGCCTCTCCCGGGAACATGGAGAGGATGATGAAGCTCTCCAAAGGCTCAAGGAACGTCCCGGTAATCGTCGAAGGCGGGATGGTAGTCGTCGGTTACGGCGGCACCTGAGGGGTTTAATCGGCCGGCAGGTCTGCCGGCAAAGCAATTGATCGTCAAACCGCGCCATAAAAGGCCATGAAAAAACTTATCCTGGTTCTGGCTCTATCAACCGGGCTCCTTACCTCGTGCGCTGGAGACCCCCTCCGGCAGGCGAACCTCGGCGTCAGGGAGACATACAGGTCCCCGGCCTTCACTGAAAGATACAACGGCAACGCGCTCGGTCTCCTGACCGCGGCCGGCGGCGACGGGAGGCAGGAATACAAGAATATCCTCGGGGAGTTCGTAGAGGAGGCGCTCAAAAAAGAACGCCCGGACCTGAAGATCGTGCCGTACTGGGAGTCGCTCTCAAGCATAAACAGCAAGGGGTTCACCCCAGACTATGCCGAGATGCTCCGCGCCTACGCCACGACCGGCATACTCGACAGGGACAGCCTTAAAAAACTGGGCATCGCGCTCGACGTCAGGTATTTCGTCCAGCCGAGGCTCATAAACTTCCAGCAGAGGCAGTCGACCCGGTTCTCGCTCTTAGGCCTGACGCTATTCAAGACCCACGAGTCCGAGATAAAGATATACCTTGAGATGTGGGACGCGCAGACCGGGAACGTCGTCTGGATAGGGGTCGCCGAGACGAACATGGCCTCCGAAAAATTCATGGCCCGCCCCATACCCTTCGAGGAAGTGGCCAGATACGCGATAGAAAACCTCATAAGAAAAATGCCTTAATATAATAAAAGGAGGAAGGACCCGTAAGATGGAAAGGACTCTTTCAATAGTAAAGCCGGACGGCGTAAGGAAGAACGTCATAGGGGATGTCATAGGCAGGTTCGAGAAGCAGGGGCTTAAGGTCGTCGCGCTCAAGATGGCGAGCCTCTCAAAGGCCGAGGCCGAGGGGTTCTACGCGGTCCACAGCGCGAGGCCGTTCTTCGCATCGCTGACCGAGTTCATGTCCTCAGGCCCGGTCGTATTGATGGTATTGTCGGGCGAGGGCGCGATAAAGAAGGTTAGGGACGCAATGGGGGCTACGGACCCGGCAAAGGCCGCCCCTGGGACCATAAGGAAGGACTTGGCCGACTCGATCGAATCGAACATAGTTCACGGCTCTGACGCAACGGAGACGGCCGCGTTCGAGATAGGGTATTTTTTCAACGCGTTAGAGATTAAAAGATAGCGGCCGTTAGGTCCTGATGGAGACGATAGAAAAGATAAAGTCCCACTACAACTTCACCGCCGGGGATGTGAAAAACCTCCAGTCGTTGAAGCCCGTGATGGAGAAGTACCGCGACGCCTTTGTCGTGGAGTTCTATAATTACGTCAAGAACTTCGACGACGCCGGCAGATTCCTGAAGGACGAGGCGACGGTCAGGAGGCACCAGGACTTCCTTAAGATATGGTTCATAAGGCTCTTCGATGGCGAGTACGGGCCCATGTACCTGAAAGAGCTCGAAAAGGTCGGGATGGCCCACGTGAAGATAACCCTCCCGGCCCACTACGTCAACGCCGCCTTCCACTTCGTCAAGCGATACACCCACGATATCATCGTAAAGGAGCTCGACGGCGACAATGACAGGGCCTACCTGGAGCGCTCGGTGGAGAAGATACTCGACATAAACCTCGACGTCTTCACGAGCTCGTACATAGAGGAGGAGAAGAAGTTCTTCCTCTCGCAGAAGGTCGAATCCTACCTCATACAGCTCGCGAACAGGTACTCGCACGGCTTGAACCTCGTCCTCGTCCTCGGGCTCGTCGTCCTCGGGGTCATGGTCATGGGGCTCTTCGTCTACGACATGATGCACATACTCGACGGCAACATCGAGAAGGGGCTCTTGAGCACTTTGGGCTCGCTCCTCATGCTCTGGGTGGTTATCGAGCTAATGGATACCGAGATAAAGCACCTTAAGGGCGGCAAGTTCGCGATCAAGGTCTTCATTAGTGTTGCGCTCGTCGCCATGATAAGAAAGATACTCGTGACGAGCCTTAAGTCCGACGCGGTGGAGGCGCAGGTCTCGCTCGTGGCGGCTGTCGCGGTATTGGGCGCGGTATACTGGCTCGTATCGAAGGTCGACCACTGAGGCGCTAAAAATTGTTATTTTTAGAGGCGCCTTCAACCGGAAAAGGCGGGGTTATCCGACCCGCCTTTTTTGCATACAGAAATGCAGGTTGGGTTAGCGAAGCGTAACCCAACATTTCTGTCGATAAAATTTTCGGGCCGATATATGCGCCATAATACCGGCAAGCACGGCATGGGAAAGACCTTATGAGAAACCTAAGGGACATGACATACGAGGACCTCTCGGCAGAGGCCAGGCGCCTCGAGGAAAAGCCGTACAGGGCCGAACAGCTCTTCGCCTGGATTTACCAGAGGCGCGCAAACGACATCGACCAGATGACCGACATTTCCAAGGTCTTCAGGGCGCGTCTCAAGGAGGAGTTCTTTATCGGCGGGGGCAATGTCCTTGAGGTGCGCAGAGCCGTTGACGGGACCCGGAAGTTCCTCTCAGAGCTCGAGGACGGCGCAAGGATAGAGTCCGTCATAATACCGGAGACGGAGAGATTAACGCTCTGCGTCTCGTCGCAGGCCGGGTGCGCCCTCGGGTGCAGGTTCTGCATGACCGGCATGGCCGGGTTCACGAGGAACTTAACCCTCTCGGAGCTTACGAACCAGGTCTTCTCGGCGATGGGTATTCTCGAAGACGGGGAAAGGCTTACGAACATCGTGCTCATGGGCATGGGCGAGCCTTTGAACAACTACGACAATGTTTTGAGGTTCACGAAGATACTTACCGCCCCGAGGGGCTTCGGCTTCTCGCACAACAAGGTTACGCTCTCGACAGCCGGGCTCGTGCCGGGCATAAAGAAGCTCGGCGAGGAGTCGAATGTAAACCTCGCGGTGTCCTTGAACGCGACTACCGATGAAGTCAGAGACCGGATAATGCCCGTCAACAAGAAGTATCCGCTCGACGAGCTCATCGCCGCCTTAAGGTACTATCCGCTCAAGGGCAATAGGCACATGACGATAGAGTACGTGGTCCTGAAGGATGTGAACGATTCAATCGATGACGCAAAGAGGCTCGTAAAGCTCCTTCACGGCATACCGTGCAAGATAAACCTGATCCCGTTTAACGCCTTCCCCGGCGCGGCGTTCAAGTCCCCGGAGACCGAGCGGGTCCTCCGTATGCACGATTTTCTCAAAGAGGCAGGGTTCGTCGTCATCGTCCGCTCGTCCAAGGGCTCGGAGATACAGGCCGCGTGCGGCCAGCTGAAGGGCTGGTATGAGGCAAAAGGCGCATAACGGCCACCTCTAATAATTGTTGACCCAAGGCTGCTGTAATGATAAATGTTGAAGTTGCTTTTAGGTGAAATAGTTTCGAAAATCATCGGGCTTAAGGAGTATCGAGGATGAAGGTAGTAGGCGTAATAGGCGGCAGCGGCCTCTATGAGATGGACGGCCTCACGGACATAAAGTCCGTAAAGGTGGAGACCCCGTTCGGAGACCCGTCGGATGAGTACTTGACCGGCATGTTAGGCGATACGAAAATGGTATTTCTGCCGAGGCACGGGCGCGGCCACAGGTTCACGCCCTCCGAGGTCAACTACCGCGCCAACATTTACGGCATGAAGAAGCTCGGGGTCGAGTGGATAATCTCGGTCTCCGCCGTCGGCTCGATGAGGGAAAAGATCGCGCCGGGGCACATCGTCATCGTTGACCAGTTCTTCGACAGGACCAAGGGCAGGTCCTCGAGCTTTTACGGAGGAGGCATCGTCGGCCATGTCGAGTTCGCCGACCCGGTCTGCTCCCCATTGAGCGACGTCTTGTATTCCGCCGCAAAGGACGCCGGCGCGACGGTACACAAGGGCGGCACATACATCTGCATAGAGGGGCCGCAGTTCTCGACAAGGGCGGAGTCCAACATATACAGGTCCTGGGGGGTGGACGTCATAGGCATGACGAACATCCCGGAGGCGAAGCTCGCAAGAGAGGCTGAAATATGCTACGCGACCGTCGCGCTTTCCACCGACTACGACTGCTGGCACACGACAGAGGAGTCCGTCACCGTCGAGATGATAATAGAGACGCTCAGGAAGAACGTCGCTACGGCCAGAGAGATAATAAAGAAGGCGGTGCCGAGGATAGGCAACGAGCGCGGCTGCAAGTGCGCGAGCGCGCTTAAGTACGCGACGATCACGGACCCGAAGGTGATACCGGCGAAGACGCTCAAGGACTTGGCCCCGCTTCTCGGCAAATATATAAAGTAAGGAGCAAGAGATGTCTATTTTAGTTGTAGGTTCCGTCGCCTTCGATTCCGTCGAGACCCCGTTCGGCAAGGCCGATGAGGTCTTAGGCGGCTCGGCGACATATTTTTCCACTTCCGCGAGCTACTTTACAGACGTAAAATTGGTGGCGGTCGTCGGCGAGGACTTCCCGGATGAGCACATAACCGGGCTTAAAGAAAAGGGCATAGACCTCGCCGGGCTCAAAAAAGTCCCTGGCAAGACCTTCAGGTGGAAGGGGCGCTACGACTACGATTTAAACCAGGCGCACACCCTTGAGACGCACTTGAACGTCTTCAGCGCCTTCAACCCCGAGGTCCCCGAGAGCTACAAGGACTCCCCTTTCGTATTCCTCGCGAACATCGACCCCGAACTCCAGATGAAGGTGCTCGAACAGGTGAGAAAGCCCAAGCTCATCGCGTGCGACACCATGAACTTCTGGATAGAGGGCAAGCCCGACGCTCTTCGGAAACTTCTGAAGGGCGTCGACCTCTTCGTCATAAACGAGGGGGAGGCAAGGGAGTTCTCAGGGCACTCGAGCCTTGTCAAGGCCGCGAAGGCGATACTCTCCTGCGGCCCTAAGACGCTCATCATAAAGAGGGGCGAGTACGGCGCGCTCATGTTCAACGGGGGTGGGATGTTCTCCGCGCCGGCCTACCCGCTTGAAGAGATATTCGACCCCACAGGCGCGGGCGACACCTTTGCCGGAGGCCTCATGGGGTATCTGGCGAACACAGGGGACTTAAGCGAGGAGAACATCAGGAAGGCGATCATATTCGGCTCGGTCATGGCCTCCTTTAACGTCGAGGCCTTCAGCCTCGAGCGCCTTAAGACGCTGACGCTCCCGGAGATAAAGGCCAGGTACTCGGAGTTCAAGCGGTTGACCCATTTTGAAGATATATGAGATAATTCAAAGAGTTATAAACCAAGCGCGCTTCGGGCGGCAAAAAACGGGCGCGCCCGGTCCAATAAGAACAAATCCGGCAGACCACCAGGAAAGACAGCTCCTAATGAAGGTGCCCACCAATACGCTCCTTAAGGGGGTTTTCCTCCTTATAATCGCCTCGACGCTCATCTCCTGCGGGTCCACGCTCGCGCAGAAGAGGGAGGAGGCCGAGATACACTTCAGGCTAGGCTCCGTCCATCTCAACGAGAGGAACTACACGGACGCGCTCAAAGAGCTGACGGCCGCCGTGGAGATGCACCCCGGAGAGCCTTCCTATCACAACGCCCTCGGGCTCGCCTACTTCGCCAGAAACATGAACTCCGAGGCTATAAAGGAGATGAAGAAGGCTATCGAGTTGAACCCCAAGTTCTCCGAGGCCCACGTCGCGTTGTCAGCGGTATACATCGTCGACGGCAGGTGGGACGCGGCTATCGCCTCCGCGCGCGCGGCGCTCGAGAACATCTTCTACGGGACCCCGCAGTTCGCCCATTACAACATGGGGCAGGCGTTCTTCAACAAAGGGGATTACAAGGCCGCGCTCGAGAGTTACAGGAAGGCGGCTGAGGAGGACCCGAGGTACGCGCTTGCCTATTTCAGCATGGGTCTGACGCTTGACAAGATGAACAACTACAGGGAGTCGGCTGAGGCGTATGAAAGGGCCGCGAAGGCCGCCCCCGCCTTTGCCAACGCCTGGTTCAACCTCGGCGTGGCCCTTTTAAAGCAGAATGACAAGGCCGGGGCGCAGAAGGCCTTTGAGAAGGCGATCGAGGCCGCGCCCGATGGGGAGAGGGGGCAGGCCGCGAGGGACTACATAAGGCTTCTTAAATGAGGTTTTTTGGCGGCCTGTTTCTGCATGAGGCCGCTCTTTCCGGCCATAAAACCGTCATGAGGGCGGTTTTAGTTTCATAAGAGGGGTAAGAGGATGGAGAGTCCGGGAGAATACCTGAGGAGGGAGCGGGAGCTAAGGGGAGTATCTATCGGGAAGATCTACGAGGCTACGAGGGTGCCGATCAAGTACCTCGAAGCGTTAGAAGCCGACGAGTACGACTCCATGCCCCATCCCACGTTTGTAAAGGGCTACATAAAGACGTACTGCAAGGCGCTCGGCCTTGACGAGACGGACGCGGTATTGCGCTTCGAGGTCTTCTTAAGGGAGAAGAACGAGAAGGAGCACCCCGAGGAGTACAGGCGCGGAAACCTGAGGAAAAAGACGAAGACCGCCGCCGTCCCGGTGCAGGTGCCCGAGGGGCTTAAAAAGAACGCCGCCTACGCCGTAGGCGCGGCAATTGTCGTTGTTATAATAATATTATATATCGCGTTCGGCGGGAAGAAGGCCCCTGAGCCTCCAACGGCCGGGCCTCAAGCGACGGAGCCCTTGGTCCAGGCCCCGATGGATACGACGATCGCAGTGCAACCGACTGCGCCTGCTCAAGCCCCGGCTATTACCGTTGCCCCTCTCCAGAATCAGAGGGAGGCCGTGGCAACGACCAGGCCGGCGGAGCAGGCCCTGGTCCAGCCAAAAGCCCCTGAGAGGGCTCTCCAGCAGTTGAAGACAGAGGCTAAAGAGGCCCTGAAACCTCTTCCGCCTCCACAGACAACGGCTCAGCAGGCCCTCCAGCCTCCTGCGCAGGCCGCCCCGGCGCTCCAGCCGGTTGAGGAGAGCCATACGCTCTCCGTCACGGCAACGGACGTCGCCTGGGTAAAGATACGGATAGACAGCGCAGAGCCGTTCGAGGTCTACCTGAGGCCCGGGGAATCGGTCTCGTGGAAGGCAAAGGAGCTATTCTCCCTCATAGTCGGCAACGCCGGCGGCGTGACGCTTTTCCATGACGGCAGGAAGATGCCGCCTCTCGGCAAGGCCGGCGAGGTCGTCAGCTTCAAGGTGCCGAAGGACGGCTCTATCCAGATAAACCAGGGCTTGCCAAGGCCGAGGCCGGTTTCGCCGGCTGAGACCGTCGAGCCGCGGACGCCGGCTGAAAATAGCGCGCCTGCGGCCCCAGCGACGCAAGCGAAGCCGTAGGCCCGCGCGGAAGACAATCAGGGGCGAGCGCCACTCAAGGAGACCTTTATGATGGAATCGATTATCAGGTGCAGGAAATGCGGGAAGAAGATGAAGTCCGCGAGGGTGGACGATTACAGGATAAAGCTCTCCTGCGTATGCGGCTTCTCCGAGTACAGGAGCGCGCCATCGGCGACAAAGGCCATTAACCCCCATTTCTCAAAAGAGAGCCTCCTGCCGCTCACGTTCGACGACAGCGGCAGGTTCTTCTTCGAGCAGAGGGCCGACAGGGAGCAGAAGGAGATAATAACCCTCGAAGAGATATCCATGCTCGCCTCATCCGACTATAACCTCGAAGAGGTCCTCAAGGCCGTCGTGGAGAAGACCGCCAGGAGGCTCGGGGTGGATATCTGCTCCATCTACCTCTGGGACGGCGAGTACCTCATACTCCGCGCCACACACGGCCTCGCGCAGGAGGCGGTCGGCAAGGCCCGGCTTAAGATAGGCGAGGGCATAACCGGGTCCGCAGTCGAGGCGAAAAAGCCGCTCCTCATACCGGACGTATCCGCTGACAAACGCTACATGTACTTCCCGGAGACCAGGGAGGAGCAGTACAGGATAAAGACGATGTACTCGTACCCGATATTTTCGGGGACCGAGCCCTTCGGGGTCCTGAACGCCCAGACCGTCGTCTCAAGGGAGTTCAGCGACGACGAGATATACTTCGTCTCGGTCATCGCGAACCTCATACTCGGCGCGGTGAAGATGAGGAAAAAGCGCTGAGCGGTTTTTAAGAAAGAGACGCTTGCCTAAGCTATCAGGTCCGATAAAAGGCCGCGCCCGTCCTGGTTCTTACGGTCGTATCATCCGTTTTTACGGCGAGGACGGCAGGGCATCCACCCTCATCGTCATCGCCATCGCTCTCTTCGCACTCTTCGCCTATTGGCAATATTCCGGAAAAACACCGAAGTCCCCGAATTACGAAGGAGCCGTCTATTCCGGCAAAGGGCAGATAGAGGCAGGCCCACTCGCCTCTATCCCGCTGGAGGCGGCCCAGTCCGATCCGAATGCCAGGGCGGCCTTTGAGGCGTATAAGGCGGGTGAGTTCACAAAGGCCGTCGCGCTCTACAGGGCCGCGTACAAGGACAGCCCGTCAGAAGAAGCTGGGGCCTCCCTTGCGAAGGCATTGAACGGCGCGGCTACCGTTGAGTACGCATCCGGCAACTACGCGCTCGCCAAAGAGATGCTGACAGAGGCGCTCTCGCTCTCAAAAGAACCTGTATTCTTCAGGAACCTCGCCAACGCGCAGATAAAGCTCCAGGATTTCGAAGGCGCTGTATCGTCTCTTGAGGAGATTAAAGACCTCCCTGACGTAAGGGGGAGGCTTAAAAACCTCTATGTGAGGACCGCCGAGGAGCGGCTCGATAAAGGAGAGAGGGACGGGGCGATAGAGGGCCTTCAGAAGGGGCTTCTTCTCGATCCGGACGACCACTCTTTAAGAGAGAGGCTCTCAAAGCTCAAGGCGGAAAACGCATTTGAGTCCAGGATGGGCAGTAGGGACGGCTCCCGTTTCCTCGTGAAGTACGAGGGCGGGGAGAACGCCGTCGCAGGCCACCTCATAGGGATACTCCTCGAAGAGGCTTACCTTAAGATAGGCTCGGACCTCGCCTTCTACCCCGAGGACAGGATAGAAGCGCTACTCTACACAAAAGAGACCTTCAGGGACGTTACGGGGAGCCCTTCCTGGGCTGGGGCCGTATACGACGGCAGGATAAAGATACCCGCGGGCGGGCTTGTTGATAAGACCTCTGAGCTTGAGAAGGTCGTATTCCACGAGTACACCCACGCGCTCGTACACAGGATATCGAAGGGCAGGGCGCCGACGTGGCTGAACGAAGGGATAGCGCAGTACGAGGAGGGGAAAAGCTCGTCAGCTCGCTCTCTTGAAATAAAAGAGACGCTTTCATCAGGCGGCTTGAGGCTTAAAAGCCTCGGGGGCTCGTTCATGGGGTTGAATTCGAACGCCGCGCATACCGCGTACCTCCTGAGCCTATCGGCAACGGAGTACATCATAAGGGAGTTCGGGGTCTCCGCGGTCAAGAGGATACTTGAGAACCTGGGCTCCGGCATGTCCGTTGACGAGGCGCTCAAGGCCGTCCTTTATATGGGCTACGATGATCTGGACAGGGACTGGCAAAGAGACGCAGGGAGGTAGCCCAGCGGGCTTTTTAAAAAACCTTTTGTTTTCGGCATGGATATGTTATCTATTATCCTTGAATTTCTAAAACCAACATGGAGGGAGAGTCTAAAACCATGAGATTAATGAAGAGTTCCAGGTTTTTATTGATCGCGGGGGCTGTCGCGATGCTTACGATATCCGGTTGCAAGGGCAAGGAGCAGACGGCGGAGGTTAAGCAGGAGCAGGGCATGGCACAGCAACAGGCCACACCCCCCGGGCATCCTCCGACCGGCGACCAGACCGTAACGGACATCAACAAGGCCGCGCATGCGAACATAAAGACACAGAAAGAGGTTAGCCTCTCGCCTGAAGTAAAGGCCAAGTGGAAAGAGGTAAAGCTCGACATTACGGACGCCTCCTCCAACTCTTCTCAGGTGGTTACCATAACCGTAGGCAACGCCGTTACGCTCAAGCCTGGGGTGAAGCTCAAGGTCGAGGCGTTCGTCCCGGACTACGCGATATCGGATAATAAGATTGAGTCGAGGTCGAACGAGGCTAAGAACCCGGCTGTTCTCGTTGAATTGCAGGAGAACGACAAGACCGTCGCAAAGGGATGGGTCTTCAAGGAGTTCCCGGAGTTCAACTCCTACACCGACGCAAGGTTCCCGATGAAGCTCGTGGCCCCCGGGACAGCCAAGGCGGCTCAGAAGAAATAAGACGGTCTCTTTGACCGGTTTCGCGGGGTATCTTTAAAAGGCCCCTGCCCATAAGGGCAGGGGCCTTTTGATTAGCCCGTTCCGCCTTCCGGAGCCCTTAAATCTCTTTGACAACCGACATAAAATATGCTTAATTAAATAGTCCGGGCCCAAGGGCCTGGACAGTATTTTTATATTGGTCGAATAATACGGAGAGATGCCCGAGTGGCCGAAGGGGTACGACTGGAAATCGTATGTACAATAAAATGTACCGAGGGTTCGAATCCCTCTCTCTCCGCCAGAAATAAGCAGGAGAGCCGGTAGGGATTCGAAACCGACTGAACGCCGAACGGATGTGAGGATGAGGCCGCTGGATGCGGCCGGAAGTGAAGAAGGCCGGGCTGGAGCGTTGAGGCAGGAGGCCGAAACGCGCAAGCCGAATCCCTCTCTCTCCGCCAGAAATAAGCAGGAGAGCGATTAGGGATTCGAAACCGACTGAACGCCGAACGGATGCGGCCGGAAGCGAAGACGGTCTAGGCCGTAAGAGGAGGCAGGAGGCCGACGAATGAAGGCCGAATCCTTCTATTTAAGATAGAATATTGACGAGAGACCCAGGGGGCTTTGGCCGTTACGAGCCTCGGTTATATAGAAATTTTTACGGAGAGATGACCGAGAGGCTGAAGGTGGCTGACTCGAAATCAGCTGTGCTGGAAACGGCACCGGGGGTTCAAATCCCTCTCTCTCCGCCAGAAACATTATAGGCGCTCGTGGGGATTTGAACCGCCCCGGCGGCCTCAAGGGCTTTTTGGTTTTTCAGGCTTGCGGGCCCTGTTGATAGCTGGGTCTTGCGCAATGGTACGCTGTAAACCCCGCCAGGTCCGGAAGGAAGCAACGGTAGCAGTTTTATCCATGTGCCGCAAGGGTGCCTAGCTATCAACAGGGCCTGCAAGAATATTTGGAGGAAGTCCTTCTCCGTAGCGCCTCTGGTTCGGGGCGACCCGCTCGGCGGGCCCCGGTTTTATTCCCCAACATAACTTCAGCCAGGGGATCCGATGTCCTCGTACCTGGTAATCGCAAGAAAATGGAGACCGAGCCTCTTTGAGGAGATAGTCGGGCAGGGTCACGTGACAAGGACCCTCCGGAACGCCATCTCCTCCGGAAGGGTCGCGCACGCGTACCTCTTTTCCGGCCCGAGGGGCGTGGGCAAGACTACCGCGGCCCGTATCCTCGCAAAGGGGCTCAATTGCGTAAAGGGGCCTACGCCGGTCCCTTGCAACGAGTGCTCATCCTGCAAGGGCATAGCCGCAGGCTCCTCGGTCGACGTCTTCGAGATAGACGGCGCCTCAAACAACAGCGTCGATAACGTAAGAGAGCTTACCGAGAGCGTAAGGTACGTCCCCACCCAGGGCAAATACAAGGTCTACATAATAGACGAAATCCACATGTTGTCCACGGCGGCCTTCATCGCGCTTTTAAAGACGCTTGAGGAGCCTCCCCCCCACGCCGTATTCATCTTCGCCACGACCGAGGTCCACAAAATACCCCTTACGATACTATCCAGGTGCCAGAGGTTTGACTTTAAGCGCATCCCCTTCAGGGAACTCCAGGGGCATCTTAAGAAGATAGTCGAGGAAGAGGGGGTAAACTACGAGGAAAAGGCCGTCTTCCAGCTCGCGAGGGAGGCGGACGGGTCTTTGAGGGACGGGCAATCCCTCCTGGAGCAGGTGCTGGCCTACTCCGGAGGGGACCTGAAAGAGTCGGACGTCTCCGGCGCATTGGGCCTCATGGACCGCTCAGTACTCTACGACCTCCTTACCGCGGTCATCCGGAAAGACCCTGCAACGGCCCTGAATATTGTTGAAAAGATATATGATTTTGGTTATGATTTAAAAAGGGGTTGTAGCGAGCTTCTCGAACATATAAGGGACCTTACGGTGCTTAAATCCACGGGGGAAAAGTCCCTCCTGGACCTCCCCGAGAGCGAGATAGCGTGCCTTAGCGTACTTGCCGAGGCGGTGGAGTTGCCGCGGCTACACATGTTTTTCAGCATAATCTCGAGGGGATACGAGGAAGTCGTAAAGGGCGCCTCTCCGAGATTTTCTTTTGAGATGTCGCTTCTTAAGGCCGCGGAGTTCGACGACCTCAGGCCAGTTGAGGAACTCATCTCAAGGATAGAAGGCTTAAGGCAAAAGATCGAAGTTTCGGGCGGAGCCGGTCTGCCGAGGACTGAGGCGCCAAGGGCGGCTGGTTCGGCCGGAACAGGCGGGAAGCCCCCGGAAAGGCCGACTTTTGCGAGAAAGGCCGAGGCGCAGGCACCCGCGCCCGTCTCGCCGCCCAGGGCCTCCGAGGCTACGGCCGTTTACGCGGCGCCGCCTGTCTCTCAAGGTTGCTCCGATTTTATAAGTTACATAAGGTCGAGGAGCGCGGAGATGGCAGAGCCTTTCGCGGCGGCGACCCTCATGCTCGACGGCGACTGTCTCGATGTGAGCGCGCCCGGAAGGGCAGGCGGGAAGATACTCGCTAACAGGGGCGCCATAGAGGCGGCGTTAGAGGATTTTTACAAGAGGCCCGTAAAGATCAAGCTGAACGGGTCAGGCCCTACTGAAAAGAAAAAAGAGGACCCGGCGGTAGCGGATGCCAGACGCATCCTCGGCGCAAGGGTCATAGAGGACCGGGAGAACCGGAGGAGGACCGATGTCTAAGCAATTGGGAAACCTGATGAGGCAGGCCCAGAAGATGCAGGAGAAGATGGGCGAGGTGCAAAAAGAGCTCGCGACCAGAACGATCGAGGCCTCTTCCGGGGGCGGCATGGTAACGGCGACGGTCAACGGCGCGCAGGAGCTCGTCTCCGTGAAGATCGACCCGTCGGTCGTCGACCCCAAGGACATAGAGATGCTCCAGGACCTCGTCACCGCGGCGGTGAACGAGGGGCTTCGCAGAAGCAAGCAGATGGTCTCCGACGAGATGGGCAAGCTCACCGCCGGTCTCGGGATGAACATCCCCGGGCTCTTTTAGGTTTTCGAGGGATGCAGTACGCCGAGCCCATAAACAACCTTATAAAGGCGATATCGAGGCTCCCCGGTATCGGCGAAAAGACGGCGACAAGGCTCGCCCTCTACATACTGAACGCCAGAAGGGAGTATGTAGACGAGCTCTCGAACTGTCTTCGGAACGTGAAGGAAAAGGTCGCGCTCTGCTCCGTCTGCATGACCTTCTCGGACACGGACCCGTGCTCGATATGCGATGACGCCGGGAGAGACCCGTCGACCGTCTGCGTGGTATCCGACTACAAGGACATGATGGCGCTGGAATCGATGGGCGCCTACAAGGGGAGGTATCATATCCTCCACGGGAGCCTTGCTCCGCTCAAGGGCGTCGGCCCAGACGACATACGCTTAGGCGAGCTCGTCTCCCGGGTAGAGGCCTCCGGCGTAAAAGAGGTGATACTCGCAACCGGCTTTGACGCCGAAGGCGAGGCGACTTCGGCCTATCTTGCAAGGCTCCTAAAGCCGTATGATTTAAGGGTGACGAGGCTCGCCTCAGGCATCCCGGTAGGGAGCTTCGTCGAGTTCATGGACGGGGCGACACTCGGCAGGGCGCTGGACGGAAGAAGGGACGTGTCGTAAAGGCATCTCGATCAATCGCGGAACCAACGGTGTCTTCGGGCACAATACAGATAAAGGGATGGAAGAGATGGAAAACTATATAGAGGTTAGATGGCACGGCAGGGCCCAGCAGGGCGTTGTCACGGCGGCCAAGGTCTTGGGCGAAGCGTGTCTCCATTCAGGGAAGTTCGTGCAGGCCTTCCCTGAGTTTGGCCCCGAGAGGATGGGCGCGCCTGTGCGCGCGTTCAACAGGATATCGGACGAGCCCATCAGGCTCCATTGCCAGGTGACGGACCCGAGGTACGTGCTCATAGCCGACCCGACGCTCATAGGCACGGTGGACGTCACCGCCGGCACGCCCGAGGACGCGGTCTTTATAGTCAACACCCCGAAGCCGGCGACAGAGATGAGGGCGGTGCTCGGGATAAAGTCGAAGACCGTAAAGGTATTCACGCTCGACGCGGGAAAGATATCGTTTGAGACCATAGGCAGGGTGATGCCGAACACCCCGATGCTGGGGGCGCTGGCGAAGGCGACCGGCTTTATCACCCTCGATGCCCTTGTCGAAAATTTTAAGGAGAATTACTCGAAGAAGTTCGCGCCCAAGGTAATCGAAGGCAACGTCGCCGCGCTGAAGTTGGGCTTTAGCGAAGTAAAGGGAGATTATGGGCCGAGGGGGCCGGGGGCGGTTCCGGGGGCCGGGACAGCAGGGTTTATTAAGATAAGATGCTATACAGGCTATCTCTAAAAATTA
>JACREU010000061.1 GCA_016212705.1 Deltaproteobacteria bacterium
CAGGCCTCCCGGACTCAAAACCGTCCGATACGGATTTGCCCGTCCGGCAAGGACCCCGCCTTGTAAACCAGCCGGATATATGTGATAATTCCAGTTGATGGGGGCGACGCCTTCGACGCATGCGTCTACCCCCTACCATTCCTGAGGAAACGGGGTTGAAAGCCCCGTTATGGCCGGTCTATTTCCTGGAATCTCAAAAAAAAAGTAAGGGAGACGCTCTCAAAAGAGACGGGCGTCGTCCATAAGGAGCACGGCGGCAGGGTAAGGGTCTGCCTTGTCTGGCCGAACGCCTATTCGCTCGGCATGGCGAACCTCGGCTTCCAGTCAGTCTATCACCTGATAAACAGCATCGACAGCGCTGTCTGCGAGCGGGCGTTCCTCCCCGATAAAGAGGATATCGAGGAGTTCAGACGGACTTCCACGGAGCTTTTCTCTTACGAGTCCCAGACGCCGCTACGCGAGTTCGACATCATCGCCTTTTCGCTCCCCTTTGAGGACGATTATGTAAACATAGGCAGGATACTCGGCCTTGCCAATGTCCCGGTCTTTTCCGCTGAGCGGAACTTAAAGCCGCTCGTTATCGCCGGGGGTGTCGGCGTATCGCTCAACCCCGAGCCGCTCGCCGACATCATAGACGTGTTCACGATCGGCGAGGGCGAAGGCGCGCTCCCTGAGCTCATCGAAAGATACAGGGCCTTGAAGGACGGGCCGGCCGGGGCGCTCCTACCCGGCCTCGATGAACTCCCCTGGACCTATATTCCGTCGTTTTATGAGTATTCATACGACGGCCCTGCCATAAAAGAGGTAAAGAGGAAGGCAGGGGCAAAGGAGAAGGTCACAGGCAAAAAGGCCTTTGACCTCGGCGACTTCCCTGTCCCGCAGTCGTTCATTACAACGCCGGATTCCGAGTTCCGGGACACCTATCTGATAGAGGTCGAGCGCGGGTGCGGCCGGGGTTGCAGGTTCTGCGCGGCAGGGTTTCTGTATCTCCCGCCGCGCTGGCGGAAGACGGATGACGTAAAGGAGGCGCTCTCTGACGGCCTCAAGCGCGCGTCCAAGGCCGGGCTCATAGGGACCGCCGTCTCCGAGCACCCTGATATAAATGAGATCATAGGGTTCGGCGTTGAAAAGGAAGGGGGCGTGACGCTCTCGTCCCTGAGGCTCGATATGATAGACGCGGACCTCCTCGCCCTTCTTAAGAAGAGCGGATACAAGACGATAACGCTCGCTCCGGAATCCGCCACCGAAAGGATGCGCTCCGTCATCAACAAGGGGATAACTGACGACGAGATAATGGACGCCGTCGCGCTCATAAGGGAGGCGGGGTTTTTAAAGCTCAAGCTCTACTATCTCGTGGGCCTGCCCACTGAAACCGACGAGGACGCCCTGGCGATAGTCGCGCTTACGAAAAGGATAAAAGCAATGATGGCGAGGGGGCAGATATCTCTAAGCATAAACCCCTTTATCCCCAAGCCCTTCACGCCGTTCCAGTGGATGGCGTTCGAGGACCCCTCCGTAATAGAGAGGAGGCTTAAGTCGATTACAAAGGGTCTGCTGAGGGAAAACGGGGTAAGCGTGAATACGATGTCCGCAAAAGAGGCGCTTATACAGGCGTATGTATCGCGCTCGGACAGGCGCGCGGGGAGCCTCATCGTCGAGGCCTCTCTTAAAGGCTGGGCGCGGGTGATGAAGGCGAATGAGGCCTTCATCACGGAGTCCGTCAGCATGGAGCGTCCAAAGGACGCGATATTCCCGTGGGACATTATCGATCACGGCGTCAGAAAGGCCTATCTCTGGAAGGAGTACGGCAAGGCGCTCGAAGCCCGTACGACGCCGCCGTGCGAGGTCGGCGAATGTTTCAGGTGCGGGGTCTGTCTGCCTGAGTATTTTGAAAAAGAAGGCTGAAGCGTATATCATGTCATTCCCGAGGACTTTTATCGGGAATCCATGCCGTTACCAGGCCTGCTGAAAGACACTGGACCCCCGCTTACGCGGGGATGACAATAAATTCGATAGGCGGGG
>JACREU010000063.1 GCA_016212705.1 Deltaproteobacteria bacterium
GGAGCAGGAGGAGATAAACAGGCTCATTATCTCGCTCGCTCAAAAAGGCAAGACGGTCGTAAGGCTCAAGGGCGGCGACCCGTTCATCTTCGGGCGGGGCGGCGAAGAGGCCGAAGAGCTCGTCGCCGCTGGCATCCCATTCGAGATAGTCCCCGGCGTCACTTCAGCCACAGCCGCTCCGGCCTACGCGGGCATACCGCTGACACACAGGGACCTCGCCTCTTCAGTCACATTCATAACAGGGCAGGAGAACCCCTTAAAGGAGAGGTCGAACATCGCCTGGGACAGGCTCTCGGTGGGCAGGGGCACGCTCGTCTTCCTCATGGGCTGGAAGAACCTCTCTCTTATAACCTCCAAACTCCTTGGGAACGGCTGGCCCACATCGACCCCTGTGGCGCTTGTTCGCTGGGGGACGATGACGAAGCAGAAGTGCCTCGCCGGCACGCTCGGCACAATCGTCGCGCTCGCCGGCGAGCAGGAGATGAGGCCGCCGGTCATTATAGTCGTAGGGGACGTCGTATCTTTAAGGGAAAAGCTCAACTGGTTCGAAACAAAGCCGCTCTTCGGTAAACGCATCCTCGTAACAAGGGCCCTTGAGCAGGCAGGGGATTTCTCGAAGCTCCTTGAGAGGAACGGCGCGGAGCCGATTACTTTCCCCACCATCAAGACCGTCGCACCGCCTGACTGGAAGCCGCTTGATAAGGCGATAAAAAGACTCTCGTCCTACGACTGGGCGATATTTACTTCCGTCAACGGCGTAAAATATTTCTTCGAGAGGCTCTACAGGCTCGACAAGGATTTAAGGGAGCTTAAGGGCGTAAAGATCTGCGCCATAGGCCCCATGACCGAAAAGGCTATAAAGAAGCTCGGCATAAAGGTAGACTTGACGCCTAAAGAGTACCGGGCAGAGGCCGTTCTCGACGCGCTCGGCAAGAGGCGCATCAAGGGAAAGAAGTTCCTCCTCGCCAGAGCCATGCAGGCGAGAGAGATAATCCCTCAGGAGATTAAAAGGCTCGGAGGAAAGATAGACGTCGTCCCGTCCTATAAAACGATACGGCCAACGAAAGAGGCCGGGGAGCTAAAAAGGCTTTTAACCGAAGGCGGGGTAGATGTGATTACCTTTACCTCGTCTTCGACAGTCACCAATTTCGCCTCGATGTTTAAAAAGGCGGAGCTCTCTGGGCTTTTAAAGGGCGTCACCATAGCCTGCATAGGCCCCATAACCGCCGATGCCGCTAAAGAATACGGCATTCAGGTCGATATTATGCCGAAGGACTACACTATACCGGCGCTCACAGAGGCGATGGCGGAGTACTTCAGGCAAAAAGGAGAGTAACCAGATGAACTTCCCGTTCTACCGCCCGCGGAGGCTCCGCAAGACCGAAACCATCAGAAATATGGTCCGGGAGACCAACCTTACCCCCAACGACCTCATCCTCCCCCTCTTCGTCACCTTCGGGAAGAATGTGAGGAAACCGATAAGCTCCATGCCCGGCCAGTTCCAGCTCTCCGTCGATAACATCGTAAAGGAGGCGAAGGAGGTAAAGGCCCTCGGCATCCCGGCGATCATCCTCTTCGGCATCCCGGAGCACAAGGACGCGGAAGGCTCCTCCGCCTTCGACCCCAAGGGACCTGTACAGGAAGCGATAAAGGCCATAAAAAACAAGGTCCCGTCCCTTGCCGTCATTACGGACGTCTGCATGTGCGAATATACTTCGCACGGCCACTGTGGTATCATAAAGGGTAAGGACGTCGACAACGACGCCACCCTTGAGCTATTGAGCAACGAAGCCCTTTCCCACGCCGAGGCAGGCGCCGACATAGTCGCCCCCTCGGACATGATGGACGGGAGGGTCGCGGCGATAAGGGATATGCTTGACGAGAACAACTTTTCCCACATCCCGGTCATGAGCTACGCGGCCAAGTACGCATCTGCCTTTTACGGGCCTTTCAGGGAGGCGGCTGAGTCCACCCCGCAGTTCGGAGACAGGCGCTCGTACCAGATGGACCCCGGCAACACGGACGAGGCGATGAGGGAAGTGGCGCTGGATATCGAAGAAGGGGCGGACATCGTAATGGTAAAGCCCGCGCTCCCGTACCTCGACGTCATAAGAAGGATAAAGGAAGAGTTCGGATACCCGACCGCCGCGTACAACGTGAGCGGCGAGTACTCGATGATAAAGGCCGCGGCAGAGAAGGGCTGGCTCGACGGCGAGAGGGCGATGATGGAGTCGCTCACGTCCATCAAGCGCGCCGGGGCAGACATGATACTCACATATTTCGCCAAAGAGGCGGCAAAGGTCCTCCAGAAGTAGCTGTGGTTAGAACCTCAATACATTAAAGGAGTATCCGTCATGCATATGCCGAAGGGCCATCCGCACGAGGTGCCTGGGATGGCGAAAGGACCGGACAAGAGCGGCGGCAGAAAATGGCTGCCGAAGCTGATAGCGTGGGAGTTGACGAGGTCTTGCAACTTAGACTGCATACATTGCAGGGCGGCGGCGAGGTTCGGCCCGTACCCTAACGAGCTTGCCACAAAGGAATGCTACGACTTCCTGGACGACGTCGCCTCTTTCTCAAGCCCGATCATCATCATGACCGGCGGGGAGCCGATGCTCCGCGACGACATCTGGGACATAGCCAAGTACGGGACCAAGCTGGGTCTTCGCATGGTCATGGCCCCCTGCGGCTTCCTCGTGACGGTTGAAACCGCGCAGAAGATGATAGACTCCGGCATCCAGCGCGTCTCCTTCTCCATAGACGGCGCGACCGCCGAGAGCCACGACAACTTCAGAAGGGTCAACGGCGCCTTCGCATCAGTCATGCAGGCGATAGAGAGTGTCAAGAAGGTCGGGCTCCCGTTCCAGGTCAATACCACCATCACCAAGCACAACCTCGCGGAGCTCCCTAAGATACTCGAACTCGTCATAAGCCTCGGGGCCGTCGCGCACCACCCGTTCCTGCTCGTCCCCACGGGCAGGGGCGCGCAGCTCAAAGACCAGGAGATTTCCCCTGAGGAGTACGAGAAGTCGCTTTCGTGGTTCCATGAGATGAGGGACAAGGTCCCGATCCAGTTCAAGCCGACCTGCGCCCCCCACTATTATAGAATTTTCAGGCAGAAAGAGAAGGCGAAGGGCATAACCGTCACGCCTGAGACCCACGGGCTGGACGCCATGAGCAAGGGTTGCATGGGAGGCCAGTCCTTCGCGTTCGTCTCGAATACCGGCAAGGTGCAGATCTGCGGCTTCCTCGACGTAGAGTGCGGGGACATAAGGAAAGAGCCGTTCCATACGATATGGGACACCTCAAAGGTCTTCCAGGAGATGCGGAACTGGGACGACTACAACGGCAGGTGCGGGTACTGCGAGTTCAGGAAGGTCTGCGGGGGGTACAGGGCGAGGGCCTTCGCCTTTACCGCCAACTACATGGACGAAGAGCCGTTTTGCACCTACCAGCCGACCGAGGCCGCGAAGAAGGCCCGGGACGATAAAAAGGCCGCTGAGGCCGCCGAAGGCGGGGAAAAGAAGGTGCATAGATAGCGTCTTTTTTCTGGTATAATCTGGCGGGGTGGCGAAAGCCCCCCGCCTTTGTTTTTTTGAGGATTACAGTCTGTAATTGCGAGGAGCGTATGCGACGCGGCAATCCAATCCTTTTGGGATTGCTTCACTTCGTTCGCAATGACAGCAAAAACATCCTCCCTTGACGGGAGGGGGATCGAGGGGAGGATAAAAAATTCCCCACCCCTTCGGCTGGGATCGACAGATCAAGGCTACCTCTGAAAATGTTGAACTATAAAGTAATAGAGCTCTCGACCGTAACGGACGAAGAGATAGAAAAGGCGATAAACGAACGGGTCAGCGAGGGATGGAACCTCGACGGCATCCACTTCGCCATGCGTGACTCGTCCAAACGCCCTGCTATGGCGTTCATACTCTTCACGCGGAATTCGGACTGAGGGGACAATGGCGGAAGAGACCCCGTTTAAAGCTCATGAGGAAAAAGAGGCCGAAGGGCCTCTCATAAAGACCTATGTCCTGGAACGCTTCATCTCAAAGTTCATTGACATCCTCATCATGGGCGCGTTCTTCGCCTTCCCGACGGCCGTGGGGCCTTTGGCCGGTGCGACCTATATACTCATCTCGGACGGCCTCAAGGGCGGGTCTATCGGCAAAAGGATAATCGGCCTTAAGGCCGTCTCTCTTGTAGACCCGACAACTCAGTGCGACTTCAAGCAGTCGATAATAAGGAACTCCGTCTTCGCGCTCCTCATCGTAATATATTACATCCTCGGCTGGATACCGTACCTCGGCAAGGTACTCGTATTCCTCTCCTGGGTCGCCGTCCTCGGCATGGAGATGGTGCTCATCTACACCGACGACCTCGGGGAGAGGTTCGGCGACAGGATCGCCGGGACGATAGTGATAAAGGGGGAGAAGGCAAGCGATACCGCTTCATAGTTCTCAAAACCTGTTAATACCGCTCTGAAATATCCTCCTGAGAGCTCCTCTTTGAAATAAAAAAGGGGCTGGCCATAAGCCCAGCCCCTTTGAAAAACACACTTGGAAACCTACCCCGGAACCGCCTCTCCCTTGAGCAAGGGAAAGCCCATCTCCTCTCGCGTCTTAAGATACCCCTCGGCGCATCCGCGCGCAAGCGCCCGGACGCGGCCGATAAAGCGCGTCCTCTCGGCGACGCTTATCGCGCCCCTGGCGTCAAGGAGGTTGAATGAGTGCGAGCACTTGAGGCAATAGTCGTAGGCAGGGAGGAATAGCCCCTTTTCCTGCAATCTCACGGACTCCTTTTCGTACATATCGAAGAGGGTAAAGAGCATCAACGTGTCCGCCTCCTCGAAGTTGTAGCGCGAGTATTCGACCTCTCCCTGAAGGTGCACGGCCCCGTACTTTATGTCCTTTGTCCACATGATGTCGTATACACTGTCCACGCCCTGAAGGTACATGGTGATCCGCTCAAGGCCGTAGGTTATCTCGCCTGATACGGGTTTGAGGTCGATGCCCCCGGCCTGCTGGAAATAGGTGAACTGCGTTATCTCCATGCCGTCGAGCCAGACCTCCCAGCCGAGGCCCCACGCGCCGAGCGTCGGCGACTCCCAGTCGTCCTCGACAAAGCGTATGTCGTGCGCGAGCGGGTCGACGCCGAGGGTCTTCAGGCTGTCGAGGTACAGGTCCTGTATGTCGTCGGGCGAGGGTTTGAGTATCACCTGGAACTGGTAGTAGTGCTGAAGCCTGTTAGGGTTCTCCCCGTACCTGCCGTCGGTCGGCCTCCTCGAAGGCTCGACGTAGGCCGCCTTCCACGGCTCGGGGCCGAGGACCCTTAAAAAAGTCGCCGGGTTAAACGTCCCCGCGCCCTTTTCCATGTCATAGGGCTGGTGCAGGATACAGCCGCGCTCGGCCCAGAATTTCTGCAGGGTTATGATCACGTCCTGAAAATACATACGGCCTCCTTTATCGCCGCTTCTTTACCTTAATAAAACCGGCCTTTTATCTTACATTATAACCCGCGCCGGGTCAAAAAAGACGGCTCAAGCCCTCGCCTCGGTCTTTTTCATCTTCTCCATAAACCTCTTGGTCTTCAATTCCTTCCCTATCTGGAACTTTATGAAGTCGTAGAGGAGCCTCTCGCCCTCATCCATGAAGGCGGCGTTGGGTTTGAGCCTCTCAAGCTTATCGAACTCGAGCTTCGCCGATATAGCGAGCATCCCGGCGGTAGCCGAAGAGACCGGGATAAGCCCGGCGGCCCCTGTCGAGCACGCCCTGCATACTACGCCGCCCCTCTCGGAGCTGAAGCGTTTCTGAGGCTCGGCGTCCGTCTTTCTGCATACGACGCACGCGTCGAGGTGCGGCAGATAACCGAGCATTGAGAGGAGCCTTATCTCAAAGAACCTCGTGTAGGCCCCGGAGTCCGCCCCCTCCTCTATCGCCTTGAGGAACCCGGCAAGGAGGTTGTAGACCTGCGGCAGGCGCTGGCCTTCGCGCGTCATTTCGGACGTAAGCTCCAGGAGATAACACCCGACCGAGAGCGCGTCTATCCCGGCCTTGAGTCCGGGATAGGCGTCCGCGAGCTTGGCCTCCTCGACGCGCACCAGCTCGGATTTATCGCTATGGAAGAATACGATGTCGAGGCGGCTCATGGGGTCGAGGTTGCCGACGAACCTCTTCTTCGAGCGCCGCGCGCCTTTGGCTATGCCGCGGAGCTTGCCGAAGTCCTGCGTGTAGAAGGTGAGTATCCGGTCGGACTCCCCGTAGTCGAAGGAGTTGAGGACTATCGCGCCGGTCTTGAAGAGCCCTCTCTTCACAGGAACCCCGCCTTCATGAATACGGTCGCAAGCCCCAGGAACGTGAAGAAGCCGCCGATGTCGGTGCAGGTGGTGACGAATATCGAGGACGATATCGCCGGGTCGACATTGAACCGCTTGAGTACCAACGGTATGAGCGAGCCGGAGAGACCGGCTATGACGAGGTTGAAGGTCATGGCGAGAAAGAGGATGAGCCCCACGATCGGCTGGACGCCGAAGGCGTAAGCTACGGCGCCCGCCGTCATCCCCGTCATGAGGCCGTTGGCGAGCCCCACTGTGGCTTCTTTGACTAATATCCATCTCGCGTTCTTGAGCGACAATTCCCCGAGCGCGAGCCCGCGGACGACGACCGTTATGGCCTGGGTCGCGGCATTGCCCCCCATGCCGGCGACTATGGGCATGAGGACCGCCAATATCACGAAATGTTCGATAGTCCCCTGAAAGACCTTTACTACGGAGGCCGCGAGAAACGCGGTCCCGAGGTTGACGAAGAGCCACGGCGCCCTCATCCATATCGAGCGCCTCGGCTGGTCCATGACGCGCTCCTCGATGTTCAGGCCCGCCATCTTGTAGAAGTCCTCGAAAATCTCCTCCTCGAGGACGTCGACGACGTCGTCTACGGTGATCCTGCCGACGAGCCTGCCTTCGTGGTCAACGACCGGCAGCGATATAAGGTCGTAGCGCTGGAAGACCTTCGCCACTTCTTCCTGGTCGAGGTCCGTCCCGACCATCCTCGGCTCCCTGTCCGCTATCTCTATTATCCGTGTCCTGGGGGAGGCGAGTATGAGCCTGTCCAGAGAGACGGTCCCGAGGAGCCTTCTGTCCCTGTCCACGACAAAGACGTTCGAGATGTGCTCGATGTCCCTGCTCTTTCTCCTGACCTCCTCTATCGTCTCCTCTACGGTCGCGTCCTCGGGGACCGAGACGAGCTCGGCCTGCATCTTTCCGCCGGCCGTGTCCTCGGGGTAGGCGAGGAGCTTCCGTACCTCGATCGACTCCTGCTTGTCAATCCCTTCGAGGACCTGGTTGGCGTCTTCGAGCGGGAGCTCGGAGATGACGTCGGCCGCGTCGTCGGTCTCCATCTCGTGGACGACGTCGATAAGCTCTTCGGACGATATCGACGAGATGAGGGTCTTCCTAAGGCGCTCGTCGACCTCTAAAAGGACCTCTGAGGCGGACTCAGCCTCAAGGAGCTTGAATACCCGGACCGCCTCTTCCCCGCCGAGTGTGCTCAAGACGCGCCCGATGTCCGAGGCGTGGAGCCCTGAGAGCAATTCCTTAAGGGCCGGTTCGTTGCCGGCCTCAAGGAGGGGCTTGACCTCCTCGGTATGGTCTGTCCTGGCCTCGATGGTCATGGGTCCCTGCGGGTGGATCAATTAATCTGAATTTTCCTGCGAAGGAAGGGGTTTTACCGGTACGCTCGGGCAACCTGGGCCGCCGAAAAGAAAAACGGCGGACTTTTAAAAATTAGCACTGAGCATTTGATAAGTCAACAGATATGTGGCTGTTTTTCGAAGGTCTAAGGAAGAAAATGAGGGAAAGAAAACATCCCGGGGCCGGACAAGGAAAAAGGGCGGGCCCTTCCGTTATCTTTCGAGGAAGAACGGGACTTCGACGTTCCTCATGACATGCTCGCTCGTGGAGCCGAGCACCATCGCGACTATCCTTGAGTGGTGAGAGGCGCCCATGAAGACGATGTCGTGGCCGTTATCCTTGCAATAACGCTCGATGGCTATCGGCGCGTCTCCCTTAAGCGCCACGAAGCTCGCCCGGACCCCGTAGGGCTTAAGATAGTTCTCAGCGTCTTTTAGGAACGCGGGTTCCCCTTCGTTCTCAGCGGCAACGGAGACGACGGTAAGCGGGAGATCGAAGGCGCTCGCCCATTCGGCGGCCGAGTGCATGGCGCGCGAGGCCGTGGGGGACCCGTCATAGGCGAGTAGCGGCCTCTGTGGCCCCGCGAACCGCTCGGGCACGACCATCACCGGCTTCGGGGACCTCCTCAAGACCGCCTCGGTCGTTGAGCCGAGCAGACCGTACTCGAACCTTGCATTAAGACCCCTTCTGCCCAGGATGACGAGGTCGGCAAGCCGCGCCTTGTCGCATATCTCGCCCGCTACGACGCCGTAGCCTACGGACGACTCGCTCTCGAGCCCCTCTTTCGCGCAGGCCGCTTCGAAGGCGCTGATGATGGTCTTGCCTCTGGTCTCCAGCGCCTCGCGCATCTTCGCCGAGAAGTTCAGGAACGGCTCAAACCCGAGCGAGCCCGAAAGGTCGTGCAGGAACGGGCCTTCAAGGGCGACGACATCGACGACGTGGAGGCCTATGAGGCCTGCCTTGAACTTCCTGGCGAGCCACAATCCGTATTCAAGGGCGGCCCCGGCGTTCTCGGACCCGTCCTGCGGTATGAGTATGTTCTTTATCATATGAGCGCCGGTTCTCCTGCCGAAGACGTGTCGACGACCACCTCGTCATCGACCGCGTCGATCCTGAAAAATTCCCCGTCCTTCCACTTGAGCGTCACCGGCACCTTCACCTTCTCATCCACGTGGCGCTTCAGGAACCTCGCCCCGTACTTCTGGTTATATCCCTTATCGACGAGCGCGTCAATCGCCTTCTCCGTAACGGATAAATGCTTGCCGTAGGTCTCCATATGGTCCCTGATCTTCTCGATGTAGAGGTTCGTGAGCGCCTTGACCTCGTCCCTCGTAAGCGGCGTAAAGACTATGATGTCGTCAATGCGGTTCAGGAACTCCGGGGAGAGCGTACCCTCGACATCCTTCAGTATGTCCTTCTTGAAGGCATTGGTGTTTTGCCCCTCCGGGAGGAAGCCGAGCGGCTTCACGTATTTCTTGAACATGTCAACGCCGAGGTTGGACGTCATTATGATGACGGTATCGCTGAAGTAGACCCTTTTCCCGCGCCCGTCGGTGAGCCAGCCTTCGTCAAAGACCTGGAGGAAGAGGTTCAATACGTACGGGTGCGCCTTCTCGATCTCGTCCAGGAGGACGACCGAGTACGGGTTCTCGCGGACAGGGTTAGAGAGCAGGCCCCCGCGCTCGGAGCCGACTATGCCTCTGGGCATGCCGATGAGCTTGTCGACCGCGACCGCCGAGTCCTTGTACTCGCTCATGTCCACCCGTATCATCTTC
Organism: Deltaproteobacteria bacterium; assembly: GCA_016212705.1. GTDB lineage: Bacteria > Desulfobacterota > GWC2-55-46 > GWC2-55-46 > GWC2-55-46 > GWB2-55-19. The sequence continues at coordinate 9,463 of JACREU010000063.1, forward strand.
TTCTCGTCGCCGAAGAGGTACTCGGCGAGCGCCTTTGCAAGCTCTGTCTTGCCGACGCCGGTGGGGCCGAGGAAAAGAAGGACGCCGTCGGGCTTAGAGAAGTTCTCTTTCAGAGGCCCTTTGTTGAGGCGGAGCCTCTTGGACAGGGCGGTCACGGCCTCCTTCTGGCCTATGATCCGCCTGGAGAGGGCCTTTTCCATGTCCTTGAACCTGCCGACCGTGTCCCTGAAGATCATATCCCTCGGTATCTTTGTCTCCTGGGAGATGACCTCTATGACGTCGCTGGATTTGACCGGCTCAGCGGGCCTGTTTATCTCGACCTTTACGCACGAGGTGTCGAGCCAGCCGATGACCTTGTCGGGCATCTTCAGAGACCTCATGTACCTCTGGCTCATGTCGAGGGAGGTCTCTATGGCCTCGTCGGTGATCGTAACCGAGTAGCTCTTCTCGAGCCTGCCGCGTATGCCGTAGAGTATCTTCCTCGTCTCGTCGACCGTAGGTTCGGCGATGTTCACGAGGCGGAAGCGCCTGGCCAGCGCCTCGTCCTCGGCTATGAATTCCTTGTACTCGGAAAGGGTCGTGGCACCGATTATCTGCACCTCGCCTCTGGCAAGGGTTGATTTAAAGATGTTGGCCGCGTCCGACGGCACGCCCATCGCCGACCCCGCGCCTATGAGCGTGTGCGCCTCGTCGATGAAGAAGATAATGTTCTTCTTCTCCTTTATCTCCTTTATTATCTTTTCTATCCTGTCCTCGAACATCCCCCTGAAGATCGTCCCGGCTACGACCGAGTTCATCTGGAGGTTCACAATCTGCTTGTCGCGGAGCCTCTTGGGGACCCTCTTGGGCTCAAGCTCTATCCTTCTTGCGAGCCCTTCCACGACGGCGGTCTTGCCGACGCCCGGCTCGCCTATCACCATGACGGAATTGGAACGGTCGACGTGGCAGAGTATCTCCATCACCTGCTCGATCTCGGCGTCCCTGCCGATTATCATCGGCAGTTTGTCAAACCTCGCGAGCTTGTTGAGATTGACGGCGAAGTGCTTGAGGTTGGGGGGGAGTTCGTACTTCTTCTTGAGCTCCTCTTCCGTCTCCTCCTTGCTCCTTACCTTTACGGTTATCCTCCTCATCACATAGTCCGGGTCGAGCCCGAACGACCGGAATACCTTTGCGGGCAGGCTGTGGTTCTCCTGGAATATGGCGATGAAGAGGTCGGTGGAGTCGAGCTCCTCTCTACCCCACCTCTGGGCTTCTTCGCGGGCGAGCCTGAAGACGTTGCGGGTCGCCGGGGGGATCTTAAGGCCTAATCCGATGTACTGGCGGGAGACGTTCAGGTGCTCGTTCAGAAAGTTTACGACATGGGAGACGTCGAGGTTCAAGTCCTCCATCACTTCCCTGAAGAAGTTCTCCTCGACCTTGGCGAAGGCCAGGAAGAGGTGTTCGACGCCGAGGTAGTAATGTTGCCGGGTCTTACTCTCCTCGATAGCCGCCTCGAGCACCTTCCTGGCGGCTGGCGTAAGCTTTTCTTTTATATCTTCCAGTTCAGTCATGGTAACCTCTTGAAGGCCGGGCCTGCTCTACGGCCTGTCTTTCCGGGGCGGTTAAACCCCCGGAGGTTAATGAGTTGATCTTAAACCGCGCGGGCGCGGTTTCCAACCGGAAGCGCTTTGCCTCCGCATTCTGAGCGCGCAGGCAAACCTCTTATTCGTATATTCTACCATAAACCCTTCCGGGGGTCATAAGGATTTATTCGTGAAAATTCCTCAATAAGCTCCTTGCTCCTCCCGTCAGAGGCCTTTTGCGCGGCTATCTGGATGATGACGTACTCGTCCCCCCTGCCCCCGGCCGCGTAGACGCCCTTGCCCTTTATCCGGAGCCTCTGTCCGCTCCTTATCCCCGGCGGGACCTTTATAGTGGTCATGCCGTCAATGGCCGGTACTTTTATATCGGCGCCCAACACCGCTTCCTTAATGGTTATCGGCACATCGACGTAAATATCGTTATCGACCCTCCTTAAGTACCTGTGGGGCTGGACCTCTGTTATTATGTAGAGGTCCCCTGAGCCGCCTTCGCCCGGCTCTCCCTTGCCCGGGACCCTTACCCTCCCGCCGCCCTTGACGCCCGGGGGGACCTTTACGGTAATGGTCTCAACGCCGCCGCGCTTCGGGACCGATATCCTCACCTCGGCCCCCTTTACCGCCTGCATGAAATCGAGCGTTATCGAGTACTCGAGGTCTGAGCCCCTGCGCGGGCCGCGCCTTCCGCCCCTTCCGAATATCTCGCTGAATACGTCCTCGAAGCCCCCGATATTGCCGAAGCCGAAGTCCTCGAAGTGGACGGACCCGCCCGGAGGCGGATAACCCCTGCCCATGCCCGGCTCGTAGCTCGCAGACCCCGTGAGGTCGTAATCGGACCTCTTTTTGGGGTCGGAGAGGACGCCGTACGCCTCGTTTATCTCCTTGAACCTGGCCTCCATCTCCGCCTTCTTCTCCGGATGGAGGTCGGGATGGAACTTCCTGGCAAGGTTCCTGTACGCCTTTTTTAAGTCATCCTCGGTCGCGTTCCTCGCTACCCCGAGGGTCTCGTAATAGTCCTTGGCCATTTTATCGAAGTGTTCTTTAAAATATCGTTAAGGTGCGGAAAGATGAAGAACGCGGGCTTATGACGAGTCGCTGAAAAGGCGCTCAATTGGCCTGAGGATATCGATATTGGGAGTGACGGCCTTTGCCGTCACTCCCAATCCCTTTATTTTACTGAAAGGCCCGGCTTAATGATAGCCCGGCGATTATTTTTTACAGCGCAAGGCTTGAAGCTCTATCCACGGGTAGCGAACGGGTGATTATCCGGCCCCTCCCCCCCCATACCCCCCCATACCCGATAGACGCGGGATGAGAAGAGAGAACGCCATGTCCAGATGCCTCCGCCCTGCCCCCAGCCCCCAAGCCCGAATTACTTATGCTCGTCGACGACCTCCGCGTCGACGACGTCGCCCTGCTTCTGCGCGCCTTCCTGGCCTCCTCCAGCGCCAGGCGTCTCCGGGGCGGCGGCGGTCTTGTACATCGCCTCAGCCACCTTGTGGGAGGCCTTGGTCACCTTGGCTACCGCATCTTTTAACGGCTCTATCTCGTTCTGCTCGAGGGCCTTCTTCGCGTCCGCGACCGCTTCCTCCACGGCCTTGGCGTCCTCGTCCGAGACCTTCGCGCGGTTCTCGCTCAGGAGCTTTTCCGTCGAGTATACGAGGGAATCGAGCTGGTTCCTCGTCTCGACGACCTCTTTCCTCTTCTTATCCTCATCGGCGTGCCTTTCGCCTTCCTTTACCATATTATCGACCTCGTCCTTGTTGAGGCCCGAGGAGGCGGTGATGGTTATCTTCTGCTCCTTGTTCGTGGCGAGGTCCTTTGCCGAGACGTTCAATATGCCGTTCGCGTCGATGTCGAAGGCGACCTCGACCTGCGGCACGCCGCGCGGGGCCGACGGGATGCCTACCAGGTTGAACCTGCCGAGCGTCCTGTTGTCGCGGGCCATCTGCCTCTCGCCCTGGAGGACGTGTATCTCGACCTGGGTCTCGTTGTCGGCGGCGGTCGTGAATATCTCCTTCTTCTTCGTCGGTATCGTCGTGTTCCTCTGTATGAGCGCGGTCATTATGCCGCCGAGGGTCTCAACACCTAAGGAAAGAGGGGTCACGTCGAGGAGGACGACGTCCTTGACCTCTCCGGAGAGCACCGCGCCCTGTATCGCCGCGCCTATGGCCACTACCTCGTCGGGGTTAACGCCCTTGTGGGGCTCCCTTCCGAAAAAGGTCTTTACGAACTGCTGTATCGCGGGCATCCTCGTCATGCCGCCGACGAGGACGACCTCGTTTATCTCGGAGGCCTTAAGCCCGGCGTCCTTAAGCGCCTGCTCGCAGGGCCTGTGGCTCCTCTCGACGAGGTCTGCGACGAGCTGTTCGAGCTTGGCCCTCGATATCCTCATGACGAGGTGCTTGGGGCCGGTCGCGTCGGCGGTTACGAACGGCAGGTTGATCTCGGTCTCCATCGTAGAGGAGAGCTCGATCTTGGCCTTCTCCGCCGCCTCTCTGAGCCTCTGGAGGGCCATCCTGTCCTTTGACAGGTCTATACCCTGGTCCTTCTTGAACTCGCTTATGAGCCAGTCGATTACGCGCTGGTCGAAGTTGTCTCCGCCAAGGTGAGTGTCTCCGTTGGTGGACTTGACCTCGAAGACGCCGTCCC
>JACREU010000064.1 GCA_016212705.1 Deltaproteobacteria bacterium
AAGTCGGCGCGAAGCTCCGCGACATGATGCCCTGGCTTAAGAAGTCCAGAATAGTAGACAAGACCAAAAACTGAGAAGGCCCCCGGCTTGCTCCGGGGATACGATAAATAAATACATGCGCATTCCCATAGCGAAAGAGGGCGCGCCGTTCATAGCGATAGCCCTCTTCTGCGTAATAGTAGCCTGGCTTTCAGGCTGGCGGTGGCTTGAGTTCATACTCGTGCCGCTCGCCGTCTTCGTCGTCGCGTTCTTCAGGGACCCGGAGAGGGCGGTCCCCGCGGACACTGACGCGATAGTGAGCCCCGCCGACGGCAGGGTCATCAAGGTCGAGCGCATGAGGGACGAGCGGCTCTTGAAGACGGAGGCGGTGAAGATAAGCGTCTTCATGAACGTCTTCAACGTCCATGTGAACAGGTCCCCGGCCGCGGGCAAGGTGCTCGATATCATCTACAACCCGGGCAAGTTCTTCAACGCCTCGCTCGACAAGGCCTCTCTTTTGAACGAGCAGAACGCGCTCATCATGCAGGCCGCGAACGGCAAGAGGTACGCCTTCAACCAGATAGCCGGGCTGATCGCGCGCAGGATCGTCTGCAGGGTAAAGAAAGGCGCGAGCCTTAAGAAGGGCGAGAGGTTCGGGCTCATAAGGTTCGGCTCAAGGGTGGACGTATACCTTCCGACCGACTGCCGGGTCTCCGTAAAGGTCGGGGACAGGGTAAAGGCAGGGTCCTCAATACTGGGGTACTGGAATGCTCGATAACGAGATACAGCAGGAAGAGACCGGCAGGAAGAAGATCAGGATAAAGAAGGGCGTGTACCTCCTTCCGAACCTCATCACGTCGGCGAGCCTCTTCGGAGGGTTTTACTCCATCATCGCCTCGCTCGACGGCAACTACGAGAGGGCCGCGATAGCGATAATCATCTCAGCCGTCCTCGACGGGCTCGACGGGAGGATCGCGAGGCTCACCGGGTCGAGCTCGAAGTTCGGCGTAGAGTACGACTCCCTCGCCGACCTCGTCGCCTTCGGGCTCGCGCCGGGCGTACTCGTATTCACCTGGGCCTTGCGCCCCTTCGGCAGGTACGGGTGGCTGGCGGCTTTCCTTTACGTCGTCTGCGGGGCCTTGAGGCTCGCCCGTTTCAACGTGCAGATAACGACTATCGAATCCAAGAGGTTCAACGGCCTGCCCATCCCGGCGGCGGCCGCGATGGTATGCACGACGGTGCTCATGTTCTTCCACATAGGGCGCGGCGAGGAGGTGGTCAAGCACGTTACCGTGCTGATACTCATCTACGCGCTCGCGTTCCTCATGATAAGCAACGTGAAGTTTTACAGCTTCAAGGAGCTGAACCCGTCGCAGAGGATGCCCTTCAGGCTCCTCGTCGGGCTCGTATTCCTCCTCATAGTGATAGCGGCGCAGCCGGTCGTTATGCTCTTCGTGCTTACGCTCGGTTACGTGATATCCGGCCCCATCACGACGCTCTACGACAGGAGAAAGAAGCTCCCGGCAAAGGTCCCTTACAAGAGCGATAAAAAGGAGCCCAAAGAGGCCCATCACAAACATTGACATGAAAAACGTGGACACAAGGGTAAGGATATTCGATACGACTCTAAGGGACGGCGAGCAGTCCCCGGGCGCCTCCATGAACGTGGAGGAGAAGTTGATCGTCGCAAGACAGCTCGCCAAACTCGGCGTGGACGTCATAGAGGCCGGTTTCGCCTTCAGCTCGCCCGGCGACTTCGAGGCGGTCCGCCGCATAGCGCACGAGGTCGAAGGCCCCGTCATGTGCAGTCTCGCCAGGTGCAAGCACGAGGACATAGACGCGGCCTGGGGGGCCTTGAAGGGCTCATCCAAGCCGCGCATACATACGTTCATCTCGACTTCCGATATCCACTTGTTGCACCAGTTCAAGCTCTCGAGGGAAGAGGCGCTGAGGCGCGCCGTGGAGATGGTCGAGAGGGCTCGCGGCTACGTAGACGACGTGGAGTTTTCCGCCATGGACGCGTCCCGCACCGAGCCAGAGTACCTCTACGAGATGATCGAGGCGGTCGTCAGCGCCGGGGCGTCCACCATCAACATCCCGGATACCGTAGGCTACGCGCTCCCGGACTCGTTCGGCGCGCTCATTAAGGGCATAAAAGAGAACGTCCCTAACATAGGCAAGGCCATAATTTCCATCCACTGCCATAACGACCTCGGGTTGGCCGTCGCCAACTCGCTCGTTGCGGCCATAAACGGCGCGCGCCAGATCGAGTGCACCATAAACGGCATCGGAGAGAGGGCCGGCAACTGCTCGCTCGAAGAGATAGTGATGATTTTCAAGACGAGGAAGGACCTCCTCGGGCTTGATACCGGCATCACGACCGAACAGCTCTATCCGGCGAGCCGCCTGGTATCCTCGATTACCGGCATCATGGTACAGCCGAACAAGGCGATAGTCGGCGACAACGCCTTCGCGCACGAGTCCGGCATACACCAGGACGGGCTTTTGAAGGACAAATCAACCTACGAGATAATGAGGCCGGAGTCCATCGGACTGTCGCGCTCGACCCTCGTCCTCGGCAAGCATTCCGGCAGGCATGCCTTCAAGGCGAGGCTTGCCGACCTCGGCTACGACGTCTCCGGCGAAAATCTGGATAAGGCCTTTGAGCGCTTCAAGGCGCTCGCTGACAAAAAGAAGGAAGTCTTTGACGAGGACATCGAGGCTATCGTTCAGGACGAGGTCCTCCGGCTCGACCTGCCTGAGCGGTACAGGCTCCTGAGGCTCTACGTCCAGGGCGGCACAGATACCCAGCCGAACGCCGAGGTGACGGTCGAGGTGGACGGAAAGGCTGTCACGGCCAAAGGCGCCGGAGACGGGCCCGTGGACGCCGCGTACAATACCATCGCCGGCATCGTAAAGACGAGGTCCAGGCTCCTTAAGTACTCGGTGAACGCCATCACCGGCGGGACCGACGCCCAGGGCGAGGTCTCCGTGAGACTGGAAGAGGACGGGAACATAGTCCTCGGCCAGGGCTCGCACACGGACATCATCGTTGCGTCCGCCAAGGCTTACATAAACGCCCTAAACAGGCTCGAGTACAAGAAGAAAGACAAAAAGGAAATGCTCGTTCTCTGAGCCAAGAATACTTTTGAAAAGAGGAATGCCTGAATGAAGCCGATGACTATAACTGAAAAGATACTCGCCAGGCACGCGGGCGTGAAGGAAGTAGCCCCCGGCGAGCTCATCAACGCGAAGGTCGATATAGCGCTCGGGAACGACATCACCGCGCCCATCGCCATAAGCGAGTTCAGGCGCATAGGCGCTAAAAAGGTCTTCAACAGGAACAAGGTCGTCCTCGTCCCTGACCACTTTACGCCTAACAAAGACATAAAATCGGCCGAGCAGTGCAAGATACTCCGCGATTTCGCGAGAGAGCACAAGCTCAAGCATTATTACGATGGCGGAGAAGTCGGCGTTGAGCACGCGCTCCTTCCGGAGAAGGGCGTAGTCGTGCCGGGGGACCTCGTCATCGGCGCGGACTCGCACACGTGCACATACGGCGCGCTCGGCGCGTTCTCGACGGGCGTCGGTTCGACCGACCTCGCCGCTGTCATGATAACCGGGGAGCTCTGGTTCAAGGTCCCTGAATCGATGAAGTTCGTCTTCAACGGCAGGCTCCGCAAGTGGGTGAGCGGCAAGGACTTGATCCTCCATATCATCGGAGAGATAGGCGTGGACGGCGCCCTATACAGGGCGATGGAATTCACCGGAAGCGCGATAGACAGGCTCAGCATGGATTCGCGCATGTCGATGTGCAACATGGCCATAGAGGCCGGGGCCAAGAGCGGCATCATCGCGCCTGACGCCACCACCGAGGCCTATGTGTCGAAGAGGGCCGAGCGCCCGTACAAGTTCTATTCGAGCGACGCCGGCGCGGCCTACTCCGAAGTCAGGGAATACGACTGCGCCGAAATCGAACCCAAAGTCGCGTGCCCGCACCTTCCCGAGAACACGAAGAACGTATCTGACGTCAAGAACGTATCCATAGACCAGGTCGTCATCGGCTCCTGCACCAACGGCAGGCTCGAAGACCTGGAAGTCGCGGCGAAGATACTGCGCGGCAGAAAGATCGCCAAACACCTAAGGCTCATCATCATCCCGGCGACCCCTTTCATCTACAACGAGGCGATGAAAAAGGGCTGGTTCGATATATTCCTAAGGGCGGGCGCGATAATAAGCCCGCCCACCTGCGGCCCGTGCCTCGGCGGCCATATGGGCATACTCGCCGCCGGCGAGAGGGCGCTGGCCACCACCAACAGGAACTTCCTCGGCAGGATGGGCGACGTCAAAAGCGAGGTCTACCTCGCCAACCCGGCGGTAGCCGCGGCAACGGCGATCAAAGGCAAGATCGCCCACCCCGACGAGGTAACAAAGTAATACGCCGGACGGGTTTTCGGGATACACCGTATCCCTCAGTTGCTTAAAAGATATCTGGGGGGACCTTTCTGTAGAAAGTTCCCCCCAGGCCCCCTTCAATGATTTTTAGTTCCGGAGAGGCCCCCCCGGTGATTCTTTTGGGGGGCCTCTCCGGAAGAACTGAAAGTTTTTGGAGAGAGTCTGAGAGAAACCTTTTTACAAAAAGGTTCTCTCAGGTATTTTTAACATCTTGAGGATTCGATATGTCCCAAAAAAACCATCCAGCGCATTATCTCATGTACGACTGGCTGGCGCCGTTGTACGACCTTGGGGTCTGGCTTGCGGCGTTGTTCTTGGGCGGTGAGGAGGGTTTAAGGGGGCCGGTTTTAAGGGAGCTGGAGGCCGGCAGTGGAGCGGCCAGGGAGAGGCGCGCTGATATGGCGAGACCTCTTGAGGGCAGAAGGGTTTTAGAGATCTTTGCTGGGACTGCGACGCTCTCTATCGGGGCGGCGTCTCTGGGAGCGAAGGCGGTCGCGGTGGACGTGACCGCGGGGATGCTGCGGGTCGCCTCCGAGAAGGCGCACAGGGCCGGGGCAGTGGTTGAATTTATAAGGGCTGACGCAGAGAGCCTGCCTTTTCCGGACGGTTCGTTTGACGGGGTCGTAGTATCTCTCGGTCTGCACGAGACCGAAGGTCCCCTGATACCATTGATAATAAAAGAGGCCGCGAGGGTATTGAGGGGAGGCGGCAGGTTCGTCATCTTCGATTTTCACAGGGCCCGCGGCGGCGCGGGGTTTTTGCAGGCGCTCTTTTTCGCGTTTTTCGAGGGTGAGACCGCTGGGGCTTGGGTAAGGACAGACATACAGAAGGCTTTAATGGACGCCGGGTTCGCATCGTTTAAAAGGGCGTTCCTTAAACGCGGCGTCTTTCAGCTGATATCGGTTCAAAAACCATAAAGAAAACTCAAGGGGTGTATTGAGATGAAGTTCAATGGCAAGGCCTGGAAGTTCGGCGCTGACATAGATACGGACAGGATAATACCGGCGAGGTATCTGAACACGTCTGACCCGAAGGAGCTCGCGAAACACTGCATGGAGGACGCGGACCCGTCGTTTGCCTCCCGCGTGCGGGCGGGGGACGTGATAGTCGCGGACAAGAACTTCGGTTGCGGCTCTTCGAGGGAGCACGCGCCGATAGCTATCAAGGCCTCAGGCGTGGCGTGCGTCATCGCCAGGAGCTTCGCGAGGATATTCTACAGGAACTCGTTCAATATGGGGCTCCCGATTTTAGAGTGCGAGGAGGCGGCGGCTTCTACCGAATCAGGCGATGTCATCGAAGTAGACATGTCCACCGGGGAGATCGTGAACGTTACGAAGGGCAAACGGTTCAAGGCGAGGCCGATACCGCCGTTCATGCAGGAGTTGATCGCGGCGGGCGGGCTCATGGAGTCGATACGGAAAAAGGGGGCGGTATGAAGAAGGACGGCGTAAAGAGCAGGATACTTTCGAGCGACAAACTCCACATCGAGAACAAGACGCTTTTCGTGGACCTCAAAGAGAACGACGGCGGGCGGTTCCTCCAGATAGCCGAGCTCTCGAACGACAGGCGCTCGACGGTTGTAATACCCATAAGCGGCATAGATGTCTTCATGCAGTCGCTTACGAAGATAACCGGCACTGGCTCATAAAAAAATTTAAAAAACGCAGGACCTCTATTATTCTAAAAACGGGCGGACCGGAAGTTACTTGCCTTAGCTTCCGGTATTATTATTTTGAGGCTTATAAAACATGAAGACAGGAGACAGGCTGTGAAGAGATATTCAATTGCGGTATTGCCGGGCGACGGCATCGGCCCTGAGATAATGCATGAGGCGACGAAGGTGCTCGGCGCCGTCGGGAAGAAGGCCGGCGTCGAGTTTGCATTGACTGAAGCGCTCGTAGGCGGCTCTTCGATAGATGAGAGCGGAGTGCCGCTCACAGACGAGGTCCTGAAGCTTACTCTCTCAAGCGACGCCGTCCTTCTCGGCGCAGTCGGCGGGACGAAGTGGGAAGCGCTCGATTATTCGATCAGGCCCGAGAGGGCGCTCCTGGCATTGCGCAAGGAACTCGGGTTGTTCGCAAACGTAAGGCCCGCGCGCATATATAAGGATCTGATAGACGCGTCCACCCTGAAGCCCGAGGTCATCGACGGCGTCGACCTCGTCGTCATCAGGGAATTGACAGGAGGGCTCTACTTCGGGACGCCCAAGGGCGTGGAGAAGCTCCCCGACGGGACGGAGCGCGGCGTGAACACGATGGTCTACACGACCCCTGAGATAGAGAGGATAGCGCGGGTAGGCTTCGAGGTCGCGCGGAAGAGAAGGAAGAAG
>JACREU010000008.1 GCA_016212705.1 Deltaproteobacteria bacterium
CTGGTTGTTTATAAGGCGCGTGTTCAAAACGAAGACCTCCGTGCCTTCGCCGACCGATATGCCCTTGTCCGCCGAGCCCTCCATGCGGCTCCCCAGCACCGCCACATGACTGGACATGAGGTCGAGCCCGTCGTTGCCGCTGTTTATAAAGGTAGAGTCCACGACGCTGCCGCGCACATAATCGAGGTCGAGGGCGTCGGCCCTCGCCCCGGTGAATACGCTCTCTTTTATCGTAGCCTCCGAGTAGACGAGGTGGACCATGTCGTCTACGAGCTTGTTATCCGAAAAGGCGCAGTTTTCTATTTCGACGCCCTCTACCCCGTGGACGGAGAGCATCGCCGAGTATTCTACGAGCGCGTGTTTCGCGCCGCTCCCGCCCTTGAATTCGCAGTGGCTTAAAATCGACCCGTTTGCGCCCTTACCAGTGAGAATGACCGCGCCCCACGGACCTTTCGCTGAGTCGAGCGGCAGGAACCTTATGGGCCTTCCCGGCTCTCCTTTTGCCTGTAGCCTGCCTCTGATTACAAGCGAAGCCGAAGGCGCGAGCCGGACAGTCACGCCGGGCCTGATGACGAGGTCTTCGACCTCCCTGACCCCGTTTATCGTAACGTCCGACGAGATGACCGTCTCTGTCGGCTTCTCTTCGAGCGGCACAATATTGAAGGTGTAGTCAACAGGATGGGGCATGGTCGTATCGACGCGCCTTATATCCCAGGCCTTGCCGTCCGGCAGTATCGCCCTCAAGGAAAGCAGGTCGCGCGAGCGCGCCCCCTTTATATCGAATATGTACGTGGCCGGGCTTATTACGGCGTCCCTGATGATTATCGGGACTCTGTCGGCGGGGGCGGACATCACGCGCCTTGCGAAGAGTGGCGCGTCGATCCGCACGGTCTCCTTGTCGATGAGAGAAACCGCGCCGGATAAGTCCCTTGAGACGGCCTTTCCGTCCGAAGAGTACGAAAGGCGCGCCGAAAGAGGCCCGCTTATAGATTTGTAATCGGCCTCCAGAGCCCTCACGGGCGCAAACCCCTCTACCTTCACCCGTATCTCCCCGGTCTTTTCGTCAATCGAGTACGAGGCGACGGGGGCCTCCCCCATGTACGCCTCTCTGACATCATCGAGGTCCTTTTTCACAAGCGCCTTGAGCTCGCCTATCTTGTCTATCACTTCCGACGGGGAGAGCACGTAGGAAGACTCGAAGTGGAGGTTCCTGTCGCGCCTGAGGGACGAGAAGAGCGGGCCTGTTTCATCGAGGAGGCCCGTAACATAACCGGGACCGCCCCCCTTGAAAAACTCTTCCATCGCGGTCTGCTTTTTAAGGAGGAAACGCTGGTCCCTGTGGAGGACCTCGAAGATCGGGCTTGTGATTATGTCCATACGGTTGGTCTGGGCGTCTATCAGCTGGACATAGTCCTTGTAGTTCCAGCCGAGCGGGTCCCATACTATCGGAATAAAGCGCCCCATCGCGGGGTCGAAAAAGAGTCTCCAGTTGTGCTCCGAGTCGAAGTGCACCGTCCGGGTAAGCGTTATAAAGGCCGCGAACCGCGCCCACTCGTCCATATCGAGGAGTGTGGAGAGAGCGTCCGCGTCCCCCCTGTACACGGCCGAGCTCAAGGCCTTCAGCGCCTCGTTCCATTCGGGCTCGTTGTGGTTATTGAGCGCGGCCTTTGACCAGAAGCCGGGGTTTAAGAATACCTCGGTCCCGACGACCGGGTATACGTCCTCGCCGACGAGTTCGCCGACGTAGATGTCGCCGGGCATGCGGTTATTCCTCCGGAGGAACTGCTCGCCTATCTGTTCGGTCAATATCTCTACGCCCATGTACCTGCCGTTGACGTAGACCTCCACGGGCCTGGACTCCGGGGCCATGAGCCCCATCCTTTTGGCGAGCGAGTACGCGAGGTGGTCCGTGATTATATGAGAGGTCTTGGGGATGATGAGGTTCCATTCGCGCATCCCGTCATAGAGCCTCTCCTTCTTTGTCTTTATGCGGATGGACTTCTTTCTTTCGGCCCAGTGGTACGAAAAATCCCCCCGGTACTTCATCTTGACCTCGAAGACCTTTCCGTCCGGGTAGAGGAGCTTGGCCTTCACATACTGCCTGCCTGAGTAGGGGAGGTCGGAGTCGAGTTTCTTTAACTCCCCTTCCTGGACGTAGATATTGATCGCTGGTAGCCCCCTGTCGTCTCCGAGGGCGCTTCCGATTGATTTGAGGTCGTTAAGGAGGAGCCCGGCCCTCATCGCTCCGACGGACCTGAGCCCCACGTTCATCGTCGCCCGGTAGTCGAGCTTGAGGAGCCTGTAAGAACCAGCGGTCTCCCTTATCCAGACCGCGAAAAAAACGGCTATCGGGAGTGTAGCCACCCAGCTCCACTTCCAGAGCGCCTTTATTATGGAAGCCGCGTTGCTCATCAGATGCCGAGCTCCCTCTTAAGGCTCAGAATGCCGGCGGACTCCCTCTGAAAGAACGCGGCGTCTATGTCGATTGAGAGTATCTCCGTTGTCTTTAAATGTTCAGGGAGCTTGAACTCGACATACGGGCGCGACCCGGCGACGGTAAGTACGCCGGAGCTATCCTCAGAGAGGTCGTGGAGCCCGTAGCTCGTGTTCCTGAAGTCGATCGCCTCGCTCCCTCCGTTGGTTGCGAGCGCCATCGCCTCTATCCTGATATTGAGGTCAGGGGCCGCCGGGAACTCCACGCGGAGCCTGTCCGTGCCTGAGGACCCGACAGGAAGGGAGAGGCGCTGGACGTCTCCGGTGAAGGCTATCGTGATAAGGCGCGAGGTCCTGTCCCGCGAAAACTCCTTGCCTTCGGCGGCGTGGTACACGGCAATCGTCCCGCCCAGGTTGGCGTTCATGAACCCTGTTATCACCTCGCGCGCCTCGTCTTTCCTGCCTTCCTCGAAAAGGAGCGTGGAGAGCGGCTCGGTTGTCTGGATGGATGCCGGGGCTATCCTGAAGGCGTTTTTCAGGGCGTCTATCGACAGTTTCCTCTCCCCGGACGAGTTCAATATATAGGCGAGGTTAAGCCAGTAATTGTAGTGGTTCGGGTCGAATTCCGTTAAGGCGCGAGCGATCGAGAGGGAGACTGCTTGGTCGCCTTCCCTGCCGGCTATGTAGAGCATGAGGTCCATGGCCTCGGCATAGTACGAAGCCTTCCTGTCCTGTTTTCTGACCTTGCCGAGGTCTTTCAACAGGGGATCGAGAACGCCTCTGGCCTCGGCGAGCCTCGAATTATCAAGGAGCGTCCTCGCCTCGGCGAGCCTCTTTGAGTAGGCGCTGAAGTGTCTCTCGACTATGTAGGAGTCCAAACTATCGACGAGCGAGGGCTTGAAAGACCAGAGGAAATAAACGGAGGCCGCCATGAGGGCGACGATTAAGAGCGCACCCCTTGCAACATGCGCCGCGGCCTTGATGAGCTTCCTTGTCTTAGTGTTGCGGCCCGACATAACGAAGACCTTTCAGGGACGATCCGGGAGAGGCGCTGACACGCCGTAAAATCGAATGGCGCACTGCAAGCGTCAGGCCCCGGTCCGCCAAAAAAATAAAATTAGTCGATGTTACAGATTTTACATTTTATAGAAGAAAAGTTCAAGGTTCTATTGGCAATCTGCTGAATTTAAAAGATATTTGCCGTAATAGCGATGACGCCCTCCGGAGTGACAACAACGGAGCGCTTGATAAGACCGCACGCTGTATGTGAAAATCATCGTAATCCAAAGAGGAGGTCTTCCCATGTCCGTATTGCTCGAATTCAGCATGTCGCCGCTTGGCAAGGGCGAGAGCGTATCAAAGTTCGTCGCCAGGTCCCTGGACATAATCGACAGGAGCGGCCTGCCTTACAGGGTGAACCCGATGGGGACGGTAATAGAAGGAGATTGGGACGAGGTCTTCGGGGTAGTCAGGAAGTGCTTCGAGAGGATGAAAAAAGACTGCCCGCGGATCTCGACATCCATAAAGCTCGACTACAGGAAGGGCAAGGGCGGCAGGATAACGGCAAAGGTCGAGAGTCTGGAGAAGAAGCTCAAGAGGAAGCTCAAGGTTTGAGCGTTTGTATTGGCGGCCCCGTTGTTGTAAAATGACAGGATGTTTCTTCCGACGACTAAAAAAGAGATGGCGGCCCTTGGCTGGGAGCGCCTCGACGTAATACTCGTTACGGGCGACAGCTATATCGATTCCCCCTTCTCCGGGGTCGCCGTTATCGGCAAGGTACTCCTTGCCGCCGGATACAGGGTGGGCGTCATTGGACAGCCGGACGTGAATACCGGCGCGGATATCATGCGCCTCGGGTCCCCGGCCCTCTTCTGGGGGGTCACCGGCGGGTGCATCGATTCGATGGTCGCCAACCGCACGGCCTCGGGCAAAAGGCGCATGAGCGACGACTACACCCCCGGCGGCGTCAACGACCGCCGGCCGGACCGCGCAACAATCGCCTACTCCAACCTCATCAGAAGATACGGCAAGGAGACCCCCCGGCCCATAGTCCTCGGTGGCATTGAGGCGAGCCTCCGGCGGATAGCCCACTATGATTTCTGGACGGAGGGCATAAGGAGGTCGATCCTCTTTGACGCGAAGGCGGACTACCTTTTGTACGGAGAGGCGGAGCGCTCGGTCGTCGAGCTCGCCGAATGCCTTAAGGAAGGCAAAGACCCCGGAAGCGTGCGCGGGCTCTGCTATATTTCAAAGGAACTCCCCGAAGGAAGCGTAGAGTTGCCGTCATTCGAGGAGTCCGCAAGCGATAAGGCCGCGTTCGCGCGCGCCTTCCGTATATTCTACGAGAACAACGACCCCCCGACGGCGCGCTGTCTTGGACAGAGGCACGACGGACGCTACCTCATCCAGAACCCCCCGGCTTTTTATCTTACCCAGGAGGAGCTCGATAGGGTTTACAGCCTCAAATACGAGCGCGACCTCCACCCCTTTCACCGGAAGGACGGAGAGGTAAAGGCCCTTGAGACGATACGCTTCTCCATCTCCACGCACCGGGGGTGTTACGGCGAATGCAGTTTTTGCGCCATAGCCGTGCACGAAGGCAGGAGGGTGAGGTCCAGGTCAATGGAATCCATCGTCGCCGAGGCGAGGGGGATAGCCCGGCACCCGCTCTTCAAGGGCAGGATACACGACGTAGGCGGGCCGTCGGCGAACATGTACGCCTCTTTTT
This sequence comes from Deltaproteobacteria bacterium, assembly GCA_016212705.1. GTDB lineage: Bacteria > Desulfobacterota > GWC2-55-46 > GWC2-55-46 > GWC2-55-46 > GWB2-55-19. The sequence goes on from JACREU010000008.1 coordinate 5,162, forward strand.
GCGAGAGGATGGAGAAAAAAGGGTGTTGCCCGAAAAAGGGCTGTATCTCCCCGAAGGTCTGCCCGCTTCTTAAATCCGGCCTTGCCGAGCAGATAGAGCTTCTTGAGAGACTCCGCGCGATAGACGGCGTTAAAAAGGTCGTCGTCGCCTCCGGGCTAAGGCACGATCTCGTGCTCGCCGACAAAAAAGACGGTGAGAGGTATCTTAAGGAGCTTGTCAGCCACCATGTCTCCGGGCAGATGAAGATCGCCCCTGAGCACTCGGAGGCGCGCGTGCTTGAGAAGATGTCCAAGCCCGGGTGCGACAGGGAGGCACTGATAAGGTTCAAGGACCTCTTCTATAAATTCACCAAAGAGGCGGGGCTTAAGCAGTTCCTCTCCTATTATCTCATGGCCGCGCACCCCGGTTGCGACGAGGGTGACATGAGAAGGCTTAAGGAGTTCGCGTTGAAAGAGCTCGGCACGGTCCCGGAGCAGGTCCAGGTCTTTACCCCGACCCCTTCGACTTATTCGACACTCATCTACTGGACTGAAAGAGACCCCTTTACCAACGAGCCGTGCTTTGTGGAAAAGAGCGCGCGCGGCAGGGAGGCGCAGAAGTCCATACTTACCGGCCCTGAAGCCGGGAAAGAAAAGAACGTACATAAAGGGTACGGCTTTAAAGGGTCCCGTTTCAGGGGCAAGGGGAGGTAAGCCGTTTGGCGGCTGTTCGTATCCCGGGAGGAGCGGGGATGCGTAAGGCGCTCGATCAAAAGCACGGCTGCGATTCGGTTGTATTTGAAAAGAAAAAGGGGCAGGCTGAGATAGCCTGACCCCTTGGTTTTTTTGGCGGTCCTACCGGGATTCGAACCCGGGTTTCAGCCTTGAGAGGGCCACGTCCTAGGCCTCTAGACGATAGGACCGAAAAATAACTTTAGAAAGATAACCCAGGACGAGAGCGGTTGTCAACTGGAAATAGGCTTGGCCCGTAAACTTACTCCGAGGCCGCCTTTATGGCCCTTATGATGGTCTCGGTGGAGGCCTTGAGCAACTCTATCGCCTTGCCGTTATCGCCTTTCTCGATAGCAGAGGCGGCCTCGTCCTTCAGGGCCATGCCGTCGTCAAGGAGGCGCGAGGGCTCCTTTTTGCCGCCGGTCACGACCTGGGCCGCGAAGTAGACGTACGAGTTGTTCTTATTAAGCTCATACGCGAGCATGGCCGCCTCGTCCGTCACGGCCGGCTTCGGGAAGGTGATGATGTCGTTCTGCGACCTCTTTATCTCCTTTACCGCGGCGGTGGCGAGCCTGTAGGCCTTTCCGAGCTCGTCGAGCGCGTTGTCCATGCGGCCCTCGGCGACGTCTCTCTTGGCGGAATCGTAAAGCGCCTTTGTCTCCTTGAGTTTTTCGCCCGCGCTATCGTTGGCGTTCCGGGCAAGGAGCTTTTCCGCGGTCCTTATGAATATCTCGACCTCGTCGACCGACTTCCTTATCATCGCCTCTTTTTTCTCTATCTCGCGCTTCTCCTTTAATACGAGCTCCTCTTTTATGACGACGTCCCTTATGGTGCCGTCCTGCTGGTTCTTGGAGAGTATGATGGCGCTTATAACGAGGTGGGTGGACTCCGAGATGTCTTCGAGGGCGAACTCGTACTCGCCCTTCCTGTAGTGGACCTCCGCCTCCCCGGCGGCCATCTCGGCCATCCTGAGGAACGAGGCCGCCTCTTTGCCCCCCGCGTCTATTACCTGGGCCGCGGCCTTAAGGAAGGCGGCGTTGGTCTTCATCTTCTGCTCAAGCGTCTTTATGGTCCTGGCGTTCGCTGATGCGCTCTCCTCTGCCGCGGCAACAACCGGCGCCGTCGTCCACGAAAGCGACAGCGCGACAAATAGAATGAGCGCGAGTATCCTTGGCATTGTTCCCTCCTGCCTTGTAAGATTGAAAGACCGGTCAGTTGAATTCAATTCTCAGGGCGCGGCCGTTTTCGAAGACGCCTTTGTGAACGCCGCCGTCTGCATTGAATAAGAGCCAGCTCGCCTCTGAAAAGTACCTCATCCTCTTCGCCGCCCCAAGCGCCGTCTCCTTGCCGCCGTCCGCTATGAAGAAGCATATCACCTTTGACGGGATATGCGGGTTCCGGGCCGAGAGCACGAGGACCGAGCCTTTTCTCGGATAAGCCTTCCCCTCGATGCGGTACTCATCGTCAGTGACGGTCGCGTGCTTCGAGAGGTACTGGCCGGCGAGCCACATCATCGAGTTCTCGCCCGGGCCGCCGAGTATGAGGATGGAGGACGCCGCGAGAAAGTCCTTTACCCCTATCTCGGTGTCCGAGGTCGTATCAAGCCCGTAGTCCTTTGAAAGGAGGACCGAGACCCCAGTGTATTTTTCGTTAGGCTTGTTCCTGTTCGGGAGTATCATCACGCTTTCCCTGTCGCCTAAGAGTGAGGCGATGGAGGGCGGGACCTCTTCGTCCTTTAATATCCTGAAGGTATCGTACCCAGGGTCGATCTCGAAGGAGCCGGGGGCCGAGGCAAGCTCAAGGGAGACCTCGGTCCTCGCGTCGTTTACCCTTATGTTCCTCCAGACGTCGCCGCCTTCCGTCTTTACGAGGAGGGGGAGATCGAGCGTGTAAGGCTCTCCGGCCTGGACGACCGTGAACTTAAGGACGTGTTTATCCCCGTTCTTTTCCCTGACGGCGCCTTCTATCGAGAGGACAGGGCCCCCGGCCCTTTTGAGCCATTCGTCGAAGAACCATCCGAGGTCCTTGTCCGACGCCTTATCGAAGCCCTTCTTTATATCCGTCCATGACGCGTTCTTCCCGGCGTTTGCCGAATAGAACTCCCGTAAACCCTTCCTGAACGCCTCTTCCCCTATGAGCTTTTCCAACATGTTGAAGACCATGAGCCCCTTGTTATAGCCTACGGCCCTCGACGCGGTCGTAGTCGAGTCCTGAAAGTCTTTCAATGCGAGAGGAGAGCCCTCCGCGAAGTTCTTGTATCCCCGGAGTTTTTTAAGCCTGAAGTCTATGGCGTCCTTTTCTCCCTTCCTCTTCTCAAAGAGATAATCGGCGGTGTAGGTGGTAAGGGCCTCGACCCAGTTGCCCTCGGATGAATCGATGAAGACGGAGTTCCCCCACCAGTTGTGGGCTATCTCGTGGCCGAGAGAGGTATCAGGTATGAACGGGAGCCTTATGACCGAGGAGCCCAGGAGCGTGAACGACGGCATCCCGTAGCCTGTCGGGAGGAAGCTCTCGACGACGGCGAACTTTTTGTAAGGATAGGGGGCGATCAGCGACCCGTAGAGGTCGAGGTACTCTTTTGTCTTATCGATGTAGGTCTTCGAGAGCGCGGGGTCGTCCTTAAAGAAGAAGGTGTAAATGGCTACTCCCTTGTACCTCTCTTCAGCGACGGCGTATCTCCCCGCGACGAGGTCCGCGCCGTCAAGCGCCTCCGCCGACCTCCAGGTCTCAACGGTCCTCTCGTTTTCCACGGAGGCCTTTATGAGCTCTCCTTCGGAGACGGATTTAAGACCCTTCGGCAGGGAGACCCTCATGGTAAAAGGGGAGAGGACGTCGTCTTCCTGCGGATACCAGAGGGACGACGACGGCAGGAAGACGCCTTCTTCCCCTATTACGCCGTCGTCAAGGTAGGCTACCCCGCGTTTGACCTTTTCAAAGGCCTCGGCGATGGACTGGAAACCTCCCTCGAAGGAGACGTCGAGTTTTATGTTTTCTCCGGCGCTTGCCTTTATCGTTATCTCGTGAGCCTTCCCGTTAGGGACCTTCGAGGAATCGAAATTGACGGGCTTTCCCTTGTGCTCGATCTTCAACACCTTCGAGCCTTCCCTTATGTAGAGCTTGAGGTTTCCTGTCCCCGGCTTCAACGTCACGGTGTCAGTGCCTGTGACTTTGCGTCCGGGTATATCGATCGTTACGTCGAGGTCGTGAGAAGCGACTCCGCCGCCTCTGGTTCCATCGTCGGCATTAGAGAACGGTACTGTCATAAGAAAGATGAAAAGAAAGGCGAAGGTTTTTAAGAGGATAGCCATCGGTAGAAGTCTATCACAAGAAAACGCTGTGGTCTACTTCGGGGTCTCCCCGTCCTTTTGGCCCTTTCGTCCGAATTTGACGACCCCTGATATCATAGCGATAACGGCCATGGCCACGTTTATCCCGCCGGCTACGGATTCCGTTAAGAGGGCCTTCCGGAATACAGGCGATAGCGACCCTGCCTCAACAGACGCTGTCGCGGCGGCAAGGGCGCGATTAGCCGCGGGGACGATAATGAAGTGCGCGTTAAGGACGATGAGTATGGCGAGGGCGAGCTTAAGTTTCAGCCACGCCTCGCTTAAGCCCCTGCCGCGTAATACCATAAACAATCCGCTTGCGACGACGAGCCAGAGCCCTGGCAGGGTGATATAGGCAATACCGGAAGATGTTATGGCCCTTCCGAAAGCGAGGTCCGGCAGGGTCGAGTCCTTTATAAGCTCTGATATGAGCGTAAAGACCGCGATGGACCCAAGGAACAATGCCATGCCAACGAGGTGCAGGAACTTTATCGCCTTATCCATATTTTTTCCTTTCATGCCCTTATTTGTTAGTATGCAAACTATTTGGCGAAAAAAATCACCTTTCCATATTGCTTATGACCCTCCGGAGCGCGTCCTTCAACGCATCGGCCTCCCCGGGCTTAAGCCCTCTTGAAGCGGCCCTGTTCACCTCGTCTGCAAAGGAGGGGAGCTCCTCCATGAGCTTTCTGCCCCTGCCGGTCAGATGGACAGCGACCACCCTTCTGTCCTTCGTCTCCTTGAGCCTCTTTACGAGCCCCTTTTTCTCAAGCCTTCCGACTATCCCGGTGATAGTCGGCTTGTCGAAGAAGAGCCTCCTGCATATCTCC
>JACREU010000066.1 GCA_016212705.1 Deltaproteobacteria bacterium
GAGCTCCGGGTCCTTCGAGCCGGCCGTTATCGCCCTCTCGAGGACATCGACCGCCTCGGTGTACTTCTTCGCCTCGCGGTATATGGAGGCAAGGAGGCGCAGGAGCTCCGGGTTGTCGCCCTTGGCCTTTATCGCCTCGTTAAGCTCCAGTATGGTGCTGTCGAGCCTCCCCTGTCTCTCGTAGATGTAGGCGAGGTGGATCTTCGAATCTATGAAGCTCGTGTCCTTCTCGGGTATGAGCTGGAATTCCTTTGCCGCAGAGGCGAGGTCGCCTTTTTCCTCATAGGCGGTGCCGAGATAGTAGCGGACCCTGTGAAAGTCCGGGTTCTCGGAGAGTATGGAGCTGAACTTCTCTATCGCGTCCTCGTACTTTTTCTTCTCGAAATAAATGAGGCCGGTCTTCACCATGGCGTCGAGCCTGGTGTCCTGGTTCTTTTCGAGCTCCCCGTACTGGGCGAGCGCCTCATCCAGCTTGTTCGCCTGTATGTAGAGCGTGCCGAGCCTCGACATGATGGCCGTGTCGTGGGGCATTATCTCGATGCCCTTCCTGTAGACCTCGATCGCCTTGTCGGTCTTCTTGTCGAGCTCGTAGGAGACCCCGAGCTCGAAGTAGGCGGCCCCGAAGTGAGAGTTTATGGATATCGCCTTCGAGTAGTGCTCGGCGGCCTTGGCATAGTTCGATTTTTCGAACTCGATCTTCGCAAGGTAGTAATACCCCATGACGGAGTCCGGGTTGACGGCGAGGAGCCGCATGAGGGCGGAAGTCCCTTTGTCGAACTCCTTCATCTTGGCGTAGAGCGCGCCCAAAAGGAGGTAGTTCTTCGCGTTCTTCGGGTCGAGCTCGATGGCCTTTTCGTAGTTCTCGGCGGCGGCCTTGTCGTTTTTAAGCACGGAGTGGAGCTCGGCGAGTATGATGTACGAGTTCGGGTACCTGGGGTCCGCGGCGACGGCTCGCTCGAGCGCGCTTTTAGCCTCCTCGGCCTCTCCTATGGACATGTAGAGCTGGCCTAAGTCCGCGTAGAGCGCGGCGGAGGCCGGGTCGAGGGCTATCGCCTTCTTGTAGAAGTCTATGGCGGCGGAGAGGTTCCCGCTTTTCTTGAGCATCTGCGCGGCGGTGTAGTTGTAGTAGGTATCGGACAAGGACCTTGCGGAGCTCAAGCGAGCGGCCTCGGCGCTTCCGGCGAATGCTATTGAGGAGGCGATGAGGGCCGGGATGAGGTATTTGGAGCGGAAATAGTTTGCCACAGTTCCTCCGTTGGGTTAGCCCCGGTTTTCTGAGCCCCCGTTCCGGGGGAGGCTAAGGTTGAAAAGGCCTTGAGAGGCTGGCTCGTCGAAAAAAACCGGGTCTGGCGGGCAAAGAGGCCTTGTACTTGAAAAACGGCAAAAAAAAGCCCTGCATAAACGATAGTACGCCGAGAATAAGGGTAACATTTCCGGGGGGAGGAGTCAACGCATATAAGGGGAGCGTTAAAAAGAGCGGGTGCTGGAAAGGGTGCGGGGATAATGCCTGTAGGAATAGCTCAGACCGCGGCCTTGCGCTTGTCCAATCTTTCTCTGACCTCCGGCGGCAGGTGTATGCCTTCGAGGTCGAGGCCTGAGAGGATGTCCGAGAGGCAGTCGACCTTCTCCTCGATTGTGAGGCCCTTGTGTATGAGGATGCGCCTTTCTCCCCGGAGCATGAATATCCCGCCGGGTGTGGCGACCTCGCCTTTCTTAAGGTCCTCGTAACCGAGCTTTATCGAGAGCCTCTCTGCGGCCTCTTCAAGCAACTCTAAAAGGGCTTCGTCTTTCATACCCGGTTATTTTGCGTGTTTGTAGGGACGCTGTCAAGAGGAAAGTCCCTGCAGGACGGGCAAAGCCCGTATCGGACGGCTTGATCGTCCTTGCCCCGGCGGCTTCCGAAGGACATTGGCCCCCGCGCCGAGCGGTCCTTGCCGGACGGGCAAATCCGTATCGGACGGCTTTGCGTTCGGGAATCCGGAGCAACCGGATCTGACATCGGCCCCCGCTCCGAGCGGCAATAAAGGGGTTGACACGCTTCCCGCATTCGATTATATTTCAGATAGTGAAATATTCAATTTCATATTGAACTTTCCACTGATAAATTCCAAAAGGGGCCCGAAAGGAGTAGTTTCTAATGTCCGAAAACATCATCAATGTTACAGACTCTACCTTTGACTCCATGGTGCTCAAATCAGAGGTGCCGGCGCTCGTGGACTTCTGGGCGAGCTGGTGCGCGCCCTGCAGGGCCATTGCCCCCATCGTCGACGAGATGGCGACGGAATACACCGGAAGGATAAGGGTCGCCAAGATGAACGTCGACGACAACCCGGCGACCCCGGGCAGGTACGGCGTTAGGGGCATCCCGACGCTCATCCTCTTCAAGGGCGGAAAGGTCATCGACCAGCTTGTCGGCGCGGTCCCCAAGAACCAGATAAAGGAGCTCATCGAGAAGGGGCTTTAATCCCGACGCAATGGGCCTTGAAGATACGACGGAATGACGGGGCGGCGAAAAGCCGCCCTTTTTTTTGCCCGGATAATGGCGCCATTTCCACTTGTAAATAGAGGCCTCTTCCGGTTAAAATACGGAATTGGTTGATTTGAAAATATTCAAAGGCGGTTACGGTGAAGAAAAACAATGGTCTTATAGGCCGCGCCTTTGGCGCGGCTGTCATCATAATGCTCGCCTTCGGCGTCTTTGCGTGCAAGGGCAAGGACAAGGCCGTTGAGCAGACGGCGACACCTCCGGCAGAGGCCGCGATACCGTTCAATCTCACGACTTTTGACGGAAAGGCGTTCAGCCTCGATGCCATGAAAGGCAAGCCCGTCGTCTTGAACTTCTTCGCCTCGTGGTGCGGGCCGTGCAAGCTCGAGGCCCCGGCGCTTGAGAGGGCCTACAAGACATTCAAGGGCGTGGGAGTCGAGTTCATAGGGGTCGCCGTAGACGACACCGAGGATGGCGCAAAGGGCTTCATAAAGGAGTTCAAACTCTCGTTCCCGGCGGGCAGGGACGGTAGCGGGGAGATAATGAAGTCGTACAACCTCTATGGCGTGCCTAAGACATACATCATAAGGAAGGACGGGTCGATCAGCTACTCGCACTCGGGCGTCATAACCGAGGAGATACTCATGAAGGAGATAAGGAAGGCGATTTGATCTCGTCCTTTGTAAGTTTGAATCCCTCTCTACTTTACGGGAGAGGCGGGGCGGGGTGAACGAGGAGATTTCACCCTCCCCTCTATCCCCTCCCGTCGAGGGAGGGGAGGTTTTGAAGAGATACTCCGCAGTATTCCGCGTGGAGGCCCATTGCCTGCTTTCTCAGTATTTACTTGCTCCTTGAGATTGCTTCGGATAAAGCTCCTCGCAATGACAGAATAAAAGAAAGACCCCAACAGGGGCGGGAGGTTTTCCCGCCCCTGTTCTTTTTTGCCGATCATCACAATCCCTCCCTGTTGCGGTCCCCGCCCCCGGCTGATAGAATAAGAGAAAC
>JACREU010000012.1 GCA_016212705.1 Deltaproteobacteria bacterium
AGCTTCCTTTTGGCCTCAAGCGTCCGTCCTTTTGCAATCTTCACTGTCACAACAGGCATACCTACCCCCTCGGCCTCTGGGACGGGCCGTAGTCCCTTATCTCCCTGCCGGTAAGGTTTATGAATACGTCCTCGACCGACGGTTTCTTGAGGTTCACGGATATTATCCCGGTCGAGAGCCTTTCAAATAGCCTCGGTATGAACTTCTCCCCGCCCTCTACGAGCAAAGAGAGCCCGGCGTCAGTCGCCTTGGGCTTCAAGCCAAGTTTCTCCTCTATCTCGCGGAGCGCCTTCTCGTCGTCCTCTGTCTTTATGTAGATGGTGTCTCCCTTGATGGCGCGTTTGAGCTCCTCAGGCCTATCGCAGGCGATTATCCTTCCGTTGTCGATGATCGCTATCCTGTCGCAGGCCTCGGCCTCGTCCATGTAATGTGTCGTCATGAAGACGGTGTTGCCCTCGGTCTTTTTGAGCCTTCTTATGAACTCCCAGACGTGGCTCCGGGTCTGCGGGTCGAGCCCGAGCGTCGGCTCGTCCAGAAACAATACCCTGGGCCTGTGGAGGAGGCCGCGCGCGATCTCGAGCCTCCTCTTCATCCCCCCTGAGAACTTATTCACGAGGTCGCCTCCCCGGTCGCTTAAGCCGACGACGGAGAGTATCTCGTCAATGCGCGCCTCGGCGAGCCTCTTCTCCATGTTGTACATGTAGCAGTGGAATTTGAGGTTCTCGTAAGCGGTTAATTCGTTATCTAACGTTATCTCCTGGAATACGAGCCCGATGGAGGAGCGGACCCTGCCCGGCTCCTTCCTGCAGTCAAAGCCGTTTACCCTGGCCGCGCCCCCGTCAAACCCGAGGAGGGTGCATAAGATATTGATGGTCGTCGTCTTCCCCGCGCCGTTCGGGCCTAAAAAGCCGAAGGTCTCCCCCTCGCTCACCTCAAACGAGACTCCTCTGACGGCCTCATTCCCGTTGTACCTCTTTACGAGGTCTTTCACTTCTATGATAGGCATGGTTTTTTAAAAGAACTCAATCAGGTGATTATAACATAAAGGGGCGGGTAAAAAACAAGGCCTGAAGAAGGCGCTTTAGCCTATCCCGCGGATTTGAGGAAGAAGCTGAAGGTGGAGCCCTTTCCGGGGGCGCTCTCTACGTGGAGCCTCCCGTTGTGCCCCTGTATGATGTGCTTTACAATGGCGAGCCCGAGGCCCGTGCCGCCCATCTCGCGCGAGCGAGCCTTGTCGACCCGGTAGAACCTCTCGAATATCCTCGGTATGTCGCCCTCCGGTATGCCTATGCCGGTATCGACGATATCGACGCGCACGCCGCCGTCCAGCTTATGCGCCCTGACCATTACACGCCCGCCCGAGGGGGTGTACTTGATGGCGTTGTCAAGGAGGTTCACCATCACCTGCTCGAGCCTGTCCCTGTCGCCTGAGACCTTCGGGAGCTCGCCCGTGTCCGAAGCAATGGAGATGCCCTTGTCGCGGGCCTGCTTCTCGAAGCCCTTTGTGGACGACGTGATGAGCTCGCTTAAGTCCACCGGGGCCGCTACTATCTGCATCTGGTGGGACTCAAGGCGCGAAAGGATGAGGAGGTCGTCTATGAGCCGGGCCATGCGCGTGGCGTGCCTGTCTATGACGCGGAGGAACTCCCTTAGGGTGTCCTTATCGTCCATGCCCCCGTCGAGGAGCGTTTCCGAGTACCCCTTTATGGACGCCAGAGGCGTGCGCAGTTCGTGAGAGACGTTGGCGACAAAGTCCCTTTTTATAGTCTCGACGCGTTTCTCCTCAGTGATGTCCTGGAGAAAGAGGAGCAGGCTGAACTCGCCCTTGTCCTTCAAAGGTACGATGTGCGCGTTAAAATGACTTGAGCCGTCGTTCATCTCTATGTCCGTCGAGGACCCTCCTTTTTTTTCAAGGAAGGAATCTATGGTCTTGAGTAAATTCGCGTTCACCATGATCGAGCGTATGTGCTTGCCCTCCACCCCGTTGTCGACCGGAAAGGATTTCAGAAAGAACGTATTCGCGTAAAGGGCGACTCCGTTCTTGTCGAGCACTACTACGCCCGTCGGCATCTCTCTGGCTATCGTCTCGAGTATAAGCGTCTTTGCCATCAGTCCTCTTTGAACCTGTATCCGACGCCCCTGACCGTGTCTATGTAACGCCCCGCTTCCTTGAGCTTCTCGCGGAGCCTCCTCACGTGCGTGTCGACGGTACGGGGCGTCACAAAACAGTCCCTGCCCCACGCGCGGTCGAGTATCACGTCCCTGGATAATACCCGGCCCTTCGCGTCCACGAGCCCGATAAGGAGCTTGAACTCGGTCGAAGAGAGCGCGACCTCCCTCCCGTTTACCTCGACCCTGTGCCTGGAATAGTCTATCAAGAGGTCCGGGAACTCCGCGACCTTGTCCGCGTCATCGGGCGCGGCCTCCGTCGCCCTTTTCAGCACGGCCTTTACGCGGAGCACCATCTCTCTCGGGCTGAACGGCTTTGTTATGTAATCCTCGGCCCCGAGCTCGAAGCCGACTATCTTGTCGACCTCCTCGCCCTTGGCCGTGAGCATTATGACCGGGATGCGCGCGGTCTCCTCTTTTGACTTGAGCCTCCTCAAGACCTCGGTCCCCTCCATGTCAGGGAGCATGATGTCGAGCAGGATGAGGTCGGGCTTTTTCGACCTCGCCATATCTATCGCCTCGGGGCCGTCCTTGGCGAGCAGTACCCTGAACCCCGCCTTCTTGAGGTTATAGTCGAGAAGGTGGAGTATGTCCGGCTCGTCGTCGACGACGAGTATGAAGGCCTCACCCCTCGTCATCTATAAGCCCCTTTACCCGCTCCCCGATGGAATCCCTGACCATCTGCATGAACCCCCAGGGCCTGCCGAGGGGGTCCGGCACCTTCCAGTCGAATTTTTTCCCGTCAAACGATGCCGGGCAGAGCGTGTCCGCCGATGCGCACCCGAGCGTAACGACTATATCGGCCCACTCTATCTCCTCTCTCGTTAGCTGATCGGAGGCGTGTCCGGAGATGTCAATGCCTATCTCCTTCATCGCGTCAATCGTGTAGCTGTTGACGATGCCCGCGGCTGAAGTGCCCGCGCTCCTCGCCTCTATCTTGCCCTTTCCGAAGCAGTTCGCGAACCCCTCGGCCATCTGGGACCGGCAGGTGTTGCCTACGCAGACAAACAGCACTTTCTTAAGACGCCTTGCGTGTCCCATCTTTCAACCTCGCCATTGCATGAATAAAAAAACCGGCCTCTTTTTCAAAGGCCGGCCTCGTGATGCCCATCCTGTCACCATATGCCCGTTCTCATGTACTCGTCCATCGAGTCGGCGGCGCGCCTGCCGTCTCCCATGGCGAGTATGACGGTCGCGCCCCCGCGGACGATGTCGCCTCCCGAAAAAACGCCTTGCTTGGACGTCCTGCCGTTATCCGGGTTCACCGTGATATTCCCCCACTTGTTCACCTTTATATCAGGGGTGGTCTGCGGTATAAGCGGGTTCGCCCCGTTTCCTATGGCGATTATCGCAACATCCGCCTCTATCGTGAACTCCGAGCCCTTCATCTCCACGGGCCTTCTTCTGCCTGACTCGTCCGGCTCTCCGAGCTCCATCCTCACGCACTCGAGCGCCTTGAGCCGCCCCTCGTGGTCGCCGATGAACTTCTTCGGGTTGGTGAGGAGCTGGAACCTCAACCCCTCTTCTTCGCCGTGGTGGACCTCCTCGACCCTCGCCGGGAGCTCCTCCCTCGACCTCCTGTATACGATCGAGACCTCCTCGGGGCATAACCTTAAGGCCGTCCTCGCCGAATCCATGGCGGTGTTCCCGCCGCCTATGACGACGACCTTCCTGCCGCGTATTACCGGCGTGTCGTACTCCGGGAACTGGTACGCCTTCATAAGGTTCACGCGGGTTAAGTATTCGTTCGCCGAGTATACGCCTGAGAGGTTCTCTCCGGGTATGTTCATGAAGTTCGGGAGCCCGGCGCCGGAGCCGACGAATACGGCGCCGTAACCGTCGGCAAGGAGTTCGTCGATCGTCTCGAGCTTGCCGACGACGGCGTTAAGGATTATCTCTACACCCATGCGCCTCAAATACTCGACCTCTGACTGGACTATCTTCTTGGGGAGCCTGAACTCCGGTATGCCGTACATGAGGACGCCTCCGGGCGTGTGGAGCGCCTCGAAGACCGTTACCTTGTGCCCTTTCTTGACGAGGTCGCCCGCGACCGTGAGGCCGGCCGGACCGGCGCCGACGACAGCGGCCTTTTTGCCGGTCCACTTAGGTATGCTGGGTATAGTTATCTCGCCGTGTTCCCGTTCGTAGTCGGCCGCGAACCTCTCAAGCCTGCCGATGGAGACCGCGTCGGACTTTTTGCCTATGACGCAGACCTTCTCGCACTGGTCTTCCTGCGGGCAGACCCTGCCACATACCGCCGGGAGCCCGTTAGTCTCCTTGAGCTTGTGCGCCGCCTCGATGAACTTGCCCTCTGATATGAGGCGTATGAACCAGGGTATGTCGATGTTCACGGGGCATCCGCCGACGCAGAGCGGTTTCTTGCACTGTATGCACCTCTTCGCCTCCGCGATCGCCTGCTCCGGGGTGAAGCCGTACGGGACCTCGTAGAAGTTCCTGACCCTCTCGCGCGGCTCCTGCTCGGACATCGTCTGCCTGGGTATCTTCATCCGCCCTTTTGTCTCGTTCGCGTCCATCGCAGTTGCGCTCCTTCTATCTGAAAAATGAAATTTTAGGCCGTCTTTAAAAATTAGACATTTTTTCTGAGATCAAGGAAGGGCGGAAATAAAAAACGGAGCATATATGTTCATATGTGAGCATTTTTATTTACGACCTGACACAGAGATCAGGAAAAAGGTTAATTTTTAGCTTATTTACACTCTCTTTCGTAACACTTGGTGCCCTCATGGTAGGTGAACTCCTCCATCGCGGCCTTCTCTTCTTTTATATAGCTCCTGTTCCTCATCATGAGCTCGTCGTAGTCGACCTCGTGTCCGTTGAACTCGGGGCCGTCGACGCATACGAACTGGTTCTTTCCGCCTATCGTCACCCTGCACGCGCCGCACATGCCGGTGCCGTCGACCATGATGGGGTTAAGACTGACGACCGTCAGCAAGCCGTAAGGCCTCGTGACGTTGGCCACAGCCCTCATCATCGGGACCGGGCCTATGCCCACGACGCACCCTATCTTCATCCCCTCGTCTATGAAATTCTGGAGCACCTGCGTGACGAACCCGTGGTGGCCGTAGCTCCCGTCGTCCGTCGTTATGTGAAGCTCGGTGCTCGCCTCCCTCATCTCGTTTTCGAGTATGAGGAGCCCCTTGTTTCTGGCGCCTATGATGGAGACGACCTTATTGCCCGCCTCCTTCATGGCCTTGGCTATGGGGAGCACCGGGGCCGTGCCTATGCCGCCGCCGACGCAAACGACTATGCCGAAGTCCTCTATGTGAGTGGGCTTGCCCAGAGGCCCTACGACGTCGAGAATGGAATCCCCCACCACCATGTCGCCGAGCATCGCCGTCGATTTGCCTACCTCCTGGGCGATTATCGTGATCGTCCCCGCCTTGTCGTCAGACCCGACTATCGTAAGGGGTATCCTCTCGCCCATCTCGTTCAATCTCAGGACCACGAACTGCCCGGCGCGCCTCTTCCTGGCTATGAGCGGGGCCTTTATCTTGTACTGGTAGACAGTGTGGGCAAGCTCGGCCTTCTCGACGATCTCGTACATATCTGTACTCCTTTTTGCTTTTACGCAGGAAAGCAGTTTGTATGGCGCGGACGGATAATATATATCAAAACCGCCTAGTTATGGCAACCATTTTTCATTTTACAAGCCATACCCAGAACTCCCTGTTGCCTTTCGTGCCGGTTATCGATGACTGGGCCTCTCCCGCGACCCTGAACCCGAGATCCAGGGCGAACGCCTTTATCTTATCCACGACCTCGCGGTGTATGGCCTCATCGCGCACTATCCCGCCCTTGCCCACCCTCCCCTTGCCCGCTTCGAACTGGGGCTTTACGAGGGCGAGCACGGTCCCGTTTTCCCTTACAAGCCCCTCTGCCTTGGGCAGTACCTTCTCAAGGGAAATGAAGGATACGTCTATTACGGCCATGTCGATAGGGTCGGTAATGAGGGCAAGGTCGAAGTGCCTGATATTGTAGCCTTCGAGGACGACGACCCTGGGGTCGTTTCTCAGATGGCAGTCGAGGAGGGATTTGCCTACGTCTATGGCGTAGACTTTTTTCGCCCCCCTTTTAAGGACGCAGTCGGTGAAGCCGCCGGTGGACGAACCGATGTCGACTATGGTAAGGCCTTCAACGCATATATTGAAGGCCTCAAGAGCGCCTGAGAGCTTCACGCCGCCCCTGCCTACGAACGGCAACCCTGCCTTTACTTCTATTACGCTCTCTCTTTTCACCTCGCGACCGGGCTTGTCGACGACCGCGCCGTCGACGAGGACGGACCCGGCCATGATGAGCGCCTGGGACTTCTCCCTCGTGGGCGCGAGCCCTTTTTCAACGAGGAGAGTGTCTATCCTTGTCTTTTCCGTCTTTGCCAATTATTTTAAAAGGCGAGCTTTATGGTGTTCGGCCTGTCCTTGACGAGCGAGCGCGCCGCGGCCTCTATGCCGGCGGAATTGAGGCCTATCCTTGACCTGAGCTCCTCCTGCGTGCCGTGCTCTATGAACTCGTCCGGCACTCCGAGACGCCTGACCGGGACCGAGACCCCGCGCTCTTCGAGCAGTTCAAGTACCGCGCTTCCGAACCCGCCCTGGAGCGCGTTCTCCTCGACCGTCAGGAGCGCGCCGGATGACGCGGCCTTCAGTATCGCCTCTTCGTCAAGCGGCTTTGCGAACCGCGCGTTAATAAGCCCGGCCCGTATGCCCTCCCTGTTGAGCTTCTCCACCGCCTCCATCGCCGGGCCTACCATCGTCCCGATGGCGATGACCGTAAGGGCAGAGCCTGGTTTAAGCACCTCGGCCTTTCCCGGAGGGATGGTCCTCAAGGGTCCGGTCGTGTCCACCCCGGTGCACGAGCCCCTGGGATACCTTATGGCCGTCGGCCTCCCGTAGCTTACGGCGGAGTACAAGAGGTGCCTTAGCTCGTCCTCGTCCCTGGGGGCGGCCACTATCATGTTCGGTATGTGGCGTAAGTAAGAGATATCGAAGAGCCCGTGGTGCGTCGGGCCGTCCTGGCCGACGATACCGGCCCTGTCTATCGCGATGACCACGGGGAGGTTCTGGAGCGCGACGTCGTGGAAGACCTCGTCGTAGGCCCTCTGGAGAAAGGTCGAGTAAATAGCCGTCACCGGCACGTACCCTTCCTTGGCGAGCCCGGCCGCGAACGTGAGCGCGTGCTGTTCGGCTATGCCGACATCGAAGAACCTCTCAGGGTATCTTTCGGCGAACCTCGATAGCCCGGTGCCTTCGGGCATCGCGGCTGTGATGGCGACGACCCTCGCGTCCTTCTCCGCGACCTCCAGGAGCGCGGAGCTGAATACGCCCGTGTAAGAGGGCTTGGACCTGGACTTTGGCTTTCCGGTCTCTATCACGAAAGGCCCGATCCCGTGGAACGTCGCCGGGTCTTCCTCGGCGTATGAGTACCCCTTGCCCTTCTTCGTAAGCACATGGAGGAGGACCGGGCCCTTAAGCTCGTTTATGTCGGTAAGCGCGGTTATGAGCGCCTCCGTGTCATGGCCGTCGACCGGGCCTATGTAGTGGAAGCCGAGCCCCTCGAACAACATGCCCGGCGTAAGCAATGTAATAAGCGAGTCCTCGGCCCTCTTGGCTATGCCTATTAGCCTGTCGCCTATCCTCGGTATCGATTTTATGAAAGACTCGACCTCTAACTTGAGCTTGTTGGCGAAGCGTCCGGTTATCTTCTGGCTCAAAAATGTCGAAAGGGCGCCGACGTTCTTCGATATCGACATCTCGTTGTCGTTCAGCACTACTACGATGTCTTTTTTGAGGTGCCCGGCCTGGTTCAAGCCTTCGAACGCCAGCCCGGCGGTCAAAGACCCGTCGCCGATGACGGCTACGACCCTGTTTCTCTTGCCTTCGAGGTCGCGGGCCGCGGCCATGCCGAGCGCGGCGGATATGGAGGTGGAAGAGTGGCCGACGCCGAAGGCGTCGAATACCGATTCAGAGGGTTTAGGAAAGCCGCTTATCCCGCCGGACTGCCTCAGGGTGGGGAATTCCCGCCTCCTGCCGGTTAGTATCTTGTGGGCGTAGGCCTGGTGTCCGACGTCCCATATTATCTTGTCAGACGGGGGGTCGAGCACATAGTGGAGGGCGATCGTGAGCTCGACCGCGCCGAGAGACGACGCGAGGTGCCCGCCTTTTTCAGAGACCGTCTCCAGGATGAGCTCCCTTATTTCCGTTGCGAGTATCGGGAGCCTCTCGCGCTCGACGCGCTTTAAGTCCGCCGGCGTATCTATCTTTTCAAGGAGCTTTACCATCGCACGCCTTTTACACTCAAATGTTGAAAAATACGACCTGGACCGCAAACGGAAGGGCGCCTTCAATCCCCTTCTATTTATCCCTTGCTACGATAAACCCGGCTATCTCCCTCAATGGGTCCGCCTTCGAGTCGAACCCGTCGAGCGCGGAGACGGCGATATCAACGAGCTCTTTTGCCCGCTTCTTCGATTCCTCAAGACCCATGAGGGCCGGGTATGTGGCCTTGCCTTTTTTCTCGTCCCCGCCTACGGGCTTCCCCGTGACCTCGGACGCGCCCTCGACGTCGAGTATGTCGTCGGCTATCTGGAAGGCGAGCCCGACGGACTTGCCGTAGCGGGTTATCTTCTTAAGGGCCAAGTCATCCGCGCCCCCGAGTATCGCGCCTGAGCGGAGCGCCGCGAGTATCAGCTCGCCGGTCTTGTGTATGTGTATGTATTCGAGGACGGGGAAGGATATCTCCCTGCCCTCGGACTCGATATCGACCATCTGCCCGCCTATCATGCCGGTCGAGCCGGCGGCGCGAGAGAGTTCCCGGATGACCTTCGCCACAAGGGACGCGTCTTTCGAGGGCGCCCTCGCCGCGAGGTCGAAGGCGGCGGTCAAGAGCGCGTCGCCGGCGAGTATCGCGGTAGCCTCGCCGAAGGCCTTATGGCAGGTGGGCCTGCCCCTGCGGAGGTCGTCGTTGTCTATGGCCGGGAGGTCGTCGTGTATGAGCGAGTAGGTATGGACGCACTCGAAGGCGCATGCGACGACGAGCGCGTCGGACGCGTCCCCTCCGACGGCCTCAGAGGCCGCCAGAAGGAGGACCGGCCTTATCCTTTTTCCGCCGGCGAAGAGGCTGTAATGCATCGCCTTGTGGAGGGTCTGCGGGTACTCGTCTTCCTTTGCGAGGAGAGATTTAAGCCCCTCGTTGACAGTCTCGGCCTTTTCGGCCAGGTATTTCCTTATGTCCAAGGCTCTCTCTACCGATGGTTTTTATACGGAAACGGCCCGCGCAAGCCGTTCAGACAAACGGGCTCGAAACACAGCGCGCATGGCATAATTAATAATAACAGAACAAGGGGCCGATTACAATAAGACAACCGGCGAGCGGCCCGCGCGAGCGCGCCCATTTTTAAAAATGAAAAACCCCCTTTTGCGAAAGCAAAAGGGGGTTAACAGACTAATGAGGTCCTAAAGGGGAAAACGCTTGACGCCTTGGTCCAACGGTCTTTCCGGTCGAGCCTCTTTGTCTTAAGAAGGTTAGACCTTTACTACGTTCGAGGCCTGGGGACCCTTCGGGCCCTGCGTGATCTCGAACTCGACCTCTTCGCCTTCCTTCAGGGTCTTGAAACCATCGCCGGAGATCGCGGTATAGTGCACGAATACGTCCTCGCCCGACTCCTGCTGGATGAAACCGAAACCCTTTGTGTCATTAAACCACTTCACTTTGCCTCTTGCCATTTCTTGTGCCTCCTTTTTTCTTTTGGAACTTTCTTGGAACATAAATAAGGCCGTGGAAGGTTACTGCGGTCCTTCCACGGCCCGATAACCAAAACCAGCGCACTGCGAATAGAACCATCTAAGGTTAAAATTTACGCTATCCTATCAAAAGGTACAAACCCTTGTCAAGTTTTTTTTGTCACCCAAAGATAAGCAATCAGGCAAACAGTCTTTAATGGACAGTTTAAATGACAAGACCGCCTCATGGGGTCTTGCGCGCTCCGTTGACGAGCTCCGACAACCTTACCATCTTTACGCCCGAGGCCCTGAGCGACGGCAGGGTCTGCCTGAGCGCCTCGATCGTCTCCGGGTACGGGTGTCCTATGCCTATGGCAAAGCCCTTCCGCGAGGCGATCCCGACGAGTTCACGTATCTGCCCCTTTACGTATTCGACGTCGCGGGTGTTGTCGAGAAAGACGGAACGCTCGGCGCTGCGCAACCCCATCTCGCGCGCGAGCCTCCCGGCCACGGAATCCGGAGAGGTCTTGCTGTCGAGGAAGAAGGCCCCTCTCTTTTTCAGCATACCGAGCACCACTCTCATCTTCTCCTCGTCCTCGGTGAACTTCGAGCCCATGTGGTTGTTTACGCCTATCGCATTCGGGACGGAAGATAGGTCCTTCGCCAGGACGGCCTCTATCTCTCCCCTGTCCATGCCGGTCAAGAGCGCGCCATCACCGGGATCGTTGTCAACGATGTCCTTCGGCTCCATAGGGAGATGGAGTATCACGTCCCAGCCCTTTTTCGCGGCCTCTTTCGCCGTCTCCGCCGAATGCCTCTGGTTGGGCATTATCGCAATGGTGATCGGGCCGCCCGCGTCAAAAAGCTCCTTCAATTTGCCGAGGTCAGGGCCCATGTCGTCAATGACTATGGCGATCCGTGCCTTCGGATGCGCCGGCACCGGCGCAGGGACCGGAGCGGGCGCCGGGGCAGGCGCAACAGGGGCCGCCTCTTCGGTCGCGGCTGGAGGCGCAAGAGGAGGCGCCTGTCGGGCGTAATCGGCCCCCCGGGTCTTGAAGTCGCCTCTGTAATTGAGGAAGATGAGGACTGAAGCGGCCCCGACTGCGAAGCCGAAGAGGATGAGAAGGCCCTGCTGGAAGAGCCCCTTTTTATTGCCTTTACCCATTTACCGAGTTTTTCAGAAAATGCCCTTTGAATTGAAAAAGGAGCTGTACTGCCTGTCAGTCTCTTTTATATGCGTTGTGAGCCAGTCTTTCAGGAACTGAAATACTTCGACTGTCACGGCGATGCCCCTGGCGTGCTGGTCGGTCAACTCCTCGACCTTCCTGACAAGCGCGTCGTGCTCGGCCCTGTGCACTTCAAAACCGGGGTAGCCGTGCGTTATCATAAGGTACTGCTCGGCTGAAAAATGGACCCTTGTGTACTCTATGAGGGATCTGAGCACCCCGCCGACCGCCTCCGGCCCCTTGCCCCTCTTCATCGAATCGTGGAGCTCGTTTATAAGCTCCATGAGTTTTCTGTGGTGGCCGTTGAAAGCCGCCACATTTACGCTGTACTCGTCGGTCCAGCTGAAAAGCGCCATATCGTCCGCCTGCCGTCATGATGCAAAATGACAAGGGGGCCTTTCGGCCCCCGGGAATTCCTAACTTACCTTCTGTGAAGTGCTCTTGAATATATACCAGCTCTTGAGGTAATCGAGAGCGCGCTTAAGCTGTATGTCCTCGCCCTCCTCGGGCTTGCCCGCCGGCTCGCTTATCTTTATCTTCTCTATGAGCTTGTTCTCTTTTTTCGGCTCTTCGGCCTTGCCCTGGTCCTCGCCTTCGAGGTGCCCCTCGAGGTCCTTCTCCTTCAAGTGCCCCTTCGGGGTCTCGCCGATCACGATGTCCGGCTCTATGCCCTTGGCCTGTATGGACCTGCCCGAAGGCGTGTAGTATTTGGAGGTAGTGAGCCTCACCGCTGAGCCGTCGGCAAGCGGTATTATCGTCTGGACCGAGCCCTTGCCGAATGTCGTGGTGCCGAGCACTATCGCCCTCTTGTGGTCCTGGAGGGCGCCTGCTACTATTTCGGAGGCCGAGGCGGACCCGTTGTTGACAAGGACTATTATCGGGTACTCGGGCTGGGACTTGGAGGCGTCGGCGCTGAAGGTCATGTCCTGGCCGGCGGCCCTGCCCTTGGTGTATACGATGAGGCCGGCGTCGAGAAACTCATTCGATACCGAGACCGCCTCCTGCAGGAGCCCTCCGGGGTTGTTCCTTAAGTCCAGCACCAGCCCCTTCATCCTGCCGTTGGACTTTGAGTTCAGGTCCTTGAGCGCCTTATCGAGGTCGTCGGTCGTGGATTCCTGGAACTGCGCTATCCTTACGTACCCGAAACCCTCCTCGAGGACCCTGTACTTTACGCTCTTTACCTTTATGATTGCCCTGTTTATGGTAAACGGACGGGGGGAGTCGAAGGCCTCCCTCATAATGTGGATGACGACCGGCGTGTCCTTAGGCCCCCTCATGAGGTTCACGGCCTCGTTCAGGGAGAGGTCCTTTGTCGCCTTCTCGCCTATCTTCACGATCTTGTCGCCCGCGAGTATCCCGGCCTTGTACGCGGGGGTATCCTCGATGGGGGCGACCACCGTAAGCACGCTGTCCTTCACCCCTATCTCGATGCCGATCCCTCCGAAGCTCCCCTTCGTGTCTATCTGCATCTCGGTGTACTCTTCAGGGGTAAGGAAGCTCGAGTGCGGGTCGAGCCCTTTGACCATGCCCTTTACTGCATTGTAGATAATCTCTTTGGAATCCACGCTCTCGGCGTAATTCTCCTGGACTATACCGAGGACGTCGGTAAATATCCTGAGCCCCTCGTAAGTGTTGTTCGGGACAGCGACCACCTTCTGGCTCATGCCCCAGGACGCAAACGAGAAGAAGACGACTATCGCCAGTACGGCGGTCATGAGCTTCGGCCTCGTGATCTTTCTCATCTAAAAACCCTCCTTGCCGTAAAAAACCTCTGTATTGAAAAAAATCCCATATATTAAACCACAAGCTGGACTTAAAAAAAACCAAAAAAAGCGTTTCCTTTAGACTTTAGAAGGCTGTCTCTAAAAATGCAGAGATCAGGAAAAACAACAATTTTTAGTCGACGAGCCAGGCCATCGGGTCCCTGGGCACACCTTTCTGCCTTATCTCGAAATACAGGCCGCCCGAGGCCGTGGGGCCCGTGTCCCCGACGAGGGCTATCTCGTCCCCTGCGCTTACCGCCTCGCCTTTCCCCTTAAGGACCTTGGACAAGTGCGCGTAAAGCGTGTAAAAACCGCCGCCGTGGTCGAGTATGAGCACCTCCCCGTAGCCCTTGAGCCACCCCTCGTAAATGACCTTGCCTGAGCCCACGGACTCCACGGGAGAGCCGACCGGGGCCTCAATCATTATGCCGTTATTGAAGGTGACGGTCTGGTACTTCGGGTGCCTGACCTTGCCGTAGAGCGAGACGACGTTTCCTTTTACCGGCATCTTGAGCCTGCCTTTCATTCCCGCGAAGCCGGTCCCGTTTACCTCGGGTTCTACCCTTTTTTCCTCTGTTGAGCGGAGCTTTTCTATGAGCGAGGCCATCTCGTTTGCCGCCTCCTCAAGCTCCTGTATCATCTTTTCCTTCTTATCCTTCTCGTTCTTTATGCCCTTCAAAAAAGAGAGCCTGTCCTTTTTGAGCGCTTCGGCCTCTGAGCTCTTTACCTCTATATCTTTTTTGGAGGTAGAGAGCTCGGCCTGGAGAGAGGCGAGAGAGGCCCTCTGTGTAGAGAGCTCGGAGAGTTTTTTTTCGTAGCCGGCCAGGAGGGCGCTGTCGTTGTCCATGATGAGCGTAAGGTATTTATGCCGCCTGCCGAGGTCTCTGGAGGACTCCGATGAGAAGAGGACCTCCATCGTCTCGCCCCGCTTCATCTTGTACATGGCCTTCAGGCGCGCCTTCAACCTGACGGATAGCGACTTCAACTCTCCGACGAGCCTTGAGATGTTCCGGTTGGCGGAACCGATCCGCGCCTGCAGAGAGGCCATAGCCCCCTCTATCTTTTTAAGGTCCCCGCGTTTTTCGTTAAGATTCTTGTTTATCGTTTCGAGCTCGCCCAATACGTTCGTCTCTTTTTCTGAGATCGCCCTTACCTCTTTCCTCTCCTCGCGTATCTGCTTCCTGACGTCCTCGAGCCTCTTCTCCTTCTTTATTATCTCCTGCTTCGAGGCGGCGAATGCAGGGGCAACGATTGAGAAAAAGAGGGCGAGGAGGAAGACCGTTCTCATGCCTTCAAGAACCTCCCCATCGATATCAGGCACCCGGCCACCCCCATGACGACGCCCGTTCCGACGAGTATCAACGCGAGGAGCGGGACCGGTACCGGGGAAGAGACGACGAAGCTGAAGTACGGCGGTATCTTCGATAAAAGCAGGAGCCTCCCTCCGGCGAGTATCGCTAACGCGAGAAGGCCGCCGATGAGCCCCTGGAGCACGCCTTCAATGAAGAACGGCACCCTTATGAAGGAGTCGGAGGCGCCGACGAGGGACATTATCTCTATCTCCTCCCTGCGCGCGTAGACGGTCAGGCGTATGGTGTTCGAGATTATGAATATAGTCGCCCCGGCGAGGAATACGCCGATGAAGAGCGCTACGAGCTCTATGAGTCTGAAAAACGCCGAGAGCTTCTCGACCCACTCCCGGCTGTACTGGACGTCCTCGACCCAGGGTATGGCCTTGAGCCTTTCCGCCACGGTTGTAAGCACCGCCGGGTCTTTGTACGAGCCTGCGACCCTTATCTCGAAGGAGGCCGGGAGCGGGTTCTCATCCACCCCTTCGAGTATCGCCTCGTGCCCCTTGAGCTCTTCCTTAAGCTCACCCAACGCCTTTTCCCTCGAGACGAACTCGGCGGAGCGGACGCCCGGGACGCGCATGATGGCGTCCCGCATCGCCTGCGGGGCTTCCGTCGAGTCCAACACATACGCGACTATCTGGGTCCTGTCGCCCCAGCTGTTTATGACGGACCTCATGTTGAAAAAGACGAATACGAAGACGGCGAATATGGAGAGTGAAAAGCCGAGGGTAAGGGCGGTAAGTACGGTTGTAGCGAGGTTCTCCCTTATGGAGCGGACGGCGTCCGAGAAGATATAGAAGATGTTAGCGCCCTTCAGGCTACCGGCCATCGGAAGCGAGCCTCCCGTTCTCAAGGCGTACTACGCGCCGGCCGAACCTCTCAATCAGGTTCTTGTCGTGCGAGGCGACTACAACGGTCGTGCCCCTGCTGTTCACCTCTTTGAAGAGCTCGAGCGTCTCTATAGAGAGCGCGGGATCGAGGTTGCCTGTGGGCTCATCCGCCAGTATTATCGCCGGTTCCTTGACAAGCGCGCGGGCTATCGCCACCCTCTGCTGTTCCCCCCCCGAGAGGCTCATCGCCTTGAAGTTCGCCCTGTGCTGGAGCTTTACGAACGAGAGCATCCTCAAAACCCGGTTCCGCACCTCGCGCGGGCCGACACCCATGACCTTCAAGGACAAGGCGACGTTGTCGAATACGGTCCTCGCCGGGAGGAGCTTGAAGTCCTGGAAGACGAACCCGATGCGCCTGCGGAGTATCGCAACCTCGCTCCTCGGGATCTTAAAATAATTCCTGCCGTCGAGGATTATCTGCCCCTCTGTCGGTTGCTCGGAGCCGAAGATGATATTAAGGAGGGTCGATTTCCCGGCGCCGGACGGCCCTGTAATGAAGAGGAACTCCCCCTTGTCGATCTTAAGGGAGATGTCCGCGAGGGCGAAGGCCCCCTCGAAGCTCTTTGTAATATGGAAAAGCTGTATCATGGGTTAAGCAAAGGGGCGAGCCCAAAGGCCTCAGATGGTTAAATTTTCCTTTAATTTCAGCAAAGTTACGGACGAATGACGTGGACTATTATCACAGCAGGAGGCCCCTGTTGTCAAGTGGCAAGAGGCGGCGGCAATGGCCGGGCAGGCAGGGCAAGGCCCTAAATACCCGAGGGGTTAAGAGAGCGGCCCTTTTCCATTTACGGCGCGTCGCAGGGGCTTATAGATAACGGGGGGCAAGTCAAAGGTAATGAACCGGCTTTAAGTCCGGAGAGGACGAGCGAAGGTGATGCCGCCCGCGCCGGTCCATCCGCTCAGGCAGGATAGGGTCGTAGCGCCCTTAAATATAATACGACCTCACCGTCTCCTTGAAACCCGCTATCTCCTCGCCCATCGAGAGGAGGTCTTCCCCCGTCAATTTGAGGGAGGCGAGTATGCCCTCGTGGTCAGGGGACTGCGCAGGTGCGTCCTTTCCGGCGACTATCCGGTTGGCGAGATAGATTATCGCGACCATGTGGGGGAGCTTCTGCGGTTTCGCGCAGGCCTCGGGGTTGTGGTGGTAGAGTATGGCGAGCGTGCTGTCTTCCGGGAGCTTGAACCTCCCGGCGAACCACGAGCCGGCCTCGGCGTGGTTCGCCCCGAAGGCCGCCTCTTCCTTTTCGAGCGTATTCCTGTCAAAGGGGCTGATGCCGCCCTCAATTTCGCAGGCCTGGAGGAGGACCGGCCTGCCGATATCGTGAAATAGCCCGGCAAGGAAAGCTGACTCCTTCTCGATGGCGCCGGTCCTCTGGGCTATCAAGGCCGCGGCCTGGGCCGTCTCGAACGAATGCGCCCAGAGCTCCAGGAGGCGCTCCTTCTCCTTCGCGGGCATGGAGTTGAATACAGTGGTCGTTATGGCGAGCCCGCGGACGAGATCAAAGCCGAGTATGAGGATGGCCTGCGAGATGGTCCTTATCTTTCCGGAAAAACCGTAGTATGCGGCGTTGGAGGCGGCTACTACCCTCATCGCTATCGCCTGGTCGCGCTCTATGACCTTTACGAGGTCGTGTATGACGGTGTTCGGGTTGCCGGTAAGGTCCATTATCTTCTTAAGTACTGTAGGGACTGTCGAGACGTTCATCATCCCGTTCACTTTTTCCCTCAAGGCGTCTTTCCGGTCCAACACGTTTTCACGGACTACGTTTTGAGCTGTAACAGTGTTCATAGGGTCACCCGCGCGATTTGGATTTTAGGTGCGTTTTTTTTGCTCACAGTAACTTATCGGCGGATAGATGGCGGGCTTGAGGCTCAAATGGGGCTTTTGAGCGGAATAATGAGGCGGTATGCCTCGTGACAAGTCTGGCTAAATCAATCGACGAAACTTTTTGAAAAAAAGTAAACATTGCTTACAGACAGGGCAAAAAAAAGCGGCTACCCCCTTTCGGGGTCAGCCGCTTCTCGTGTCTGGCGGGGCCGACGGGACTCGAACCCGCGCCCTCTGGCTTGACAGGCCAGCGTTATAACCGACTTAACTACGGCCCCAGTTTGAGTCTACCGCTAAAAATTCCTGATTTTTAGAGGCAGACTGAATTTAATCTTGGTAGGCGGAACAGGGATCGAACCTGTGACCCCAGCCTTGTAAGGGCTGTGCTCTACCAACTGAGCTACCCGCCCGTTGTCCCTACTGTACCGAAAAGAATTCCCCGTCTATTGACGGGGAATATAGATATTTAACAATTTTAAGGGCTAATGTCAAGCCGGAAATGAAAAATGGACGCGTGAATGCGCCCATTTTTCTTGTCCGACTGCGCTCAATGCCTTATCACATGGTCGCTCGCCGTGGGTTCCGCAGGCGTGGCCGGCTGTTCCTTCTCAAGCTTAGCGCCCTTGAATATCTCTTCCCTGCCCTTGACGACCAGGGCCTGGACGAGGACCTCATCCATGTGCTGGACGAATATCGGCGTCACCTGCTTGAGTATCTGCGCGGGTATCTCCTTAATGTCCTTCTCGTTGTCCATTGGGATGAGGACCCTGGGGATGCCGGCCCTGTGCGCGGCAAGGAGCTTCTCCTTGAGGCCCCCTATGGGCAGGACCTTTCCGCGGAGCGTTATCTCTCCTGTCATGGCGACGTCCTTGCTTATCGGGACCCTTATGAGCGCCGAGGCTATGGCCGTCGCCATCGTGATGCCGGCGGAGGGGCCGTCCTTGGGGATAGCGCCCTCAGGCACATGGATGTGTATGTCGAGCTTCTGGTAGAAATCCTTCTCAAGCCCGAGTTCCGTCGCCCTGCTCCTTATGTAGGTCATAGCCGCCTGGGCGGACTCCTGCATGACGTCGCCGAGCTTGCCGGTGATGATTAGCTTGCCCTTTCCGGGGACGAGGGCGACTTCGATCTGGAGGAGCTCTCCTCCGGCCTCGGTCCAGGCCAGCCCCGTGGCCACGCCGATCTCAGCGGCCTTCTCGATCGTGCCGTAGCGGTACTGCGGGACGCCCAGGTACTTGGGGATGGCCTTCGACGAGACCGCTACCTTCGCTTCCCTTCCCTTCTTCAATATCTCTCTGGCAACCTTGCGGCAGACGGCGGCGATCTGTCTTTCGAGGTTCCTGACGCCGGCCTCCTTCGTGTATCTCCTTACGACCGTAAGGATCGTCGCCTTTGCGAGGTCGAGGTTCTCTTTTGTAAGCCCGTGCATCTTGAGCTGTTTCGGGAGGAGGAACCTCTCGACTATGTGTAGCTTCTCAAGCTCGGTGTAGCCTGGTATCCTTATAAGCTCCATCCTGTCGAGGAGCGGGTAAGGTATGCCCTGCACGGAGTTGGCGGTCGTTATGAACATTATCTTCGAGAGGTCATAGTCGCAGTCGAGATAATGGTCGTCAAAGGTGTGGTTCTGTTCAGGGTCCAGGACCTCAAGTAGGGCGGACGCCGGGTCTCCTCTGAAGTCGTGGCTCATCTTGTCGACTTCGTCCAGCAGGAATACGGGGTTATTCGATCCCGCCTTCTTAAGCGACTGTATGATCTTTCCCGGCATGGAGCCTATGTAGGTCCGCCTGTGCCCCCTTATCTCGGCCTCGTCCTTTACGCCGCCCAAAGAGAGACGGACGAAGTTCCTGCCGGTGGCGCGGGCTATCGACTTCGCGAGCGACGTCTTCCCGACGCCCGGAGGGCCTACGAGGCAGAGTATGGGGCCTTTCATCTCGTCTACGAGGCCGCGTACCGCGAGGTACTCTACGATGCGCTCCTTTACGTTCTTAAGGCCGTAGTGGTCTTCCTCGAGGACGCGCTCGGCTTCAGAGATGTCCTTCTTCTCCTCGGTCTCGTGGTCCCAGGGCAGGGTCACCATCCAGTCTATGTAGTTCCTGGAGACCGTCGCCTCGGCGGACATCGGGGACATGAGCCGGAGCTTCTTCAACTCCTGCTTGGCCTTCCGTGTGGCCTCCTTCGACATCTTCTTGGACTTTAACTTCTCCTCGAACTCCTGTATCTCGCTCTTGAACTCGTCCTTCTCCCCGAGCTCCTTCTGGATCGCCTTCATCTGCTCGCTCAGGTAATACTCCTTCTGGGTCTTCTCCATCTGGCGCTTGACCCTCTGGCGTATCTTCTGCTCGACCTCGAGTATCTCTATCTCGCTCTCCATGATGGAGTAAAGGCGCTCCAGCCTCTTCGTCGGGGACGATATGGTAAGGAGCGTCTGCTTGTCCTCGAGCTTGATGGTAAGGTGCGAGGCCATGGTGTCCGCGAGACGCGAAGGGTCCTCGATGGATGAAACGCTCATTATCATCTCGGGAGGGATGCGCTTGTTGAACTTCACGTAGGACTCGAAGGATTTAACGACCGAACGGATGAGCGCCTCGGTCTCCACGGTCTCGTCTATCCCCTCCTCTATCTCTTCGACCGAGACCATGAAACACTCGTCCTCGGATACGAACTCCTTTATCTGCGCGCGCTTCTTGCCCTCGACAAGGACCTTGACGGTCCCGTCCGGGAGCCTTAAGAGCTGGAGTATGGTGCCGAGCGTGCCGACTTCGTAGATGTCGTCCGAGCCGGGCTCCTCGGTCTTGGCCTTCTTCTGGGCCGCGAGCAGTATGGACTTGTCGTGGCTCATGGCGTGCTCAAGGGCCTTTATGGACTTATCCCTTCCCACAAAGAGCGGCACCACCATGTACGGGAATATGATTATGTCCCGGAGCGGGATCAACGGTATTACCATTTTATCGTTCTTCAAATTTCTACCTCCATTCAAAAAGATCATCTGCTCACCCGGAGAACTGGCCGCCGGTCATGGGGCGTCCGTTCAAGAGTTTTTATCCGGCGCCGGCCGAAGGGCCGTCAAGCCGTCTCGGCCCTGTTGCCGTATACGATTATCGGCTTCGCCTTTTCGAGGATTACGTCCTCGTTTACGATGCACTCCTTGATATTGGACTGCGAGGGGATCTCGTACATCGTGTCAAGCATTACGTTCTCGAGTATGGCCCGGAGGCCTCTGGCCCCGGCCTTCCTCCTCATCGACTCCCTGGCTACGGCCGTAAGGGCGCCTTCCGAGAACTTGAGCTTCACGTTCTCGAACTCGAAGAGCTTCTGGTACTGTTTTATTATCGCGTTCTTGGGCTCCATCAGTATCTTTACGAGGTCCTTTTCCTCAAGCTCGTCGAGGACCGCGACCACCGGGAGCCTGCCCATAAACTCGGGGATCAGCCCGTATTTGAGGAAATCCTGCGGCTCGACGTCGTGGAGGGCCTTGGCTATGCTGGGCTCGACCGGCTTTTTCGCATCGGTGCTGAAACCCACGGACCTCTTGCCCACCCTCTGCGATATGATGGTATCGAGACCGTTGAACGCGCCCCCGCAGATAAAGAGTATGTTCGTCGTATCGACCTGCAGGAACTCCTGCTGAGGGTGCTTCCTGCCGCCCTTGGGCGGGACGTTCGCGACAGTCCCTTCGATTATCTTAAGGAGCGCCTGCTGGACACCCTCGCCTGAAACGTCCCTTGTAATGGACGGCGAGTCGCTCTTCCTCGCTATCTTGTCTATCTCGTCTATGTAGACGATGCCCTTCTGGCACCGCTCTATGTCGTATTCCGCGTTCTGAAGGAGGCTCAAGATTATGTTCTCGACGTCCTCTCCGACGTATCCGGCCTCTGTAAGGGTCGTCGCGTCGGCTATGGTGAAGGGGACGTTCAGGATCTTGGCGAGCGTCTGCGCCAGGAGCGTCTTTCCGGAGCCGGTCGGGCCGACTATGAGGATGTTGCTCTTCTGGAGGTCTACGTTTCCGAGCGCGACCTTGGACTCTATCCTCTTGTAGTGGTTGTGGACCGCTACGGACAAAACCTTTTTGGCGTGTTCCTGGCCGACGACATACTCGTCAAGGACCTTTTTAATCTCGGTCGGCTTGGGGATCGTGTGCTCGCGCTTCTTGAACTCCTCTTTCTCGTACTCCTCGGCGATTATATCGTTGCAGAGCTCGATGCACTCGTCGCATATATAGACCATCGGCCCGGCTACGAGCTTCCTTACCTCGTCCTGCCCCTTGCTGCAAAACGAACAGGTCAGATAATTACCGCCCTTTTTGCCAACTGACATCTCAGTCCTCCAAGCGCTTGAGAAAAGATATTAGCTTAAGAGTATTTTCAACATTTATTTTCAAAATCGCTTAAGCCGCCACAGCCGTGAAAAATTCCGCTTATTTTACCTTGGTTTAACCGGTTCGACTGAAACCCTTTTCTCAATGACCTTATCAATTATACCATATTCAACGCCCTGTTGCCCAGTCATATAAAAATCCCGCTCGGTGTCCCTATGGACCTTTTCAATCGGCTGGCCCGTGTGCCTGGACATTATCCTGGCGAGTTCCTCTCTGATGCGCAGTATCTCCCTCGCCTGGATGTCAATTTCGGTCGCCTGCCCCTGGGCGCCGCCAAGGGGCTGGTGTATGAGTATCCTGGAATTCGGGAGCGCGAAGCGTTTTCCCGCCGTGCCTCCGGCGAGGAGGAGCGCGCCCATCGAGGCGGCCTGTCCTATGCAGATCGTCGAGACGTCGGGTTTCACATACTGCATGGTATCGTAGATGGCGAGCCCGGCTGAGACGAGCCCGCCCGGGGAATTTACGTAGATGTGTATGTCCTTTTCCGGGTCCTCGGACTCGAGGAAGAGGAGTTGCGCGACTATCAGGTTGGAAACGTTATCGTCGATGGCGGACCCGAGGAAGATTATCCTGTCCTTAAGGAGCCTCGAATATATGTCGTAGGCCCTCTCTCCGCGGCCGGACTGCTCTACAACCATCGGGATCAAAGTCATGCGGCCTCCTTGGTTCTGGTTATTTGGCTTAACCGCCGGCAAAGTCCATCTATCTGCCCTGCAGGCAGAAATGCCCTGGGCCCTGCCGTACATACAAGTACGCCGGAGCCCATCGTCCCCTATCTTCCATACCCCAACCGGGCCTCGCGTCAGCTTGTCTGAGGCCTCGGGAAACCGCCTCGCGCGTTCCGGGTTTCCAAACGGACTGTCAGGCCGGTCTAAGCGGCAGAGCTTGCGCCTAAAATGATATCGAATACTTTCTCGTGCTTCATCCCGTCCTTTATTATCTCGAGCGCCCCTTCTTTCTCGATCCTGCCCATGAGGGACTCAAACGAGACACCCCTCGACTCCGCGATGCTCCTTACTGCCTTTTCGGTCTCTTCGCGGGAAACTTCAAGTTTTTCTTTTGCCGCGATCGTATCGAGGACGACGTCCTCCTTTACCTGCCTTACGGCCATATCCCTGTATTTGCCCTTAAGCTCCTCAATCGAGAGGCCCTGGTCGCCGGGGTTATAGGACCCCTGCTTCATGCCGTCTATTACCCGGTTGAGTATTACGCCCAGATACCTGTTCACCATGGCGTCAGGGACGTCGAAAGGGTGCGCCTCGATGAGTTTGTCGAGTATCTCGTTTTTGAGCCTCTCCTTATCGTGGGTCTCCTTCACGTCCGCAAGCTCTTTTTTTACCTTGTCGGCGAGCCCCTCGATGTCTTCGCACCCGACCGACTTGGCGAAATCAACGTTCAGCTCCGGCAGTCCCTTTTCCTTCACGGCCTTTACGGTCATCTTGAACCGGGCCTCTTTTCCGGCGAGAGTTTTTTCGCTGTAATTGTCCGGGAAGCTTATGTCAGCCTCCTTGTCTTCGCCCTTGGAAGCGCCCCTCAATGCCTCGTCGAAGCCGGGCAGGAGCGTCTTTTCACCGAGGAGGACGGGGTAATCCACGGACTTGGTGTTCTTGACCGGTTCGTTCCCCATGAAGCCCTCGAAGTCCACGACTACGAGGTCCCCGTCCTTTGCGGGCCTCTCCACGTCCTTGAAGCCGGCCTTAACCTCTCTCAGCTTCTGTATGCCGTCCTCGACGTCCTTGTCGGTGACCTCTATCGCCTTTTTATCGAGCTTCATGCCCATGTAGCCGTCTATCACAAGCGCGGGCGAGACCTCGACGATTGCGGAGAAGGCAAATTCCTTGCCCTCTTCAAGCGTCTCCGTCTTTATCTCGACCTTAGGGGCGTCGACCGGCTGTATCGCCTTTTCGCTAAGCGCGTGCGGGTAAGCGTTCTCAATGAGCTTCTTTACTACGTCCTCATGGACGTGGCCCGAGAACCTGGCCTTGAGTATGTTCATCGGCACCGCGCCCTTCCTGAACCCGGCTATATTGACCGACGACCTCAATGACTTGTAGGCCGAATCCAGCTCCCTTTTTACCGCCTCCGCCGGGACCGTGATGTCGAGCCTCTTCTTTACCGGGCTTAATTCCTCAACCGAGATCTTCAACTCTGTCTTCTGCATCTCTTCCCATACCTTTCCATGATTTCTTTTTTATATAAAGTACGAGGGCCTTAAGCAACCCATACGCTTCAAACCTCAACTGGTGCGAGAGGGGGGAATCGAACCCCCATGGTTGCCCACCAGATCCTAAGTCTGGCGCGTCTGCCAGTTCCGCCACTCTCGCGAAAAGGCCTCTGCTTCCTGGAATCAGCCAAATAGCGGTGGAACACGCCCTTGCAGGCAACGGGCGGCCCGCCTGAGAAGAAAATACGATAAAAGGACTAAATGAAAGGCTTTAGCGGGCCTTTGGGGCAAAAATCGGCAAAAAACTCAATTACTTCTCACGTATTATAAGGGATTCGACCGGCCCTTGCAACAAAAAAGGCGTCCCTGCCAGCCCATGCTCAACCCGCTGAAATACAAGGATAAAAGACCTATTTATCGAGCCTGAACCTGGCGACACTCTCGCTCATGTCGCGGTTGAGCTGGATGAGCCGCCCGAAGGCCTTTTCGGACTCTACGACCCTGTCCCTGTTCTCGACCGAGAACATCCGGACGGCCTCTATCGCGTCCACGACTTTAGCGGTGTTCCTCTCCTGCTCACGGATGATATTGCTTATGAAGTTCACCATCCTCATTACGTCCTCTATGGCCCCGGTGATCTCCTTGTCGGACGCCGCCTGCGCCCTCGTCGAGCCCTTGACCCTGTAGGCGATGTTCGCGAGCCGCTCGGAGGCCCTGTTTATGAGCTCGCTCCCCTTCGCCTGCTCCTGCGTGGCGTTCACGATCCTCCTGGTCATCTCCGCGACCTTCCCAGTAGCCTCGACGACCAGGTTTATCTCCTTGGCCTGCTCGACCGAGGCGCGTGCTATCTCGCGCACGCTCTCGGTAGACTTTTTGGCGGAGCTTACTATCTTTTTCAAGCCCTCTCCGGCCTCCATCGAGAGCTTTACGCCCTCCTCGGCGCTCAGGCACCCCTTATCCATCGCCTTTACGGCCCTGTTCGACTCGATCTCGACCGCGTCGATTATCTCGGAGACCTCCTTCGCGGAGGTCGAAGTCCTCTCGGCGAGGTCCTTGATCTCGTTCGATACTACCGAGAAGCTCTTGCCGTGCTCTCCGGACTGGGCCGCGATGATGGCGGCGTTTAAGGCGAGCAGGTTCGTCTCCTCGGCGACGTCCCTGATGACATCGAGCGTCTTTCCTATCTCCTTTATCTTCTCGGACAGGCTGTTTATTATCCCGGTCGATTCCCGCGTTATGTCCTTTGTCCGTATTATCCCGTCTATGGTGGATTCGACGGCAAAGAGCCCGGCGTTGGCGTCCCTTATGACGTCGTCGGCGAACCGGGAAGCCTCAGCCGCGTTAGTCTCGACCTCCCGTATCCGGGCGTTTATCTGCGTCATGGACGACGACACCTGCATGACGGAGGACGAGAGGCTCTCGATGTTCTCTGATATCTCCTTTATCGAAAACGACATGTCGCGCGTGGAGGCGGCGGTCTCATCCACGCTGGACAAGAGCGAGTCCATGTTATCGACGACGTCGGCGACCGAGGCGCCGAGATCGAGGACGGACGCCGCCCCCTTCTCCACAGAGGCGGCGAGAGTCTCTGAGTACCTGGCTATCTCGACTATCGTCGCGTTAAGCCCATCCATGTTCCCGCCTATGGAGTCTATCGCCGCGCCCTGGCGCGTGGCGCCGTCTATTATCCGCCTCCTGACCTCCTTAAGGCCCGAGGTAATCTCGGTCTCCTCGTCCGACGTCTTCCTTATGCCCTCTATCACGACGCTTAAGTTCCTGGCGAGCTCGTTCGTCTGGGCGGCGAGGAGCCCGAGCTCATCACCTGACTTTACCACGGCCACGGCCGTCAGGTCCCCGGAGGCGAGCTGTCTCGTCGTGTCCACAAGGCTCAATACCGGGGAGGTGACGACCTTCCGTATGAAGGCGAGCCCGACGAGGCCCATGGAGAGAACGACGGCGAAGCCGTAGAGTATGGAGCGCAGGATGTCGTCCATAGCCGCGTGCATCTCGCCTTCTATGGGGACGACCACCTCAAGGGCGCCGGCGACGTCGCCTATTTTGTAATCGGTCTTGGGGGACCCCGGGTTGTTGTTGTGGCAGTCTACGCATGTCTGGGACGTCGCTATGTCCGGTATCATATACCTGACGGACGCCATGCCTTCGAAGTCCTCAAAACTGTAATGGCGCGCCTCTGCCCCGGTTGCGAATATCTCCAACGCCTCCTGCTGGAATGCGTCCCTGGGCGCGTTAGCCGGGTTTATGGGGTACAGGCTGACTATTTCCATGTGGAGGCCGCCTCTGGACCCTAATGATTTGGAGACCTCTTTTATGAACGTGGTGGGCAGAGGTATGGCCTTGGGGTCGTTCTGGTAGGCGCCTGTTACGGTGAGGCCGGCCTCGAGCGCCCTCTTGACCACGGTCGAGGCGTAGTACTGCCTGTCGGCCGCGATCTTCCTGGAGAGGAGGTCGGCGGCCATCAGCGCCATACGCCTCGTCTGCTCGATCCTCTCATGATATATATAGAAGCTGTATACCCCGAATATCACCGCCCATACAAGGGTGGCGAAGACGAGGAGCTTCGTCCTTATGCCGAATCTCATCACAGTCCCCAAAGAGCGCCTATTTACCTGGATATTATAAGAAAAGGGGCGTACTTACAAGGTTTTTCTGGGGGGGCCTGCGGGAGGGGAGGGGCTCGAAGATAGGGCGTTAAGCGAAGACCGCCTTATCACTCTATCAATAACGCGTCCTCCTTCTCGTCGAACCTTACGACCCTTATCTCGCCCGCCCTCAATTCCATCGCGTGGTCGAGCGAAAAATCGGCTGGTCTGCCGGGGCCGCTCCTGTAGAGCTTCGCCTCTACCCTGTGCAAGCCGGGCTCTATCAGGAACTCCTCGAATACGTAAGAGGCCATGTCCCTCTTAAGGCCCGTCGGCGCGTAGGCCCTGTCAAGCAGCTTCCTGCCGTCCATGTAGAGCTCCACGACGACCGGGTGTCTCTCCCTCGAACAACCGCCGAGCTTCGACATGCTCATCTTCACCTGCCTCGTGTCCTTAAGCTCCCGCCTGTACCTCTCTCCCTCTTTCTTTATGAGGTCGGCCTCGTCGCACTCGGCGACCCTGCCCCCGGAGTGCTTGAAGGCGACCTTCAACGCGGCGGCCTCTTTCCTGTAAAATGAGTAAGAGATGTCGGAGAGCCAGACCGACGGGAGTATGATCGCAAAGAGTATTACGGAGACCCCGGCGAGGGCCCTGCGGTCCAACGGTCTCTTTTTCACGGGAAGGCCATTGTCCTTCTCCGAGGCCTTCTTCCGCCGCCATTCCTTTATGACGATGTATATGACCGGCAATATGAACGCGAGCAATACGCCTGCTACCCACATATCTACCTAACTCCTTGCCTTGAGGCCTTCCCTGAAGGCGGTGAGACCCTTTATGAACGCTCCCCCCTCGACGGCCGAGAGGTATTCAATCCTTATCCGGGACCTGTCCAGGGATTTTTTCACGACAGGCGGCCTGAAACCGGCGAGCCTGGCAGAGAGCCAGTCGGCCCCTTTCCTGTAATGGCAGTCCCCCTCCGCGCATGAGGCGATAAATACGCCGTCAACGCCCCTGTCTAGCGCACTCGAGATCATCGAGGGCTGGAGCATCCCTATGCAGGGGAGCGCGACGACGCGGGCCCAGTCTAAGCCGTTGATGGTTCCATTGCCGCCTGATAGTAAGCCTGGCCCGGGGCCTTTCGCGCAGGCGAAGACCATGACCCTTCTCCCTTCGGCCTTCTCCTTGAGCTCGGAAGCAAGCCTCACTATTTCGGCCTTTACCGTCCCCTCGGTCATGTCCGGGAGGTCGATGGCCTTGTAGTCGCAGGCCCCGACGCATATCCCGCAACTCGCGCAACGCTTCGCCACCACCGCGGCCTCCAGGGGGTAAGACAGTCCGTCGGTCCTCGGCCTCATCATAATAGCCTGGTACGGGCAGTCCTCCATGCAGAGCTCGCACCCGGTGCAGTTCTCGAGCGCGACCTTCGCCGGGGGCTTCCTGTTCCTCCTGCCCAGCCACGGGACGACGGCCAGGATGAGCGTCGTTGCCACGATAAAGCCCCAGAGGGAGCGCGCGGAGACCCAGTTCAGGAACGGGAATATGAACATGAAGAGCCAGTCGAACGGGACCGCCTCCGAGAGCCTCCTCAGGTCCGCCGGGGCCCCGCTTAGAGCCGGCTTTATGAACGAGAGCGCGAGGAGCGCGATGATTATGCCGTATGCCGCGACCCTCGGCGGGTTTATGACCGCCTTGGTCACCCTCGCTATGTGAACGAGGATGAGGATGAAGAGGAGGAACGCGGTCGAGAAGTGTATAAAGAGGATTATATAGAAGAGCTGGTCGGTGAGGCTCTCCACGCGCGCGAAGTTGAGGGACAAAGGCAGACCGAATATCGGGATGCTCTCTATCATCCGCGCCGAAAGCGTCGCTATTAGTTTGGCCCGCTCGTCCCAGACCATCCAGTAGCCGAAGATGCCGCCTATCCATATGACCCAGGCGATGGCGACGCCGGAGACCCAGGCGAGCCATCTCCAGTGCCTGTACCTGCCTGTAATGAAACACCGGAAGGCGTGGAGGAGCATCGTTATTATAAGGCCGTCGGATGAGTACCTGTGGAGCGACCTCATGACGCCGCCGAGGTACCACTGCGTTATCGTGAGCGATTGGACGGACGCGTACGCGCCCCTTGCCGATATGTCGTAGAAGAGGAAGAGGTACACGCCTGTTACGAGTATTATCCAGAGGAAGAATATGCTAATGGCGCCGAGATAATAGAGCGGGTTGTACTCGGACTCGACTACGCCGTTTAGAAGCCTCTCGATTGCGAGCCATGCCCTTTCAGCAGGACCCGCGCCTGTGAACCCCCTTTTTTCTCCCATTTCCATCCCCTAACCCTTCCTGATGCGCGCCATGATCCTCTTTCCCCAGACCGCGTAGACTATGGCGAGTATCACGGCGAGCTGTATGAAGACGCTTAAAAAGACGGGGTAATCCAGCACGTACTCCCCGGTGTACGGGTCGTACCTGTAACAGAAGTATTTAAGCTTGTCTATGAGCGACGCGTCTCCCTTGCCTATGGGCTTGCCGGTCAGGAGTTCATCGAGCCTGGAGCCGAGGGTGGCGCCCTGGGTCCTCATCGAGTAGACCTGCTTGTATATGACCCCGTCGCGGTTCACGACAGTCACCATGTCTATGTGGTCGAAACTCCCGTCGGCCTTCTTCCTCCAGAAGAAACCGAAGTCCTCGGTCATCCTCCTTGCGGTCTCCGGGGAGGCCGCCGCAAAGGTGAACGAGGCGAAGTCCTTCGTGTATTTAAGCCCGTATTTTCTGAGCGCGGCGGGCGTGTCGTTTTCGGCGTCAAATCCGACCGAGAGTACTCTGAACCTGTCTCCGAACTTCGCCCTTGCGTTATC
Source organism: Deltaproteobacteria bacterium (assembly GCA_016212705.1). Taxonomy (GTDB): domain Bacteria; phylum Desulfobacterota; class GWC2-55-46; order GWC2-55-46; family GWC2-55-46; genus GWB2-55-19. The sequence goes on from JACREU010000012.1 coordinate 28,959, forward strand.
CGCCGCTGATTTAAGCCTGGCGGTTATGGTCGGGCAGACCTCCGGGCAGGAGGTGTAGATGAAGCTTACGACGAGCGGCTTTCCGCTCCCCTTGAAATAATCTGAGAGAGTGAAGCGCCGCCCGTCCTGGTCGATGAGCCCGTAGTCTCCGACTCTTTTCCCCTCAACGGCAACGGATGCGTCAAAGGCGTCCTTGAGCTCCTGCATGTCCGCGTCCTTGGCGGAGGCGCCGAAGCCTGAAAGTGCGAAGATGATAAGCGCCGCTGCCGAGACGAATATCGCGCGGTTTTTTTTGATGCACATCGGGAGGCTCCTCGGATTATAAAAAAGGGGGACGCGCTCTGCACTCGGGTCACAAGGCCAATTTACAGCATGAGGAGGGCGTATTGTATGATTTTTATCAATTGCCGAAGGGATGTGAGAACGGAGTGCCTCTCGTCCGGCGTTTCATCCACTATAGCCTGTCAACGGTTATCATATCATCACAAGGCCCGCAACAACAGCGGCGCGGCTAAAAAAAAAGGCCGCGCCGAAAGGCGCGGCCTTGCTTAAGAACCGTCTACCGCTGTTCCATCTTCTTTCCGAATATGATCGAGCCGAAGGCGATGAGTATAAAGAGGAACCCGCCGGCGGCGGCAAGCACGCCCCCGACACCCATCATCGACATGAACATGTCGATCGCCGGGTCGAAGGTGAATGAGAACGGGGCGCCGGAGAATGTGATGTCATAGTGCCTTCTCGGCACGCCGAAGGAACCGGCGCTCATCATGCCGATGGAGAGCGTGGCCACCCCTGCCCCGTAGAGCCACGGCTGGATAGAGGCGAACCCCTTCCAGATAAGCTCCCTCTTGAAGATGAAGGGGATAAGGAGGTATGTGAACGCCATGAAGGCGATGGTCGTGCCCGCGACGACGGTGCCGTGGAAGTGGCCGGTTATCGCGAAGGTGTTGTGGCGGATAATGGCGAACTGCTCTGTCCCGAATATGACGCCGGTGATGCCGCCGAGGAACCCGAAGAGGACTATCGAGATGATGACGCCCGAGAATGCCGGGTTACCCCAGGGGGCTTTTTTAAGCCACTCGAAGAGGCCCCTCGTGTAGCCCTGCTTCCTTAAAGCCACCTCCATCGAGGCGGGTATGGCGAAGGCGTGTATCATGGAGGCGAGCACGGCCAGATGCATCATGTAGCTCGTGTTCACAACCTTGTGCCAGCTGGAGAGGACCGGGTCGACAAGAAGGTGGTGCTCTGAGGCCAGGTTTATGAAGAGTATATAAAGGACAAACGCCGTCCTTGAGAGCTTCTCGTTAACGGGCTTGCCGCCAACGACGAAGGCGGAGGTCATGTACCATACGGCGACCATCGCGCAGACGTTGATCTGCTGGGAAGAATGCCCGAGGCCCCAGAATACGAGCCTGTAAGCCGACGGGTCTATCGTCGGGATGACGTCCATCGACCAGAGGAGCGTCGGGAGGAATATGGCCGCGCCGTGTGCGAGGGTAAGGATGCCGATGATGCTCGCGGCGGCGAGTCCGAAGCTCCCGAGCGGGAGCGACCTCTTAAACCCGCCGTCCCTCTTTGAAAGGACTATGTTTATGAAAAAATGTATGAACCCGATGAGGGCGCCGACGGCGAAGAGGATCACGCCGAGGTAGTAGAGCGGGTCCGCCTTGAGCGGCACGTACGACGTGAACATGACGTCTGCCCTGCCGAGGACGACTATCGTGTTGATGAGCGCCCCGCCTATGAGCATGAGCGCGAAGGCCACCCAGCCGAGCCAAGTCACGTAAGACCGCGTGCCGAGAAGCACGGCGGACGTAAAGTGGACAAGCGCAATCTCAAAAAAGATTATCCACGCCAGCAGCGCGTCCAGGCCGTGGGCCGTAAGGAACCTGTAATAGTGCTCAACCGGCAGGAGGTGCACGCTCGGCCACCTCGTGAGGAGCACCAGGAGGCCCATGAGCCCGCCGACGGCCAGGGTCGCGAAGGCCGCTATCAGGTTCCACCGGATCAGGAGCTCGCTGCTCCTGTGTATCTTGAGCCCGGACAGGGAACATGTCCTGAAGTCAGTATTTGCCATATCTGTCTAACACCTCCAATTCAAAGTTAACCGTGCGCCTGCCTCTGATCGTCTTTTCAGGCCGTATTATACATGGCCCTGTCTTCAGGAAAATGACTTTCCTGAGGAACGTCCTTCAGGCGCGCGTCCAAAAGCTGATTCTTCCGGTCTGTCTTACAGGCGCGCCGGCTCAAAACGCTTAAAACCGCGATCTTACTGTATGCCCCAGATGTTCGAGAGCCATTTGAGGTGGGCGAACCATATCACAATAAACACCGCGAGGAATATGAGCGCCAGGACGAATACCCCAGGCGCCTCCATCTCTTCTCTGTGGTCGTATTTCGGCATTTCAGGCCTCCTGTCTCTTCAGATTACTTTACGTACATCTTTCCGACCATCGTGTGGTGGCCGACCCCGCAGTACTCGTTGCAGACTATGTGGAACTCGCCCGTTGAGGTGGGCGTGAGCTTGATCACATAGTCGTAGCCGGGCAGGGCCATCAGGTTCATGTTTATCGGCTGGAGCGAAAACCCGTGCTGGATGTCAATCGACGAGAGGTGCACCTTGTAGGTCTTGCCCTTCTCAAGCTCGAGTATCGGGTACCACTGCCACATCGAGGCCCTTATGAAGACGGGCTCCGAGGGGTCCGGGTGGACTACCGGAAAGCCGTTCTCCTCTCCCACCTTGTACTTGCCTACCATACCCTCGACGAGCTTGTCGAAGTCATCGGCCTTGACCGAGTATGTCGTCGAAGGCGGGTTCTGCGAACCTACCAGGTGATAGACCGGCATGAATATAAAGGAGACGAGCATCCAGATAAGCGCTACGCCGACCCATACCCTTTCATCCTTGCTAAGCGGGTTCCACCATATTCTCTCGGGCTCATGAATCGCCATTTCCTTCCTCCTTAGGGGACTATGGGCAGTCTGGGGATGTACATAATCTCCACAAGGCCCCAAACCGTATAGATTAACGTAGGGACTACAACCCCCAGGACCAGAAGCAAAAAGATGTTGTCGTAAAACCTCTGCCCTGCCGGGATAGGCCCGTCTTCCCTCTTCTCGTGCATAGCCCTGCCTCCTTTCGAATTTGCTTCGCCTTAATATAATAAAGATAGGGGTGCGTATTAAATGACTTTTGTCAGTATCCGGCCTTTAAAATCAAAGAATTTCTGACTGGGTCAGCCTGAAAAGGGCATTAGGGTATATGAGGGGATTTATTGCAGAAAAAAGGCTTTTATCAAATCAACGAGCCTCTGGTCCGCAAAAAAAAAGAGGGGCAGGTTACCCTGCCCCTCTTTGATACTGCGAAACTGCTTCCAATCGTTAGATTAGAAGTTGGCCGTAAGCATAAGGTACGCCCAGTCCTGGTCGTCGCCATCCACCGCAGTGGCGTCGTCGACGAAGAAGCGGGATACGCCGACTTCGGCAGTTACCGCGTTGTTGTACTTGTAGGTCGCGGTCACGTCGATTTCGCTGCCGACCGCGTCCTCAGCACCGGAGACGACTTCGGTCTTGGTGTAGTTCCAGTAGGCCGCATAGAGCTTGGTCTTCTCGTTCAGATCGAGGGTCCCGTTTACGCTCCAGGAGGTAAGGTTGGCCCAGCTGTTGGCGCCGGTCACATCGGCATAGCCGAAGTGGGCGTGGTTGGTCGGGTAGAGGTCCGTCCAGGTGCCGTTCTCGTTGTCGGTGGCGTCGTCGTCGCCGCTACCCATGTCGAACTCGCCGCCGACCCTGAGCTTCAAAGCGGTCGGGAGGGTGTAGCCGGCCTTAACCGCGAGCGCCCACGCGCTGATATCGGTCGTGGCGGTCTCTTCGCCGGTCTGGAACGGGAGCTCTACGGTGTAGTCTACGCCCGCGGCCGCGCCCTTAAGCCTCGCGCCAACGGTGTAGCGGGTGAGGTTAGAGTTGTCGGTCTGGTGGAGGAGGTAGACGTCCAGCGTGTTGTTCGGGATGACCTGCTTCAGGGTCGCGTAGATACCGTTAAAGTCCGAGTCGTCGTTCAAGGTGGCGTCTGTGTCAACCGAGTCCTCGGAGACCGTGGTAAGGAAGAAGTCCACGTTGACGGCGTCCGTCGAATAAAGGAACTTGAAACCATCGAAGGCCCTGCCGTTGTTCGACCAGTTGAAGGAGCCGATGACCCTCTCGTCGCCGTAGGCGAGTTCCTGACGGCCGGCGCGGAGCGTTAACGGCTGTTCGAGGAGGTTCGAGATGTTCACATAGGCCTCGTGGAGGTCCACGACGTTGGTGATGGCGGTGCTGGTGCTGGCGTCGGAAAGAACGCCTGTCGCGCCCAGGGTCCTCGTGTCCTGAATGGTGATCTTCACCGAGGTGTCGTCAGTCGCCTTGGCGTTGGCGGTTAACCTGACCCTCTGCGTCCAGGCGGCCCTGTCGTCGCCGGCATCATCGTTAAAATCGACGTTGTTCCTGTACTCGCCGCGGAGCCTGTACTGGCCGCTCAAGGAAACATCTGCCGCACTGACGGGCACAGCCCACGCGGCGGTGATGGCAACTGCAAAAGCTGACAACAAGATTCTCTTCATCCTTTCTTCCTCCTTCTTAAGTTTGAGATATTTATTACTGCCCTGGTGAATTAACGCCGCTTTACGGCGCTTGGGACCCGGTCGCTACAAAAAAGCCTATGAGCTGTTAATAGGCGAATTCATCAGTCAACGCTACATCCTCGGTGACGTGGTGGACTGCATCGAAAAAAGACCGACTCCCTGCAACTTTTGAGGCCCGTATTCAGTTGTGTTTTGTTTTAACGGGAGACTGCATCGGAAGGGTAACCGGGAAGGCCCGCTCGACACATCGTACACGCGAAGCCGCCCTCCTTCAAAAATGCAATACCCTTATACACAACCTAAAAATGGCTGTCAAGCATTAAGTATCCTGATTTAGAAAAAAAATTTGCGCGGCTTACCACGCCAGGGCGGGCCTTTCCCATATTTTTCACCTGCCGAAAGATTCCTTGTTGACGGCGCACGGCTAAACCACCCCCGCCCTTATGAGGTCGTGCATATGCACGACCCCTACGGCGTCCGCGCCGTCGAGGACGAAAAGCGAGGTAATGGAATGTTCCTCCATCTTTTTAAGGGCCGCCTCAACGAGCGCCCCCTTTTCTATGGTCCTGGGGTTCCTGGTCATGACCTCGTCTACGGTCTTATTCAGCAGGTCCGGGGTGCCTTTCTCAAGCGCGCGCCTTAAGTCCCCGTCGGTTATGATGCCGGAGAGCCTCCTCCCCTTGAATACGCCGGCGAGCCCCATCCTCTTTCCGGTCATAACGATGATAGCGTCCTTCATCCGCGTGCCGGAAGAGACCGTCGGCATATTTACCCCGGAGTGCATGAGGTCTTCTACCTTCATAAGGCGTCTGCCGAGCGCCCCGGCCGGATGGAGCGAGGCGAAGTCCTCGGCCTTAAAACCCCTCTTCTCAAGGAGCGCGACGGCGAGCGCGTCTCCCATGGCAAGGCACGCCGTAGTAGAAGCGGTTGGGGAGAGACCCAGCGGGCAGGCCTCTTCCTTTACGCCGATGTCGAGGACCGCGTCCGCGTGCCTTGCAAGGGTGGAATTCTTTTTTCCGGTCATGGCTATCATGGCTACCCCTATCCTCTTCACAACCGGGATTATCTTTATGAGTTCTTCCGTCTCGCCGGAGTTGGAGATGGCGATAAGGATGTCGTTCCCCATCAACATCCCGAGGTCGCCGTGGACACCCTCGGCCGGGTGGAGGAAAAAGGCCGGGGTCCCGGTCGAGGCGAGCGTGGACGCGATCTTCTGCCCCACTATGCCGCTCTTGCCCATGCCGCTCACGACGACCTTGCCTGTCACCCCAAGCGCCATATTAACGGCCTTGGAAAAATTGGGATCGAGCCTGTCCTTCAGGGCCCTTACGGCGCGGGACTCTATGTCGAGGACGCGCCTGGCCGCGCGAATGGACGCGTCTTTTTTCATTTTGCGGAAAAGCCCCTTACGATGGAATCTATCGCAGAGAGCTCTTTCAAGAGCCCCTCTAAGCCGGACAAGGCTATGGAGTTCGGCCCGTCGCAGAGCGCCTTGTCCGGGTCCTTGTGGACCTCCATGAATACGCCGTCTACCCCTACGGCGACGGCGGCCCTCGCCAGATAACGCGCCATGTCCCTGTCCCCGCCAGAGCACGCGCCGAGCCCGCCGGGCCTCTGGACGCTGTGCGTGGCGTCGAATACCACAGGGTAGCCCAAAGACCTCATTATGGGGAGCGCCCTGAAATCCACGACGAGGTTATTGTACCCGAAGCTCACGCCGCGCTCTGTGATTATTATCATATCGTTCCCGGTAGAGGCGGCCTTATCGACCGACCGGATGATGTCCTCAGGGGCCATGAACTGCCCCTTCTTTATATTGACGGCGCGCCCCGTCTTTGCCGCCTCTATAATGAGGTCCGTCTGGCGCGAAAGGAAGGCAGGTATCTGGATGACGTCAACGACTTCCGCGACTTCCGCTACGTCCGACTTGCAGTGTACGTCGGTCAAGACCGGGACCTTGAACTCGTCCCTCGCCTTTTTAAGTATCCGCAGGCCCTCTTTAATGCCCGGCCCCCTGAAGGACTTTACAGACGTCCTGTTCGCCTTGTCATAGGAGGCCTTGAAGACGAACTGGAGGCCTAAGGCGGAGGTTATCCGTTTGAGCTCATCGAGGGTGGCAAGGGTCGAGGCCTCGTCCTCTATGACGCAAGGCCCCAGGACGAATACGGGCGCCCCTCCCCCTATGGTACAGCCGCCGACCTTAATCTGCTTCATTCAGGGAAAGCTTCCTGGACCTGCGCGGCAGGGCTGAAGAGGCCTTTTTGGCGCGGCCAGGGCCTTTCTGCCCCTTTGCGGCAAGGGCCTTGTGCTGGAGGACGGATTTTACGAAGCCGCGGAAGAGCGGGTGCGGTTGCATGGGACGGCTTTTGAACTCGGGGTGGAACTGGCAGGCTACGAACCACGGGTGGTGCCTGTACTCCATTATCTCAACGAGCGAATCGTCCGGGGACAAGCCGCTGAACTCGACACCGGCCTTCTCAAGGGCCGCCCTGTACGCGTTGTTCACCTCGAACCTGTGCCTGTGCCTCTCGCTTATTTCGGTCGCGCCGTAGACCGAGTGGGCCTTCGAGCCTTTCTTTAAAACGCACGGGTACGCGCCGAGGCGCATCGTGCCGCCCTTGGCGTTTATCCCCCTCTGCGTCTCCATGATGTCGACGACGGGGTCCGGCGTTTCGGGGTCGAACTCGGCGGAGTTCGCGTGCTTAAGCCCGCAGAGGTCTCTGGCGATCTCGATTATCGCGACCTGCATGCCGAGGCATATGCCGAAGAACGGCATCTTTGTCTCTCTGGCGTATTTTATCGCGGCTATCTTGCCCTCCACGCCGCGGTTCCCGAAGCCGCCGGGGATCAAGAGCCCGTCGATGCTCTTCAAGATACCCACGCCCTTTTTCTCGACCTCTTCAGAATCGATGTAGACGAGGTCCACCTTGCAGTTGCTGGCGAGCCCGCCGTGTATGAGCGCCTCATGGAGGCTCTTGTAAGAGTCCTGGAGGTTCACGTATTTTCCGACTATGCCTATCGTAATCTCGCCCTTCGGGTTCGCGGCCTTCCGGGCTATCTCCTCCCACTGCTCGAGCTTCGGCGCGCGGGTCCAGATGTTCAGGTACTTTATTATCTTGTCGTCGAGCCCCTCTCGATGGAAGACCATCGGGACCTCGTAGATGCACTTTACGTCCTCGGCGGAGATGACCGCGTCCCTTTCCACGTTGCAGAAAAGTGCGATCTTTCCCTTAAGGTCGGCGTTTAAGGGCCTGTCGGACCTGCAAAGGAGTATGTCTGGCTGGATGCCGATCTCGCGGAGCTTATTGACGCTGTGCTGTGTCGGCTTGGTCTTTATCTCGTGGGCCGTGGCTATGTAAGGGAGGAGCGTAAGGTGTATGTAGAGGACGTTTTCCTTGCCGAGGTCGAACCGGAGCTGTCTTATCGCCTCTAAAAACGGCAGGCTCTCTATGTCGCCGACGGTGCCGCCTATCTCTATGATGGCTATGTCGACGTTGTTGGCGAGGCTTAAGATCTTCCCCTTTATCTCATCCGTCACGTGCGGTACGACCTGTACCGTGCACCCGAGGTAGTCTCCGCGCCTCTCTTTTGTGATGATGGAATCGTATACCTGCCCCGTCGTAAAGTTATTCCTGCGGGTGAGCTTCGCGCTCGTGAACCTCTCGTAGTGGCCGAGGTCAAGGTCTGTCTCGGCGCCGTCGTCGGTCACAAAGACCTCGCCGTGCTGGAACGGGGACATCGTCCCGGGGTCTACGTTAATATACGGGTCGAGCTTCTGAAGGGTTATGGTCAGGCCCCTGCATTCCAGGAGCGCTCCGATGGATGCGCTCGCCAGCCCCTTGCCGAGCGAGGAGACGACCCCGCCGGTCACGAATATGAATTTTGTCTTTATCTGCCTTTTCGGCTCGTTCATTCAATGCCTCTCTATTTGCTATCTATAAAGGAAGGGGGTTTGGATATATCTTATCAAGATAACTCGAAAACTGGTTGATTTTAAAAAGTTTTTTACGCCTGTCCAGCATGGGTGCCGGGACCACCCGTTTCACCCGCGGACCCCTCCCCAGGCTACCCTCACCTCGACCTGAATATCTCTTTGACCTTTTCGAGGTCCTCGGCCGTATCGACGGATACCGGGTTATAGTAGACCTCGATCACCTTTATGCGCCGCCCGTTTTCAAGCGCGCGCAACTGCTCAAGGCTCTCGGATTCCTCAAGCGGCGTTGGTTTCATGCGCGAGAACTCGAAGAGAAAATCTTTCCTGTATACGTACAACCCTATGTGCTTGTATGCCGGGGCGCGTTCCTCAAAAGGGAGCTTCGAGAACGGGACAGGGCTCCTTGAAAAATAGAGCGCGAACCCGTCCTTATCCGTAACGACCTTGACCGCGTTGGGGTTTAAGAACTCCTCTACATCGGTGATGCGCGTTTTAAGCGTGCACAGATCGATCGCCGGGTCGTCGAGCATGGGCTGGACCGCCGCGTCAATCAGGCCGGGGTCGATCAAAGGCTCGTCGCCCTGTACATTGACTATTATGGAGGCCTCGGACCTTCCGGCGGCCTCGGCGATCCTGTCGGTTCCCGACCTGTGAGACGCAGACGTCATTACAACGCGGCCTCCGAAGGAGGCTACCGCGTCCGCGATCCTCTCGTCGTCCGTCGCCACCGTGACCGAGTCCACGAGCCGGGCCTCTTTGGCCCTCTCGTAGACCCGCTGTATCATCGGCTTTCCGGCTATGTCGGCGAGAGGTTTGCCTTCGAGCCTTGTTGAGCCGTACCGCGCCGGTATGAAGGCCTCGACCCGCATTCACGTCAATATATCAAATCCGGATTTTAAGTCAAGGCTACCTCTAAAAATTGTTATTTTTCCTGACTGCTCGGCGCAGGGCCAAAGTCTTGAAAAGAGCCTATGGGATATGTCAATTCCCCAACCGTTCGATACGAATTTGCCCGTCCGGCCAGGACTGCGTCAGGGCGGAGATAGGAATGCTCACATATTCCCATCCCATACTATCATCCGTAAAAAAACTTCCACATTCACGGGTTGTGTTGTACTATTTTGCTATCAAGTCGAAGGCCGGGCCGGTCCGCCGGTTTGATAGATGAAAAAACCTTTCTTACCCTTCATAACGCTCATCGTCCTCGCCCTGCCGTTTGTCGCGCTGGCCTCCGGCGTAGTCATCTTCTCGCCGCTTAAGCTCGCGGAGACCGACGACGAGAGGTTGTCCGTCACCGTCTCTCACTCAATGGCCGTTGGCGACAAGAAATACCCGCTCTCTTACAGGACGCTCGCCAGGGCCGGGGATACGGACGCGGAAGGCAATACCTTCGGACTGCTCCGTGACATCAACGGAGCGGCCCTAAAAAGCAAGAGCGCCCCGCGCGTAAGCAACAGGCCTGACGGCAACTCCGCGTTCGAGCGGGGAGGACGCTTTTTTCTCCTCACGCAGTTCGAGGACTCCCCGGGCGCGGCCTATGTGACCGAGTTCGGAAGGAACAAAGACGGCTCGCTAACTGCGCGGAGCTTCAACCACGTCGACTTCTCTCGGGTGAGCGGGTCTTTCATAAACTGCTCGGCGTCCAGGACGCCGTGGGGAACCACCCTCGCCTCGGAGGAAGACTACTTCCTCGACGCCTTCGCATTCGACACAGAGACCGAGGAGATGACCGCGAGACACATAGGACACTGCGAAAAAGACCTTGCCGGACGCCTTACCGGCGGCTACTCGCCTCCGCCCTTCTCCCCTGCCGCGGATTTAAGCCCCTGGTGCGCCTTCGTCAAAGGCATACGTGACGATTATCTCAAAGACCCGGAACGCTTCACCCCCTACAACTACGGCTACTCTATCGAGCTCTCGCTCGACTCCAACGGGCGCTCAGGCATTGTCAACGGGGCCAAGCACTACGCCTTCGGAAAATACTCTCCGGAGATGGCGCTCGTAATGCCGGATGAGCGGACGGTATACATTACAGACGACGGCTCCTACGCCGGGTTTTTCATGTTCGTCGCCGACAGGGCGCGGGACTTATCCAGCGGCACGCTCTACATGGCAAAGTGGACGGCTGAAGGGGAGAGCGCATCGAGTTCAGGCGGAATATCCTGGGTGCGGCTCGGGCACGGGCGCGACGAGGCGATAAAGGCGGTCATCGAAAAAAAACCTTCATTCAGCGACATCTTCGAGATAGCGCCGTCTGGCCCGTGCGGCAACGGCTTTAAAATGGTAAAGGCCGGTGGAAGCGCCCTTTGTCTAAGGCCAAGGGACGGTAAAGGCGCCGGCGTTTCCGCGAAATTCAAAGACGCGCGCGAGGCCCGTCTTGCGCTCTCATTCCTTGAGGCGCGCAGATACGGGGCGTACTTAGGCGCCACAGCCGAATTCACGAAGACCGAGGGGCTCGCCTACAACCGGGACGCGAACGTCCTATACGCGGCCGTCTCCTCGATAGGGCCCTCGATGGGCGACAGCTCAACGGACGCCTCAAACGACATGCGGATGGCCGAGAACAGGTGCGGGGCGGTCTACGAGGGGACTTTATCCGGCGACGGCAAGGACACATCCGGCTCCCCGATAAAGAGCCGGTTCGTACTCTCGAAGCTCGCCCCAATACTCGAAGGCAGGGCGCTTAAGCAAGGAGAACCATACGCGGAGGAGAACGCCTGCCACCCGGGGAATATCGCAAACCCGGACAACCTCGGGTACTCGGACGGTCTGCTATTCGTCGGCGAGGACTCCTCAAACCACATGAATAACGCGGTCTGGGCCTTTGAACCCGCGAAAAAGACGCTCACCAGGGTCCTCTCCGCCCCGACCGGGGCGGAGATCACCGGCTCGTTCGCTACACTCGACATCGGCAAGAGCCGGTATCTCTTCATTAATATTCAGCACCCTCTCGGGGACCTTTCCCGTAACGCCTCCGGGGTAAAGGCTAACAGGGACTACCTCAAGGGCGGCTCCGGGTTGTCGAAACGAAGCTACACGGGGTACGTCGAGCTCCCTGACCCGACCGCTACCGCCGGCCATTGAACGGCCTTTTCCGGAGGGACGGTACGCTTGAGAGATTATCGCCGACAAGTATCAGCAGTCGCTGGGATAAACGGGTTTCTCATTTCAGGGGGTTCGATGGGGAGCGCTGAATTAAATTGAATAGAAAAGGACCGGGGGACGTCCATATGCGGATGGAATCGGCCTACTCTTCGGCCCTCTTCTCCTTGAACGACACTTTATTGAGGCCGAACTTCTCCATCTGACGGGCGACGGTCCTTGTGCTTATGCCCATAAGGTCGGCGACCCTGTTTATCTGGCCGCACTCCAGTTTCAGGTAGTGCGTCAGATATGCCTTCTCAAGCTCTTCGGCGTAGGCCTCCCTGGCCTCCGTGTAGCTCTTCCTGCCGACCATCTTCCCGAAAAAACCGTCTTCCTCCCGGGCGTGGGGCGTCTGATCGAGCCTCGCGACCTTGTCGATCCACCTGCGGGGGTTGGTAAGCACGGTCCTTTCGACGGCGTTCTTAAGCTCCCTCACGTTGCCGGGCCAGCTGTGGTCGAGTATCTGATCGATCGCGGAGGGAGCAAACCCCTCGATGTCCTTCTGGTACCGTTTTTTGTAATGGTTCAGGAAGTGCTCCGCGAGGTGCAGGACGTCGTCTTCGCGCTCCCTCAAGGGCGGAAGGCGTATCTCGACGACGTTCAGCCTGTAATAGAGGTCTTCCCTGAACTCGCCATCCCTGACCGCCCGCTCGAGGTCCTTGTTTGTGGCGGCTATAACCCTTGCGTGGAGCTTCATCATCCTGGAGCCGCCTATGCGCTCGAACTCGCGTTCCTGAAGGACCCGGAGGAGCTTCGACTGTATATCGACCGAGGTATCCCCGATCTCGTCAAGGAATACGGTCCCGGAGCCTGCCGCTTCCATCTTGCCTATCTGCGTTGCGTGCGCCCCGGTAAAGGCCCCCCGCTCGTGCCCGAATAGCGAGGATTCAAGCAACGTGTGCTGTATGGCCGTACAGCTTATCGCGACGAACGGCTCGCTCATCCTGTGGCTCGAATCGTGTATCGCCTTTGCCACAAGTTCCTTGCCGGTGCCCGTCTCTCCCCTGACTATCACCGTCGTATCGGTATGGGCGACCGAGCTTATGAGCTCGTAGACCTCGTTCATCTTCTTGCTCTTGCCGATGATGGAGTATGGGGACTCAACGCTCTCGAGCTTATTCCTGAGCTTAGTGACCTCGTCTGCGAGTTCGCTGTTCTCAAGGACCTTCTTGACCCTTACCAGTAGCTCTTTGGAACTTATGGGTTTGCAAAGGAAGTCGCTGGCCCCGGACCTCATGACGTTTACGGCCGTCTCGATGTCGCCGTAGCCGGTGCATACGATGACAGGTATGGGCTTCCTGCTGTTCTGGGCGGCGCTGAGGATCTCGGTGCCGTCCATGCCCGGCATGCGAATATCGGTGATGATGAGATCGATGTTCCGGATGGCCTCTATCGTCTTTATGGCAGGGGCCGCGCTGGTGAATCTGGCGACCGTATATCCTTCTTTTTCCAATATTAAAGAGAGCTCTAAAGCCACCCTCTCCTCGTCGTCTACGACCATTATCATCTTCATCACATTACCCCGGAGCAACGCTTCCAGTGCTTATTTCGAAGGCCTTATGTATTGGGAGAACTACAATCTACATGAAAAACCCGATTTTAACAAACAAAAAAAGTTTTAGGAAATAGATATTAATTCACTCTGTATTTATTTTTGGGCAAATATGAGCCATACCCTGTTTAAATAGCAATATGGGGTTGCTTCTGATCAATTTTTCTATATGCTCCCCTCTGAAAACGACAAGCAAAAAAAGGCCCTTCTCATGTTTGACAAATGAGAAGGGCCTTTTTTGCCGCCTGCAAGGGCCTGGCCGCAGGACTAACCCGATTTTGCCAACATATCGAGGAGTTCCCATATCCCAAAGGGCTTATTGAGCGAATTGCCACCGTTAGCCCTTATGAAACTCCTTGTAATCTCGCTCTCGGTGTCGCCGGTTATGAAGATGACCCGCTTGGTGAGGCAGGGCTTCAGTACGCTCATGTGCCTGAAAAAATCCATGCCGTTCATCCTCGGCATCTTTATGTCGAGCAATATGTAATCGAAGTCCCGCTTCAGTATCTTTGCAAGCGCTTCCTCGCCGTTCCTTGCGGTCTCAACGGTCGAGACTATGGGGCCCATGACCTCCTTTAGCGCCTCCGACACTATCTCCTCGTCCTCGACCATCAGCACCGACCTGCCTGAAAGGTTTATATACTTATCCCTCATGCCCTCACCTCCTCGTACCTGGACATCGAGCCCAGAAGTACGTCAAGCGTAAACGGCTTGGCGAGCGATCCGCACCCCGTGAGCTTTATGAACGACTCCGTCGTCTCGGTGACGGTATCCCCCGTGAGGAATATGATGCGCTCGGCGAGGTATGGTTTGTTCTCATTAATGTTCCTGTAGAGCTCCATGCCGTTCATCCCGGGCATCTTGATGTCCAGAAGGATGATGTCGTAGTCCTTTTCCATCATGAGGTCGAAGGCCGTGATGCCGTCATGGACGCACTCAACGCTCGCCACCTTCGGCCCTATTCCCTCTTTTATGGCCCTTCCAAGCTCCTTTTCGTCATCGACGACCATTATGGATTTCCCGGCGAGACACCCGTAATCAGGCGGGGCTATCGATGGCCGCGTCTCAGCCGGCGTGTTCATAATGGCCGAAAGCGTTATCATGAACCTTGTGCCGACGCCCCTCCGGCTCTCTACGGCGATAGTCCCGCCCATGCCATCGACTATCCTCCTGCTCAGGCTCAAGCCAAGGCCCGTGCCCTTGCCGACGTCCTTTGTGGTAAAGAACGGGTCGAATATCCTGTCGAGTATCTTTTCAGGGATGCCAGGGCCATCGTCAGAGACCTCGACGAATACGGTGCTTGCGTTCACGAGCCCGGTCCTTATGGAGACCAGCGAGCCCCTGCCCGACTCCTCTATCGCGTCCTTGGAGTTCTGCAGGAGATTGATGATGACCTGCTGGAAGAGGTTCTTGTTGCATTTGACGAAGAGCTGCTGTTTATCAAGAACGAGTTCTATGCCTACGTTCGACTGCCTGAGCTGGTGCCCCATGATGTCGACGACCTTGTCCAGCGCCGTTTTTATCTCCAGTATCTCGACGTCGGTCGTCTGTTCCCTCGCGAATATGAGGAGGTCCCTGACTATCCCCTTTATCCTGAAGATGCCTTCCTTGATGTGCTCGACCCTCTTCCCGCCTCGTTCGCCGATATCCCCCTCGAAGAGCTCTAAATTGACAAGCATTATCTGGAGCGGGTTATTCACCTCGTGGGCGATACCCGCGGCCATCTCGCCAAGCGCCGCAAGCTTGCTTGAGAGCATGACCCTCTTTTGTATGAGCCTGTCCTCAGTGACGTCCTTGACGGTCACGACGTAACCGGCGCTACTGTCCTGGTCAGTCGCGAGCCTTGAGACCGAGAGCTGTAGGACCTGCCCGCCGGTGTTCCTTATCTCCTCCGTATGCACCTTGCCGTCGAGTTCGCAACCGTACCTGCTTATCCTGTTAAGCACGAACGAGAACTCGCAGGACTCCCCCGAGGAGGCCGGGCATTTTCCGAAGTCCTGGCCTCTGCCGCCCTCTGAGCACTCCATGCTGTGGCGGCAGAAACTCCTTATAAGCTCCTTGGCTTTCTTGTTGACCGACATGGCGTGCCCGTCCTTGTCGACCAGATAAACGCCCTCGGACATGCTCGAGAGTATGTCCGAGAGTTTTTTCTCTTCGGCGGAGATGTGCGCGAGGAGCCTCTCCATCACTATGGACGCGTGCTGAACCATCGCGCCGAAGACCCTCACGCATACCGCCTGGTCTATCTCCATCCCAGAGCGGTATGTTATGAAAGCGACGCCCGAGGTCTTTCCTAAACAGGTGAACGGGAGGTCTATCCGGGCGTCCTTCCCGAGGATATCCGGCGCCCTGAAGGGCTTGTTGTCAAGGACCGAGACCTGCAGTTTATGGACGTCTTTCAAAACACCCTGGCAGTACCGCCTCTGGAGCGAGGCAAACTCCTCTGAGAGGTCTTCTATCTGCGCCTCCTCAAGCCCCCCCATGGAGGAATATATCTGTCCCTCGGTATGGTTGTTGTGACAGACCATGTAAACGCCTATGTCGAAATCAAGGGCCGTGCGCAGGGTCCTGAAAAAGTTATCCATGAGCGAAGGTATGTCGAGGACTCCCGAGGTCGCCTTGGTGAATTCATGGAGAACGTCGAGCTGGGTGTCCTTCGATTCGATCTTCTCCGCGGTGATCCTGTGGAGTCTGTTGAACCTGTTGACAAGATACCCTATCTCGTCGAACCTCTTAAGCTCGAAGGGGCCGCTTTTAGAGCCCTTCTCAAGCTCGCTTATATGCCTCTCGAACCTCTTGATCGGCAGTATGACGATTTTGCTCAGCAACACCATGAACGTCGCCAAGAGCGCCATATTGATGATCCAGAAGGGCGGATATGTCAGGACCGCCATGAACTCCTCTGAGCCCTCCTTCCCGTATTCGTGATAAAAGAGGTAAAAAACGGTGGGCAGGACCATGAAAATGCACGCCGTTACGGCTATTTTCAGTCCAAGTATACTGCAGTACCCCTTCATGAAACAGGGGCGTTTCGAGAACCTCTCGCTCCAAGACGTCTTTTCAGCCATGAATTCCTCCAGAATGCATTGTGAAAAAAAGCATAGCGATCTATTAATATTGTAATGCTTTGCAAATACCCTGCCAGGTACAGGGTATTATGGCCCCATCCAGTCCATCGGTAAGGTAATGCCTTATTCTTTATATCTTTTAATTTATCATCAGTCTCCGAGATACATCGCTACATCCGGGCCTTAATAAAAAGCGTGCAAAAAAATGCGACAGGGATGTCTTATTCAGACACACTTGTCGTATTTAACCCTCCATAACAGGCCTCATACCGATTGCAAGGGCTTTAAAAAATTCAAAATCAAGATACCTGTTATATCGGCGTTAGTAAAACTACTTTCATCTTTTTTGTTAGGCCTGCTATTGACAAAAATTAGTTAGCATGCTAATTATATATCATGGCGTTCAAACTCGACTCAAGTCTGGGCTTTCTCATGAACAGGGCGGCCAATCTCATGAGGATGGCCATAGAGGAAAGGCTCAAAAAGTATGGCTTGACCGCGCCTCAGTGGGCCGTGCTCGCGCGCCTCACCGAGGAGGACGGGCTCAACCACTCGGAGATATGCAGGAGGCTCTTCTTCGACAAGCCGACTATCACCGGGATAGTCGGAAGGCTTGAGAAAAAGGGGC
>JACREU010000067.1 GCA_016212705.1 Deltaproteobacteria bacterium
TCCCTTGTCTTCCGCCATTACATGTCCTTAAAGATAAAGCCTCATGAGGCCGGTTACGAGCACTGTTACGAGCGAGAGCGGCAAGAGTATCTTCCATCCTATGTTCATGAGCTGGTCGTACCTGTACCTCGGGAGCGTGAACCTCACCCACATGAAGAGGTAGATGAAGAACGCCACCTTGGCCACGAACCAGAATATCGGCGGTATCGGTAACGGGATGCTGAAGGGCGCGTTCCACCCGCCGAAAAAGAGTATCACGGCGAGGACCGATACCGTCACCATTGCGATGTATTCGGCGAGCATGAAGAAGGCGAACTTCATGCCGCTGTACTCGGTGTGGAAGCCGGCCGCGAGCGTCCCCTCGTCCTCCGGGAGATCGAAGGGCACCCTGTTTATCTCGGCGGTCGACCCGATCATGAATATGAAGAACCAGACCGGCCCGACCGGGAGGTACAATATGTTCCAGTGGAGGATGTTCCCGCCCTGCGCCCTCACTATGTCCACGAGGCTTAAGGAGTTGGCGAGCATGACGACGCCTATGACCGCGAAGCTCACCGCTATCTCGTAGCTTATCATCTGGGCGGAGGAGCGCAGGCCGCCGAGGAGCGAGTACTTGCTGTTTGAGGCCCACCCGCCGAGTATCACGCCGTATATGCCGAGCCCGGACATCGCGAGTATGTAAAGTATGCCGACGTTCATGTCCGAGAGATAAAGCGTAAGCTCGTAGTCGAGCCCCGGTATCAATACCTTCTCTCCGAAGGGTATGGCCGCGAATACGGCGAATGCCGGCACCATCGCCAGCAGCGGCGCGATAACGAAGAGTAACTTATCCGCCTTGTACGGGACGATGTCTTCCTTCATTAGGAGCTTGATCATGTCCGCGAACGGCTGGAAAAGTCCGTGCGGGCCGACCCTCCAGGGGCCGAGCCGGACCTGTATGTGCCCGGCTATCTTCCTCTCAAGCCAGGTGAGGGGCAACGGCAGGCCGAAGAGGACCATGGCGATGACCCAGGCCTTGACTATTATGAGTATGAATTCCAGTATGGTGGATGTATCCGGCATCATGTTCCCTGGTTTGGTCCCTGTTGCGTCTTGTCTTTCCGTCCTGCCCCGCGTTGCGGCCTCTCAGGCCCCCTTACCTTCTCCTGCCCCACATGTAGTTGACCATCTCTATGTAGCGCGAGTTCATGCCGCGCACGATCGCGTGTATGGTAAATACGATGTTCTTCAAGAGCTTGTAGATTATCCTGGGGTTCCCGTCCACGAGGGTCTCGAAGTCCGCTTTCTCCATCATGTAGGTCTCGATGTCGGAGACGGCCACTATAGTCGCCGACCGGGGCCTGCCGTCAAGGAAGCTCATCTCTCCGAATATGTCCCCGTCCTTCATTATGGTGAGCGTGAAGAGCTCCCCGTCGGGGGCCGTCTTGCAGGCCTTCACCTCGCCCTTCTTTATCACATAGATCGACGCCCCGTCCTCGGACTCCTTGAAAATCGTGTCTCCGAGCTTGAAGTCCTTCTTTTTCACGACATTCGCGACAATCGTGAGCTCGGCGTCAGAAAGGTCCGAGAAGAAAGCCTGCTCCCTCAAAAGCTTGGGGTCCACCATGATCGTCCCTCCGATTTTAGGCGGCCAGGCCGCCTCTTCAGTTTCCCTTAAGACCGAATATCTGTCTGAAAGCCGTACCTGAACCGCATGTCTCCGCAACGGGAGCCTTCGCTTTACCCGCCGTTGGTCAGGCCCTCGTTATGGACACCATCGGAGGGCCCTCGCCGCGCCGGAGGAACCTGTTAACCGGACAGTCCTCGAAGTTCTCGGCGAGGAAGGCGTGAGCGTTCTTCGAGCCCCTGGCGGTCCTCAAAGTAACGACAGCCGCGTAGTCCTTTGATTTGACCCTTACCCTATCCCCGTTCTTAAGCCCGAGTGAGGCCGCGTCCTCCTCGCTTATCTCGACGACAGCCGCCTTGAGGAGCCCGGAGAGGGTTTCCGACCTCATCGTGCCTTTTCCGGAGTGGAAGAGGTGGTTGCCGGTTATAAGCCTGAACGGGTACTCGGCGCTTTCAACCGAGGCCTTTGGGGCGAACTCCTTCGCCTCAAGAGAGGCGGCCGTAGAGTGCACGAGCGCCTCTTTCAAATCGAGCCTGTTGTCGCTGTTCTTCTTGTTGTTGAAAGAGAGCGAGATATTCGAGTACATCGGGTTTCCGGACCGTATCTCGTCGAGCGCCAGCACGAAGTTCTTCGGGCCGAAGGACGGGTCGAACCTCTCTCCTATCGCCCTTATTATGTCGAGGTCGGGCTTTGCCTTGCCTGGAGGGTGCATGAGCCTCCTTATTACCTGGGCCCTTCCCTCCTGGTTAGTGAACGTCCCTTCCTTTTCTCCGAACGCCGCGCCCGGGAGCACGACGTGGGCGAATTTCGCGGTCTCAGTCATGAAGGTGTCCTGGACCACAAGGAACCTGGTCCTCCCGAGGGCGGCCATCGCGACCCCCTCGTCAGGGTACATGGAAGCGACATCCGACCCGGCTATATAGAGGAAGTCGAGCGCGCCCTTCGAGACCGCCTCAAGCATCTCATCCGTCCCGAGCCCCTTCTGTTTGGCCCTCGCGTATGCCGGGCCGAGCGAGGGGTGTACGCCCATCTCCCACGCCCCCCTCTGGTTCGCCCTGTCGAGGAGCGGCAATATCGAGACCTTCTTGCCCGAGGACCTGAGCAGGTCTTTTAAAAGACCGAGCTTCGCGATCCCCTCCGGGAATCGCAGGAAGTCCGTACCGGCCATTATGGCGACGGACCCGGACGACTTAAGCTTCCTTGCGAGCGACTCGACTGCCTCTCCGTCCACTCCGGCCTCGGACGTAACGGAGGCGAGCCTTCCGGACGCCATGTCCTCCAGCTCTCCGGTACCGGCGACCCTCGCCGAGTTGAAAGAGAGTATGACGGACTCGAGGAGCGCGCCGGCCTTCCCCGCCGTATGCCTTATCTTCAAGCTGGCCGAGCTGTCGAGCTTCATGGCGCGGGGCGAGGCTATGACGAGGTTCATCCTCCTGCCCGCGCTTATCCGCCTTATTATATAATCCGTTACCGGGTTCTCATCCGACACCTGTGAGCCGATGACGATGACGGTCTCGGACTCCATGCAGTCGAAGACCGATACGCCGCCGGCGTCCATCGAAGCGGCCTTGATGAACGCCTCGACCGCGTCGGCGTCCCATCTCGCGCTCGAATCTATATTGGCGCTCCCAAATATATTCCGGAAGAGCTTCTGAAAGAGGTATAGCTCTTCGTTCGTGAGCCTCGGAGAAGCGATGCCGCCGATCCTCGCGCCGTCGGACGGCGCGTTTTCCTTTATGACGGCGAGCGCCTCCTGCCATGAGGCGGGCTCCAGCTTCCCGAACCTTCTTACGAGCGGGGTTTTGAGCCTCTCGGCGCTGGTCATGGAGTCATTTCCGAACCTGCCGCGCGCGCAGAGCGTTTCGCTGTTAAGCCCCACCCCGAACTGGGCCTTCGACCTTATGAGTACGCCGTCCCTCTCCTCGATGACCATACGACACCCAGTGGCGCACCACTGGCAGATGGTGTCCGCCCCTTTAAGGTCCCAGGGCCGGGTCTTGTACCTGTACGGGAGCCTCATAAAGCACCCGACCGGGCAGACCTCTATGCAGTTGCCGTCCTGGTCGCAGTCGAGGAAGTGCCTGAAAAAGCTCGTCTCCTCCTGGTGGTCGCCCCTGCCTAACGCGCCCAATACGTTAGCGCCGACGACCTCCCTGCAGACACGTACGCACTTCAGGCACTGTACGCACCTGTTAGAGTTCTTTATTATGACGGGGCTTAAGGCGTAGTCCTTTTCCTGGAACTTGAACTTGGGTTCGGCGTGCCTGCCCTTGTGCGGGCCGTACTTGTAGACCATGTCCTGGAGCTCGCACTCGCCGCCCTTGTCGCAGACCGGGCAGTCGAGGGCGTGGTTGGCAAGGAGGAATTCGAGCATCGAGGCGCGCGCCGACATTACCGTAGGCGTCTCGGTGTTTATGGCCATGCCGTGGAGGACGGGCGTCACGCACGAGGGCTGGAGCTTCCTCTGCCCCTCTATCTCGACGAGGCACATCCTGCAGGAACCGATGCCGACGAGGTCCGCCTGGTAGCAGAAGGTGGGTATCTCGTATCCGGCGTGCCGCGCCGCGTCGAGGATGAGCGTATTATCCTCTACCGTTATCTCTTTTCCGTTTATCTTTACCGTTACCATTTGTCCCTGCCAGGTTGCTGAAAAAGTCCATCTGCTTTGTTGTCTTCGTCGCTCGTCTGTGCGACGTACAAAAAGTACGCCTCATTCCTTGCTCCTCGACGCCTCGCATCTGGAGCTTATTTGAAACCTGAACAAACTTGTGTCTTTCAGCAATCCTTTACGACGCCATGCACCGCTTGTGGTCTATGTGGAACTGGAACTCTTCCCTGAAGTTCTTAAGGTGCCCCCGGAGGGCCATCACCGCGCCGTCGCCGAGCGGGCAGAAGGTCCTGCCGAAGATATTCGTGCAGAGGCTCTCAAGCAGATCCATGTCGCCGGGGATCCCCTCGCCGTGCTCTATCCTCTTTAATACCCTTGTAAGCCAGGGGGTGCCGTCCCTGCACGGGGTGCATTTGCCGCACGACTCGTGGCTGAAGAACCTGTTTATTATATAGGCCGACTTTACCATGCAGGCGGACTCGTCCATCACGATGACCGCGCCGGAGCCGAGCATCGACCCCTTTGCGGCAAGGGAATCGAAGTCGAGCGGCGTGTCCAGCTCCCTCGCCGTCAGGAGCGGGGCGCTCACGCCCCCCGGTATCACGGCCTTAAGGGGCCTCCCTGTCAGCATCCCGCCGCAGTGGTTGAAGATCAGGTCCCTTACGGTCGTTCCCATCGGGAGCTCGTAGAGGCCGGGCTTCTTAACGTGCCCGCTCACGCAGAATACCTTCGGCCCGGGGCTTTTCTCGGTCCCGATCTTCGAAAACCACTCAGGCCCCTTCTCGATTATCGCCGGTATGCAGGCCAGCGTCTCGACGTTGTTTATGACGGTAGGCTTCCCGTAGAGCCCGGCGAGCGCCGGGAACGGCGGCTTCTTCCTCGGCTGCGCGCGCAGACCCTCGATGGATTCCAGAAGCGCCGTCTCCTCGCCGCAGATGTACGCCCCGAAACCCTTGTGAACGTATATGTCGAGCGAAAAGTTCGACCCGAAGATGTTCTTCCCCAGATACCCCCTGGCGTAGGCCTCGTCTATCGCGGCCCCGAGCCTCCTGGCCCCGAAGTCGAACTCGCCCCTTATGTAAATGTAGGCGACGGACGCGCCTATCGCGTAGCTCGTTATCATCATGCCTTCGAGGAGGAGGTGGGGGTCGTTGTCCATTATCCCCCTGTCCTTGAAGGTCCCCGGCTCACCCTCGTCGGCGTTGCAGCAGAGGTACTTCTGAATGGTGGGGTCCTTGGGTATGAAGGACCACTTGAGGCCCGTCGAGAAGCCCGCGCCTCCGCGGCCGCGGAGCCCCGAGTCCTTGACCATCTGGACGATGTTATCCGGCCTCATCTTCAAGGCCGACTGTATGGCCTTGTACCCGCCGCTGGCCGCATAGTTCTCCAGCTTGTGCGAATCGGGCTTGCCCAGGTTTTTAAGTATTATCTGTTCCATTCCGTCTTTGCTCTACGGTTATTTAAGGCCCTTTAATATCTCGTCGACCTTCGCCTCTGTCAGGTTCTCGTGGAAGTCGTCGTTTATCTGCATCATCGGCGCGGTCCCGCAGGAACCGAGGCACTCGACCGTCGAGAGCGTAATCCTCTTGTCAGGCGTCGTCTCGCCTGTCTTGATGCTGAGCATCCGCTCCATGTGCTTTATGAGGTGCTCGGCGCCTAAGAGCGAACACGAGATGTTCCTGCATACCTGTATATGGTGCCTGCCCACGGGCTTGTCGATATTGTACATCGTATAGAAGGCCGCGGCGGCGTTGACCTCGACGGGCTGCATATCGAGGATAACGGCTATCTCGTCCATGTCGGCCTTCTCAAGGTGCCCGCCGCGCGCCTTCTGGGCGGAGCGGAGCGCGTCCATCACCGCGGAGCGCTTGTTCGGGTACTTCCCGAGGGCCTTTTCTATCTCTTTTTTAGCTTCTTCTGAAAGCATGGTCTTGCCCTTATCTATTATTCCTTATTACTTGTCGCACTCGCCGAAGACCGGGTCGAGGCTCGA
>JACREU010000068.1 GCA_016212705.1 Deltaproteobacteria bacterium
CAAGGAAGGGGAAGATCAAAAACCCCCCTCCCCACCTCCCCTTGTAAAAAGGGGAGGAGATTAAAACTCCCTTCCTCGCCAAGGAGGGGCAGGGGGAGGTCATGTCTTTCACGTTCACCTAACCATCTTTTCTCACAATCCCTTTCTGAATTTCCGTTTTTGTTGATGTAGCCCCGCGCCTGCCGGATTTGAATTTTTAACAAGTTAAAACATTTTCTACATACCAAGCCTCCTTCCACTCAAGTTTTCAGCGTTTTCTGCCGATTAGGTCATAAGGCAGGCAGACAACCCCCGGAGGTTTTGAATATGGACTTTTATTACCAGAGCGTTGAGTCCAACCCCAACATACCCATCCCGCTCGGCGGGGAGCTCATGGCTGAGATCGCGGATATGAACCTCAAGTTTAAATTTTCTCTCGTCGGCATGGAAAAGGGCAACTTCCTCGTGGCAAAGGCCTTTGAAAACGACCTCGGCAGGAGTTTCAGGGGGGATTCCATCAGGGACAAGGACATCAAGCTGAGCTTCGTGCACGGCAACACCGTCTACGGCTTCACCTCTGAAGTGATAAACGTCGTCACCCAGCCGGAGAAGATGTTCTTCATGAGATATCCGAAGAGGATAGACGAGCTGAACATAAGGGTCTCGTCCCGCTACGGATGTACGCTCCAGGCCATGACTATGATAGGCCACGAGATAGCCTCGATGACGATAGTGGACGTGAGCGTTGACGGGTGCCAGGCGGTCATCGACACGCACAAGGGGAGCCGCCTTTTCGACATCGTCCAGATAGACAAGCTCTTCGACGTGCAGGTCCAGTTCCCGGCGACGGGCAAGAGGGGCTCGGTACTCGGGATAGTCAGGAACGTATCCAAGGATGTGGACAGGATAATCGTGGGATTAAGCTTCAAGGACCTGAGGGGAGATCTGAGGCAGGAGATAGAGGGTTTCATAAAAAGTCTTTCCGGCCTTAAAAAGCATTAAGGTCTTGCGTCCCTTTTAAGGCCCTTGTCGCAGAGGCGACAAGGGCCTTTTTTTGTTCGGGCGATGGATTTTTAGCTTCAACGAAAATATTGGATGTGCAGGCGTCGGGTGTGATATTTTATTCTGAAAAATCCCGGTAGTCAGTCGAGTATATTCTCTTTACCGGATTCTATAATCCCCATTAAGGCCCCCTTTAAAAAGGAGACCCTTGCGTAACCCATATGTCCGCATGAGATTATGTCCTTGGAACTGGATTCCCGATTAAAACCTCGGGAATGACAGATAAAACCATGCTGTCATCCCCGCGAAAGCGGGGGGCCAGTCTCTTGTGCAAAGGTCTCTTTAAAAAGGGGGAGGATATAGATGAACCCCTCTAAAAATTCGCACATCTTTACCCTCCTCATGGTCCTCTCCATGGTCATATGGGGAGGCAGTTGGGTCTCGGCAAAGGCGATAGCCTCGTCACTCTCCCCTGAGTCGCTTACCTTCTGGCGCTCGCTCGTAAACACGATAGCGTTAATTCCTGTACTCTACCTCGTAAAAGGCCCCAAAAAGATGGGGAGAGAGGCGCTTGGCTTTACCCTACTCGGAGCGCTTTTCCTAAGCGGCTACATGTACCTCTTTTTCATGGGCCTCTCAATCGGATACGCCGGGGCCGCAGGGGTCCTCGTGACAACGACCGTCCCGCTCATCACGTTCGTCTTATCGGCCGCTATCTTCAGGCAAGGGGTCTCAGGAAAGGACGCCCTGGGGCTCGCGCTCGGCGTAATCGGCGGAGCGGCGCTCTTAGGCGTATGGACGCTCGACGCCGGGAGGATATTTATCGGCGGGAACGCTTATTTCCTCGTAGCGGCCTTCCTCTGGGCCTTGCTTACGCTCTGCTCTCAAAAGGCGTGCGGGATGATCTCTCCGATACTTTTCAGCCTCGTGGCGAATGCGGTCGCTACCGTCATTTTCTTCTTTCTCGCCATACCTAACGGCATAGGCGGCGCGCTCTCGGAGGGACCCCTTTTCTGGTTCAATATCTTCTATCTGGGCGTAATATCGAGCGCTTTTGCCACGACCGTCTATTTTCTCGCATCTAACAGGCTCTCTTCCCGCCGAGCGTCCTCGTTCGTATTCCTCGTACCCATAAGCGCGGTCTTTTTAAGCTGGCTCTTCCTCGGGGAGGCGCCGAGGCTCAATACGGTCGCCGGTGGAGCGCTTGCCATGGGGGCGGTCTACATCATAAACTCAAGGCATTAAAAGTTGGCCTGGTTAGAGCAAAAAATGTTACCATTATTTAAATTCCCCTTAATATTTCAACGGAACCACCGAACTGATTGTGAGGGGGGGGCGTTTCTAATTCATGGATTTTTGTCCCCGCGGACGCGCCTTGAATAAAGATAAAAACCTTGACTTTTCAACTGAGTAAGAGTAATTTTGAACAATTGAAGGCATGAGGAGGCCTATGCCCAAAAAGATACTTCTGGCAGACGACAGCATCACCATCCAGAAGGTGATTGCCATAACCTTCGCGGCTGAGAGCTACGAACTCACTATAGTCGGCGACGGGGATTCCGCCGTAAAAAAGGCGAGGGAGATAGCCCCTGACCTCGTCATGGCCGATGTCGCCATGCCGGGAAAGACAGGCTATGAAGTCTGCGAGGCCATAAAGAAAGACCCGCAACTCAAAAATACCCCGGTGCTCCTCCTTGCAGGGACATTCGAGCCGCTTAACAAGGACGAGGCGTTAAGGGCCGGCGCTGACGACAGCATCGTAAAGCCGTTCGAGTCGCAAGAACTCCTCGACAAGGTAAAAGACCTGCTCGATAAGGCCGAGGCAAGGCAGAGGGCCGTATCAGCCCCGGTTGTCGCGCCGGTTCAGCAGGCCGCGCCGGAGGCGCGCACCCTTAAGGCAGAGCAGGCGCCTGAGGACATCTGGCATGCCGGGGACTTCCTGGGCTTTACGGACGAGCCTGAAAAGGCAGAGTTCAAGCCCGAGGAGGTGCCTGACCTCGACTTTCTCGACACCGGGTTCTTCGAGGAGCCGGAAAAGCCGGCTCAAAAGGCGGCGTCCACGGACCGCTCCATGCCGCGCGAAAAGGACTTCTTTGACCTCGAGTTCAAGGAAGAGGAGATAGTGCCTGAAAAGGCCCCGAAAGAGGCCTCAAAGGATGAATTCTTCGGAGGCAATTTCGATTTTTCGACCAACATGAAGGATGAGGCGAAGCCCGAGCCCTTTGAGGTCGGCCCCATTGATTTCGAATCCTTTAAGCAAGAGCCAAAAAAAGAGGAGCCGGCTTCAGCCGACTTCGAGACGCTGAGCCCCTTTGAGACAGCGCCTGTTGAGACATTAGAGGCGCCGGAGTCCAAGCCAAAGCCGTTCTGGGCAGGGGACTTAAGGGATGACGAGAAGGTCCCGTTTGCCGAGCCTGAGCTTATAGAGAATGAAGAGCCGATAGTAGAGGAGACCCCTTCCCCGGGCCGGTTCTTCGAGCAACCGAAGGAAGAGCCGAGGTTCGAGGTCCCGAAGTTCGAGGAGACAGCCTTCGAGCCCCCGATTTTCGAACTACCCCCGCCATTGTCAAGGGAGCCGCTCCGTCCTGTAGTTGAGGACAGGCCGCTCCGGGCCGAGGCGATCGCCGTGCAGGCCGTCTCAGCCGCCACAATAAGGACAGAGTCGAGGCAGGAGCCCGCGTCCGCGAGGCTTGAGGAGAGGATACGGGAGGCGGCGCAACCAAAGGTCGAAGGCATCCCTATCTCAAGGGAAGAGGCAGAGGCGATAGTCAGAAAGGTCGCAAGGGAAGTGATAGAGGAGGTCGCCTGGGAGGTAATCCCGGACCTCGCCGAGGAACTCATAAGGGCCGAGATAGCGAAAGCCAAAGAGGCGATCTTTAAATTGAAATAAATTCCAGGCGCCATTCAGGAAGGCCGGGCCCCTGACATTACGAGGGGCCCCGGCCTTCTTTCTTGTATCCAGTAACATGGTCTTCAAGTCGGCTGAACTCTTATGGCCGATTTTTTAATTTCAGCGGCGGCTGGC
The DNA here is from genome assembly GCA_016212705.1 of Deltaproteobacteria bacterium. Taxonomy (GTDB): domain Bacteria; phylum Desulfobacterota; class GWC2-55-46; order GWC2-55-46; family GWC2-55-46; genus GWB2-55-19. The sequence goes on from JACREU010000068.1 coordinate 4,007, forward strand.
GGGGGGAGCGGGGGACGTGAAGACGCGCCCGCATACGCTATCTGGTCGCGCAAATAAAACTCAATGGAAAATACGGGACATGGCAGAAAAAGAGCTTGAAAAGGTATACGACCCCAAGACCGTCGAGGAGAGGTGGGCCGCTTTCTGGATAGACGAGAAGACCGGGACGCCTGAGCCTGACTCAAAAAAGCCTCCTTTTTCTATGGTCATCCCGCCTCCCAACATCACCGGCGCGCTCCACCTGGGGCACGCGCTGAACTCAACCCTTCAGGACATACTCGCCAGATACAAGAGGCTCCGCGGCTTCAACGTCCTCTGGCTCCCGGGCATAGACCACGCGGGCATTGCCACGCAGAACGTCGTTGAAAGGCAGATCGCCGAGGAAGGCGGGTCCAGGCACACTATCGGGCGCGAGGAGTTTGTGAAACGCGTATGGAAGTGGAAGGAAGACTCCGGCGGGACGATCGTAAACCAGCTTAAAAGGCTCGGCGCTACCTGCGACTGGACGCGTCTGCGCTTCACAATGGACGATGGGTTGTCGAAGGCCGTAAGGGAGGTCTTCACGAGGCTATACAGGGACGGGCTCATCTACAGGGGCGATTACATCATAAACTGGTGCCCGAGGTGCCACACGGCGCTTTCAGACCTCGAGGTCCAGTTCGCCGAGACAGAGGGGAGCCTCTACTACATGGAGTATCCCCTGAAAGACCGGGGAGGCGAGATAAAATCCCTGACCGTCGCGACGACCCGCCCGGAGACTATGCTCGGGGACACGGCAGTCGCCGTAAACCCCGGGGACGAGCGGTACAAGGGGCTCATAGGGAAGATGCTGGTACTGCCGCTTACGGGAAGAGAGATACCGATAGTCGGCGACGAATCGGTGGCGATCGAGTTCGGCACCGGCGCGGTCAAAATAACACCGGCGCATGATTTTAACGACTTCGAGGTCTCAAAGAGGCATAACCTCCCTGCGCTTAAGGTCATGGACGATAACGCGGTCATGAATGAGAACGCCGGGGCGTTCGCCGGCATGGACAGGTCAAAGGCGAGGGTCGCCGTCGTCGATGGGCTCAAAAAAGAAGGGTTACTCAAGAAGATAGAAAACTATAAGATAATGCTTGGCGAGTGCTACAGGTGCGCTACCGTCGTCGAGCCCACGCTCTCCAGACAGTGGTTCGTGAAGGTCGCCCCCCTTGCGGAGGGCGCGATAAAGGCGGTGGAATCCGGGGAGACGAGGTTCGTGCCCAAGGGTTGGGAGAACACCTACTTCGACTGGATGAGGAACATCCGCGACTGGTGCATTTCGCGGCAGATTTGGTGGGGGCACAGGATACCGGCGTGGCACTGCGCTGATTGCGGCTTCGTGACCGTCGCCACGGCTGACCCGACGGGCTGCGAGAAGTGCAAATCCGCCAATATCACGCAGGACAGCGACGTGCTCGACACCTGGTTCTCATCCGCCCTCTGGCCGTTCTCCACGCTCGGCTGGCCGGAAGAGACAAAGGAGCTCAAGCTATTTTATCCGACTTCCGTCCTGTCGACGAGCTTTGACATCATATTCTTCTGGGTAGCGCGCATGATGATGATGGGGCTTAAGTTCATGGGGGATGTCCCGTTCAGGGACGTCTACATTCATGCCCTCATAAGGGACGCCCAGGGGCAGAAGATGAGTAAGAGCAAGGGGAACGTCATAGACCCCCTTATCATGATGGAGAAATACGGCACCGACGCCTTCCGGTTTACGCTCGCGGCGCTCGCCGCGCAGGGGCGCGACATCAAACTCGCGGAGGAGCGGATCGGGGGCTACAGGAACTTCTGCAATAAAATATGGAACCTCGCGCGCTTTACGCTCATGAACACCGAAGGGGCCGTCTCCGGGTTCAAGGAGAGCGATCTGAACGAGGCGGACAAATGGATACTCGAGAGGCTTAAAACCTCAAGGGACGAGGTCGCCTCCGCGCTCGACGGCGAAAACGGCGAGCCGTACAGGTTCGACGAGGCCGCGCGAGTCCTCTACAGGTTCATCTGGAACGAGCTATGCGACTGGTACGTGGAGCTGATAAAAAAAGACTTGAAGGGCGAGAGGGGGGAGGAGAGGAAGAAGACGGCCACGTCCGTCCTCGTCTCGGTCCTTAAAGACTCGCTCCGGATGCTCCACCCGCTGATGCCTTTTATAACAGAGGAGATATACGGGTATCTGCCTGGCGTGGCCGAGGCGTCTATCGGCAAAACGCTCTGGCCGAAAGTCGAATACGATTTCTCGAAAGAGGCCGCTGAGATGGACCTGGCCATGGACTTCATCGGAAAGATAAGGAACATAAGGACTGAGCTGAACGTATCGCCCGGCGCGAAGGTCGAGTGCGTATACTTCGCCTCAGGGGATGCCATAAAGAGGCTCTCCGGGTATGTCGTCGAGATGGCGAGGCTTTCAAGCCTTACAGAGTCCTCGGGCGAGAGGCCTAAAAACTCCGCCTACGCCGTATCCGGCGGCAACGAAATATTCATCCCCCTCTCGGGCCTCATAGACGTCGAGGCCGAGGAGAAGAGGCTGAAAAAAGAGATCGACAAGGCCGCAATCGAAAAAGAAGGCGTAGAGAACAAGCTCTCGAACGAGGCGTTCGTCGGCAAGGCCCCGAAGGAGGTCGTAGCCAAGGAGCGCGAGAGGCTCTCGGGCCTTATTGAAAAGATACAAAAGCTCGAAGCAGGGCTTGAGAGGATAAGGAGCTTCAGATGTTAGATAAGGACATCGATAAGGGGCCCGAGGCGATGTACAACCTCCCCGGGCTTATCAGTTACTCTGACCTGCTGGTCAAGGCCGCGCTCGCCGAGGACATCGGGACCGGCGACATAACTACCGGAGCGATAGTCGGGAAAGGCAGGAAGGGCGAGGCGGTATTCATAGCCAAGGAAAATATGATAGTCGCCGGGCTATTTATCGCCGAGAGTGTCTTCAAGCACCTTGACAGGAAGGCGTCTTTTCGGCCCTTTTTCAAGGACGGGGACTCCGTAAAGAAGGGCGCTACGATCGCCGCCGTAAAGGCGCGGCTCTCCGCCATACTCATGGGCGAGCGGGCGGCCCTGAACTTCGTCCAGAGGCTCTCGGGTATCGCTACCCTGACATCAAGCTTCATCAAAAAAGCGGGGCCCAGGGTGCGCGTGCTCGACACCAGGAAGACGACCCCGTGCTTAAGGCTCCTTGAGAAGTACGCGGTAAAGGCGGGCGGCGGGTACAACCACAGGTTCGGTCTCTTCGATTGCGTGCTCATAAAGGACAACCATATAACGGCCGCGGGGTCGATAAAAAAGGCGGTCGAGAAGGTCAACAGGAAGTACAGGGATGGGCTCCTCGTCGAGGTCGAGGTGACGGACGAGAAAGAGGTGCGCGAAGCGGTAGAGGCCGGCGCCGACATCATAATGCTCGACAACATGGGGGTCGCGAAAATCCGGAAGGCCTTGAAGATAATAGACAACCGGGCGCTCGTCGAGGCCTCCGGCGGCGTGACGATAGATAACATCGGCTCTATCGCCGGAACCGGCATAGATTTCATCTCCGTCGGCGCGCTCACGCACTCCGCCAGGGCGATGGACATAAGCCTTGAAGTCGTCCATGCGCCCTAAGGGGGCCGTCGAGGCGGAGATAGTGAGGCTCCTTAAGGGGGCGGGGTCGTTCGTCTCCGGAGAGGCACTAAGCAAAGGGATCGGGGTTTCCCGGACCGCCGTATGGAAGCACATAAACGCCCTTAAAAAGTCCGGCTACAGTATTGAGGCCCTGACCGCCAAGGGGTACAGGATTGCGCCGCCGTACCCGTTTAACGACATAGAGGTCGCCTCAGGAATTACGACCGGGTCCGTCGGGAGGAAGGTCTTTTTCTTCGAGAGGACGGATTCCACCAACAGGAGGGCCTTTGAGCTCGGCCTCAAGGGCGAGGGCGAGGGGACGGCCGTAATCGCCGACGCGCAGGACAAGGGCCGGGGGAGGATCGGGAGGATATGGGAATCGCCGGCAGGCGTCAACCTCTATACCTCCGTTATATTAAGGCCGCCTATAGCCCCCAGGGAGGCGCACGAATTGACCTTTGTAATGGCGATAGCGGTCGCTGAGACGGTAGCCGGGTTTTCGGGCAAACGGCCTACGGTCAAGTGGCCCAACGACATACTGATAAACGGCAAAAAGACAGCCGGTATCCTCCTTGAGATGGACTCGGAACCCGACAGAGTTCACTTCGTAGTAGGCGGCGTCGGTGTGAACCTGAACATGCGGAAGAAGGATTTCCCGCCGGCCATCAGGGAGACGGCGACGTCCCTCTTTGAGGAGACCGGGGTCGAGACAGACAGGGCCTCTTTTGCGCGCGGCCTTTATTCGAGCATGGAGCTGTGGTATAAGATATACTTGGATAAGGGTTTTCAGGCCGTGCTCGATGCATGGAAGGGGTGGTTCGCGTCCGTCGGCAGTCGAGTGCGCGTTACCTCCTTTGACCGGGTCCTGGAGGGGATATGCGTCGGGGTGGATAAAGACGGCGCGCTCCTTGTAAGGACCGCGTCGGGCGATGTAGAGCGTGTCATATCCGGGGACGTCGATACTGCGGGATAGCCGGCAAGTTTTTGAAATCCTGGATAAAACCGGAAAACCAACTCCATGCTCCTTGCCATAGACATAGGGAATACGAATATCGTCGCAGGGGTCTTCGATGGCGGGGCATTGTTGGCCCACTGGCGCATAGGGTCGGATAAGAATAAGACCTCTGACGAGACCGGGGTGCTCTTCCTTAACCTCCTTGGCGCGGCAGGCCTGGATAAAAAGGCGCTCTCCGGGGCTCTCGCCTGCTCGGTCGTCCCTGAGCTGAACGGGATGATATCAGAGGCGGTTAAAAAATATCTCGGGCTTAGACTCCTCTTTGTCGGCGAGGACGCCAGGGCCCCGATAAAGGTCGATATCGATAACCCGCTTGAGGCCGGCGCGGACAGGATAGTGAACGCGGTAGCGGCGTACGCGATTCACAGGTCCGCTCTCATCATAGTCGACTTCGGCACAGCCGTGACCTTCGATTATGTCTCCCCAGAGGGCGTCTATTCGGGCGGGGCCATAGCGCCAGGCATAGGCATCTCGGCTGAGGCCCTTCACGCGAGGACCGCGAAGCTCCCGAAGGTCGAGGCAGGTCTGCCGCCCTCCGTCATAGGGAGGAACACGGTAGACGCCATCAGGTCCGGCCTCTTCTGGGGGTTTGTGGGGCTTGTGGACGAGATAATAGAGCGGATGATCCGGGAGGCCGAGACCGCGCCGAGGGTCGTAGCCACAGGCGGGCTTGCGCGCCTTGTGGCCGGGCATTCGAGGTACGTGACCGAGCCGGACGAGTTCCTGACATTGAAGGGGCTTAAGATAATATACGAGGGGATGAGGTAAATGTCTGAAAGCGCGCGCGAGCAGTTCCTTGCGGGAAAGCGGTTCCTTAGAGAAGACAATATCGACAAGGCGTTAAGGGCGTTCGAGAAGGCCTACAAGGAGGACAAGGAAAACGCCGAATACATGTCCTACTTCGGCATGTGTAAGGCCGTCCGGGGCGGCGAGATAGGGTTGGGGCTCGAGCTATGCACCCGCGCCATAAAAAAGGAGTTCTTCAAGGCCGAGTTCTACAGGAACCTCGGCAAGGTCTACCTCGCCGCCGGGAACAAGAAGGGCGCGATAAAGGTCTTCCTTAAGGGGCTCAAATACGACCCCCAGCACGAAGAGATGAACAGGCTCCTTATCGAGCTCGGCTTCAGGAACAAGCCCGTAATCCAGGGGCTCGACAGGTCGAACCCGGTGAACAAGTTCCTGGGGATCCTTTTCAGGAGGACTCTCCCGAAGATTTTCAAAAAAGGGAAATAGGGAGAACGCGATAAATGTCTTTATACTGCGTTGCGCTCCTCGGAAAATCCTCGACGTACACAAAGAAGTACGCCTGCGGTTTTCCTCGTCGCGCGCCTTGTCTAAAGCCATTTCTTGCGTTCTTGCGTTGATATAAGGGAGAAGAGCTGACAACTTTTGAAAACTTTTCAAAAAGGAGGCTCGCTTGGGAATTCCCCTGGACAAAAAAAGAAACATCTCCGTCATAGCCCACGGCGGCGCCGGCAAGACCACGCTCGGAGAGGCGATCCTCTTTAACGCGAAGGCGACCGAAAAACTCGGCCGCGTCGACGACGACACATCCATCCTCGATTACGAACCCGAAGAGCACAAACGAAAGATAACCATCTCGGCGGCGATCCACCACTACGACTGGGGAGGGTGCCGGGTGAACGTCATCGACACGCCCGGATACCCGGACTTCCTGACCGAGACGAGGGACGCCCTGCGCGTGGCAGGCGGCGCGGTAGTCATTCTCTCCGCGATCTCAGGCGTCAAGGTCCAGACAGAGAAGATATGGGAGTTCGCCGACGAGTTCGAGGTCTGCAGGATCGCCTTCGTCAACAAGATGGATAGAGAGAGGGCGAGCTTCTTCCGCGCCGTCGACGACATGGAGAGGGTATTGAAAGTCAAGGGCGTGCCCATGCAGTTGCCCATAGGCGAGGCGGATGCCTTCAAGGGCGTAGTCGACCTCCTTTCCATGAAGGCCTATTATTACAAGGGCGATTCTTCCGGCGCATTCGACATAAAGGACGTGCCCCCGGCGCTCAGGAAAGACGCGGAGAAGATGAGGGAGACGATGGTCGAGGCCGTCGTCGAGGCCGATGACGCTTTGACTGAGAAGTACCTTGACGGCGGTGAAATCTCGGTAGAAGAGATAAAGAAGGCCGTGAGGGAAGGGGTGCTTACGCGCAGGTTCATCCCTGTCTACATGGGCTCGGCCTTGAAGAACATGGGCGTTAACCTCATCATGGACGCGATAAACCTCTCACTGCCCGCGCCGCCCGATAAGGGGACGATAAGGGGGGTGTTGAAGGGCAGGAACCCGAAGACCGGGGAGGAGCTCGTGCGGGAGCCCGACTACAACGCGCCTTTCTCGGCCTTTGTCTTCAAGACCGTCATAGACCCGTACACCGGGAAGCTCTCTTTCTTCAGGGTATACTCCGGCGTCCTGCACGCGGACTCGACCGTTCTTAACGCAACGAGAGACGCGAAGGAAAAGATAGGCCACCTCTATCTGCTCGAAGGGAAAAAGATAAAGGAAGTGGCAAGGGCCTCGGCCGGCGACATAGTGGCCGCGGCGAAACTCAAGGATACGATGACCGGAGACACGTTGTCGGACGCCGGGAGCCCCGTGGCCTTCCCGCCGTTCCCGCCGGTCCCGACGACGCTTTCCTACGCCATACGCCCCAGGACAAAGGCGGACGAGGACAAGGTGCCTTCAGGGATGGAGCGGCTCATGGAAGAGGACCCCGCCATCGAGTTCAGGAGAGACGAGCAGACGAACGAGTTCCTCTTGTCAGGCGTAGGACAAGTCCACCTCGAGGTCTCGCTGGAAAAATTGAAGAGGAAGTACGGCTGTGACGTGGAGCTTAAGACCCCGAGGGTCCCGTACAAGGAGACGATCCGCTCCCACGTCAGGATACAGGGCAAGTACAAGAAGCAGTCCGGCGGCCGCGGGCAGTACGCAGACGCATGGCTCGATTTGAGCCCCCTGCCCCGGGGCAAGGGGTTCGAGTTTGTCGACAATATCACGGGCGGCTCCATACCGAGGCAGTACATCCCGGCGGTTGAAAAGGGGGTGCGCGAGGCGATGGGGAGCGGCATACTCAGCGGCTTTCCAGTGGTGGATGTAAGGGTCGCGCTCTACGACGGGTCGTACCACTCCGTCGATTCTTCCGAGATGGCCTTCAAGATAGCCGCTTCGATGGGCTTCAAAAAGGGCATGGAGCAGGCGCACCCGGTCATACTTGAGCCTGTGGTCAGGATGGAGATAAGCGTGCCGGATGACAAGCTCGGCGACATCATAGGCGACATAAACGCGAGACGCGGGAAAATTCTCGGGGCCGAGCCAAAGGCGGGGTCGCAGACGATGAAGGCGCTCGTGCCGATGGCGGAAGTAATAACGTATGCGACGGACTTGAAGGCCATGACGGCGGACAGGGGCATATTCACGATGGAGTTCTCCCATTACGAGGAGGTCCCGACGTATCTCAGCCAGAGGATAATATCGGACGCGAAGGTTGATGAACCCGATGAGAAGCACTGATAAGAGGGCGGGGATGAAGGGATGAAGGTAAGGCAGGCGCTTTTAAAATACATTTCCCCATCGGCCCCGAAGGAGATGAAACTCAAACTCGCCCTGAGGGAGCGCTCCGACGACCCCCTTTCCCCCGAGGACGAGGTGACGATACTCTTTGTCCTCGCATTCGACAAAGACATGGAGGTGTCGTCGGCCGCGAGGAAGAGCTTTGACGAGTATCCGCCGCACCTCCTGCTTGACGCGCTTGAAAAGAAGCTCGACCCCGCTGTCATAAAGAGGATAGCCGAGGCGCGCCAAGAGGTCGATTCCGTCCGGATCATGTGTTTTTTGAGCCCCTGGACCGACGACGAGACGCTTAAGACAATCGTCGAGACAGGGCCTGAAGAGGTGGTCGGCGTCCTCAATGAAGAGCGGGAGAGGTTTCTTGAAAAGCCATTTCTCCTCGATTCCTTAAAGAAGAACCCTCTCGCGCCGTACCTCCTCGTGAGCGGCATAGAGGATATGATGAAGGACTCGCGGGCAAAGGCGCTCGTCGAGGCAGAGGCCGGGAAGAGGTCCGTTAAGGACACTGAAAGGCTCGCTGTCCCGAAGGAGCTCGTCGAGGACAATAAGGTCGACGAACATAACATCTACAAGATCGTCGGCAACATGTCCATGGGCCAGAAGGTCAAGCTCGCCCTCTCAGGGAACAAGTCCGCGCGGGAGGTCCTCATAAAGGACTCTAACAAGATGATCTCCGTGGCCGTCCTTAAGAACCCGAGGATAACCGAGGATGAGATATTGAGGCTCACGTCCTCCAAAAGCACGCCCGAAGACCTCCTCCGGCAGGTCGCCAAGAACAAGGAATGGGTGAAGAACTACAACGTCAAGCTCGGAATAGTCTCGAACCCCAAGACCCCGCTTGCCATCTCGGTAAAGATGCTCGACAATATGTATGACAAGGACCTCGCCAATATCGCCAAGTCCAAGAACATCCCGAGCGTCCTCGCCTCGACGGCCAGAAGGAAGATCGACGCGAAGGTGAAGAAGTAGCCTATTCTCTATCTCGCCAAATCCACTGAAAAGAGGTCGCCTCATGCCGCTCGGAGTGCATACATCCATAGCCGGGGGGCTTTGGAAGTCCGTTGAGAGGGCGGTGTCTCTCGGGTGCGACGCCATGCAGATATTCGGCAGGAACCCGAGGGCATGGGCGTGGTCCCCTGTCCCGGACCATGAAGTCGCGCTCTTTCGCAGTAAGAGGGAAGAGGCCCTTCTCTGGCCGGTCGCCATACACACGACTTATCTCATCAACCTCTCCGCGCCGGACGACGTCATATTCGACAAATCGGTATTCCTCTTTAAAAAGGAGATAGAAACCGCCGAGAGGCTCGGGGCCGACTATCTCGTCACCCACCTCGGTAGCCCGCTTGAGAGGGGCCCGGACTTCGCTCTCAAACGCATCCTCGCGGCCCTGAAAGAGACCGCTTCCGCAGGGCTCGGCAAAAAGACGCAGGTCCTTTTGGAAAACACCGCTGGAGGCGGCTCCGGTTTCGGGAGCTCCCTAACGGATATCGGGCGCATAATCGAAGGCGCAAGCGCTTTCGGCCTGCACGCCGGGCTCTGCTACGATACCTGCCACGGCTTCGCGGCAGGATATGACATGAGGACCCGGGATGACGTCGAGTCCCTCGTTAAGGGCATCGATAAGGAGGCAGGGTTCAAGAACCTCAAGCTCATGCACCTGAACGATTCCAAGGGAGAGCTCAACTCCCGCCTTGACCGCCACGAGCATATCGGAAAGGGCAGGATCGGCATCGACGGGTTTTCCTTCCTCCTCAACCACCCGAAGGTCTTAAAGACCCCGCTGATCCTCGAGACCCCCAAGAAGACCGAGGGCGACGACCCCATGAACCTCGCGGCGATAAGAAAAATAAAAGGAGAGGCCTGAATTTTTATGCCTTGAATTCGGCCTTTCTCTGGTTTAGGATAAACCGCATACGCTTAAGGAGGTTTGCACGGATGTACGACCTTGTAATTATCGGCGGGGGGCCCGCAGGCCTCACTGCGGGCATATACGCGCAGAGGGCGCGCCTTAACACCATTCTCATAGAGAAACAGATGGTAGGCGGGCAGATCGCCGTAAGCGACGTGATAGAGAACTACCCTGGTTTTCCGTCCATCAGCGGCGCGGGCCTGATGGAAAAGTTCGAGGAGCACGCAAAGGGGCTCGGCCTTAAGATAAGCTTCATGGATGTCGAGAATATCACCCTCGACGGCAACGTAAAGGTGTTAAAGACCTCCGAAGGCGAGCTCCGGGCCAAGGCCGTTATAGTCGCCACCGGCGCCAGGCCCCGGAGGCTCGGCGTGCCCGGAGAGAAGGAACTCACCGGCAAGGGGGTCTCCTACTGCGCTACCTGCGACGGCCCGTTCTTCAGGGGCCAGAGGGTCATGGTCGTGGGCGGCGGCGACACCGCCGTAAAGGAGGCGGTATACCTCTCCAGGCTCGCCGCAAAGGTATACGTCGTCCACAGGCGTGACAAGTTCAGGGCCGAGAAGATGCACATGGAAAAGGCCGAGGCAACGCAAAATATCGAGTTCCTTTGCTCCCACGTGCTTAAAGAGATAAAGGCCGAGAACGGCGTGGTCACAAAGGCCGTTGTCGAGGACCTTAAGGGTTCCGCGATAAAAGATATAGAGGTGGAAGGCGTATTCATATTCGTCGGCATAAACCCAACGACCGACTTTGTCGACGCGGATAAGGACGCATCAGGCTTCATAAAGACGAACGCGCGCATGGAGACGTCCGTCCCCGGCATATTCGCCGCCGGAGACTGCAGGACAACGCCTCTTTTGCAGGTCGCTACGGCCGTAGGCGACGGCGCCATCGCCGCGGCGATGGCAGAGGAGTACATAGAAGGGTTTTAGTTGCCATTGCGAGGGGCTTTAGCTCCGAAGCAATCACAAGGCTTATTTATTATTAAAAGGATGAGATTGCTTCGCTCTCGCTCGCAATGACAAAAAGGAAGGTTTTCAGTCTCAAGATTTCCAGGCAGGGCTCGGTTAAACTCGGATAACTCTCGACAAGGTGAGACATGGAGCCCAGGCTCTCCGTAGTAAGGCAGGCGGCGGCGGAAAAGGTCATCGTCTCCATCGGCGGCAACACCATCATAAGGCGGAGCGACTCCGGCTCAATCGAGGAGCTCTATTCCAATATCGAGCGGGCCTCGGGCTTCATCGGGAAGATGATACAGTCCGGGCGCTCCGTCATCATCACACACGGCAACGGCCCCATCGTTGGCAACATCCTCATCCAGAACGAGTCCGCAAGCTCTCTTACCCCTCCCATGCCCCTTTACATCTGCGACGCGGACTCCGAAGGCGGCATCGGCTTTCTCATCCAGCAGGTCCTGTATAACCGTCTGCACAGGGTCCATAACATAAAGGACGTTGTCACGATAGTCACGCAGGTAGTCGTCGACAGCGAGGACCCGGCCTTCAAAAACCCTGAAAAACCCGTCGGCCCTTTTTATTCCGAGGAGGACGCGAAAAGGCTCAGCGCAACGCGCGGCTGGGTGATGAAGGAGGACAGCCAGCGGGGTTTCCGGAGGGTCGTTCCGTCGCCGCTCCCCGGGCGCGTCGTGGAGGCCGGGGTCATAAAGAGGCTCGCGGAGTCGGGCGTCGTGGTGATAGCCGCTGGCGGGGGAGGGGTGCCTGTCGTCGAGGACAAGGAGGGTCTGCTCCGCGGCGTTGACGCGGTAATCGATAAAGACCTGGCGACGGCGCTCCTCGCGAAAGAGACCCTCGCCGAGCGCTTCATAAACCTTACGCAGATCGATATGGTCTATCTGAGCTTCGGGAAGCCCGGACAGAAGGGCATCCCGAGGATGAGCACAAGTGAAGCGCGCCTGTACCTTGAGAGGGGCGAGTTCGCCCCCGGCTCCATGGGCCCGAAGGTGCAGGCGGCGATTAACTTCATAGAGGCCGGGGGGAAAGAGGCGATTATCACGTCTCCCGAGGCGGTTGAGGCGGCGCTCGAAGGGAGAGCCGGGACGCGCATAACAAGGTGATTTTTTTAAGTGTTCGCCCGCTCCCCTTCGTGGTATCGTAAAGTATCCCCAAAATCAGACAAGGGTTCGGAAAAATGCCTGACCAGACCATAAAATGCCCGCACTGCTCGCGGGAAATCCCGCTTACCGAGACGCTCTCCAGCCAGATAAAGGAGGGCGTGAGGAAGGAGTTCGAGGACAAGGCGAGGGCGCGCGAGCTGGAATTAAAGAAGCGAGAGGACGCGCTCGTCGGCAGGGCCCGCGAGGTAGAGGAGGAAAAGCGCTCGCTTGAGGAATCCATAGCCAAAAGGCTCGCCGTTCAGAAGGCGAAGCTCGTCGAAGGGGCCGAGAGGAAGGCTAAGGAAGATTTTGTCGTTGAGCTTAAGAACTTAAAGGACGAAAACGACGAGAAGGCGAGGTTGCTCGCCGAGGCCCGGGGAAAGGAACTGGAACTCAGAAAGCAGGCCAGGGAGCTCGAAGAGGCTAAAAAGACCGTTGAGCTCGATGTCGCCCGCAGGATCGACGCCGAGCGGGAAAAGATACGGCTCTCTACGATCGAGATGTTCTCAGAGGAACACAGGCTCCGCGACTTCGAGAAGGAAAAGAAGATAGCGGACATGCAGAAGATGATAGACGAGCTCAAACGAAAGTCCGAGCAGGGCTCGCAACAGGCCCAGGGCGAGGCGCTTGAGCTCGACCTCGAATCCCTCCTAAAATCCAGGTTCCCGGTGGATTCCATCGAGCCGGTGCCAAAGGGCATGAGGGGGGCGGACATCCTCCAGAAGGTCTACACGAGGACGGGCGTCTACTGCGGGTCAATCGCCTGGGAGTCGAAGAGGACAAAGGCCTGGAACGACGAATGGATATCGAAGCTCAAGGAGGACCAGCTGGAGGTCAGGGCCGAGACGGCCGTGATCGTCACCGAGACACTGCCCAAGGGTGTTGCGTCCTTCTCTCAGATGGACGGCGTATGGGTGACGGCGATACCGCTCGCCGGCGCTCTCGCTGAGGCCTTAAGGGTCTCGCTCATACAGGTCGCGCTCTCAAGGCTCTCGGCCGAAGGCAAGAACGAGAAGATGGAATCGATATACTATTATCTTACGGGGACCGAGTTCAGGCAGAAGGTGGAGGCGATAGTGGAGGCGTTCAAGGCGATGCAGGAAGACCTCGACGCCGAGAAGAGGCTGATGAACAAGAACTGGGCCAAGAGGGAGAAGCAGATAGAGAAGGTAATGATGAATACGTTGCGGATGTACGGCGACGTGCAGGGCATATCCGGAAAGAGCCTCCCGGAACTAAAGTCCCTCGATTCGGGCAATGACAATGAAGACGCTGTGGAGGGGGCCTGAAGATGTACGTTTACATAATCATCGCCGTAGTCGCCGTGGTCCTCGGCCTCGTGCCGGCTTTCATGGCGAGAAGGCAGGGGCGTTCGTTCGTCCTCTGGTGGATATACGGGGCCGTCGCGTTCCCGGTTGCCATCATACACTCACTCGTCCTTAAGCCGGATTACGCCGTCAAATGCCCGTTCTGCGGCGGCATGACGAGCGTCGGCAAGGGCTATTGCAGGCGGTGCGGCTATGAGTTCATGTAGAGGGGCGGACCCTTTTCTGCTTCCTTCCCATTCTCCCTTCCCGCGCGATTTTTTTCCGGAAGCCCGATAGCGCGCTTGCCGCTTGCCGCATTCGCCGCTCCGTCCATATTCTACAGCTCTACAGTCAGACCGTCATAGGCGAGCTCGATGCCCGCAGGTAAAAGAGCGGCGTCTTTTTCGTAATCGAGGTTGTGGCCGAGGTGCGTGAGTATCGTCCTTTCGGGGCCTATCGCCCTTGACGCCTCCATCGCCTGCTCGACGCTAAAGTGCGTCGGGTGCGGCTTGTGCCTCAATGCCCCGAGGATGAGGAGTTCTACGCCCTTAAGCTTTTCGATGGAAGCGGCGGGTATGCCGCTACAGTCTGTCAGATACGCGAGCCTCCCGATCCTGTAGCCGAAGATCGCGGTAGAGCCGTGAAGTATCTCTATAGGCTCTACCGCCATGCCGAAGACCATGACGGGCCCGTCAACGATGTTTGTCGTCAGGTTCGGCTTCCAGCCGTCGCCCGCGTCCTCCCTGAAAATATAGTCGAACATCACCCGTATCCGCTCGATAGTAAGCGCGCTCCCGTAACACGGTATCGGCCCCTTCTGCGCGAGGTTGAACGCCCTGAGGTCGTCTATGCCGTGGATGTGGTCTGCGTGCGGGTGGGTAAAGAGGACCGCGTCGATGCGCTCTATCCCGTTGCCAAGCGCCTGCGCCCTTAAGTCGGTGGAGGTGTCTATGAGGATGTTTCGCCCGCCCTCCTGCACGAGGATGGACGAACGCGTACGCTTGTTCCGGGGATTCGATGACGAACAGGTCGGACAGTGACAGCCTATGACGGGCACGCCGGTCGATGTGCCGCAACCTAAGATGATGGTCTTCATCGTGGTAAATACCGGGATTAAAGAGTGGAGAGGAAAGTTCTGAGAGAGTTGCTGTAAAAAGAGGAATCTCCCTCAGTCGCTTTTTAAAGGCTTTCAGTGTCTTCCAGAAAAGGCCCCGGATTTTTTATAGGGGCCTTTTCTGGAACTAAAAGTCTTTGAAGAGAGTCTGAGAGGTCCTCGCCGGACTGGCAAAACCGTTTCAACCGGCTGGGTGTATAAAAGGTCTCACGGCTCCGAGTGAAATTAAGCCGTGCGCAAGCACCTTTTTACTAAAAGTTTCTCTCAGGAGTTCCTGTCACTCTTATTTCTTGTACTCGCCGACGACGGTCAGCTCGGCCATGACCTCGTCGTCATGCGGGGCGTCGGCCATGAAGTCCGTAAGGTCGCACCCCGAGTAGTGTTCGAAGTGCATGCCGTCGATGAAAAGGGGGCTGTGGGTGATGTCGTAGACCTTCCCGTTGTAGGCGATGTATATGGGGTTATCAGGGTTGCTGCCGTCGAATTTTTTGAGTTCAGCCTCATTGAATATCTTCATGATCATACAATATAAAATGGGGTCGGCATGAAAGTCAATACAAATACGGCTATCGCGGCGGCTGTTGTGGCGCGGTGTCTTATGTCCATGGGGGCCTCCTGGTCCTCGATCGGCGGGTGCCACATGCCGATCATGGAGATGAGCGCGGCCCATACGAACCAGCCGGTCCAGGAGTAGAAGCCGAGCGCGACGAGGGCCGCTATCATGGCCGTGGAGAAGGCCCGGTGGCGCCTGCCGATGAGGGCGTAGACGATGTGGCCGCCGTCGAGCTGGCCTATGGGCAGGAGGTTCATCGCCGTTACGAACATGCCTATCCAGCCCGCGAAGGCGACCGGGTGGAGCATGACGTCGTAGCCCTCGGGCGCGGTGCCGACGGTAAGGTAGGTGATGAGCTTGAAGATGAGGGACGAGCCGAGTCCGAGCGCGCCTGTGACGGACGGGATTGGCATTACGGCGGAGAGCTTGAGCCCGATGGCCGTGACTACGATGGCGACGACGAACCCGGAGAGGGGCCCGGCGGCGCCGATGTCCACGAGCGCGTTTTTTGTCGTTATCGGGGATTTTATGCGTATGACCGCGCCGAACGTCCCTATCATCGGGGGTATCGGCGGGCCGGGTATGAATACCGGGAGGGTCGTGGCCACCCCGTGCCTCCGTGAGGCGACGTAGTGGCCGAGCTCGTGCGTGCCCAATATGAGGATGAGCGAGGCCGAGAAGGGGACGCCTGTCCAGAGGGTCGAGGGCGCGTTAAGGATATCCGCACCCTGGTAGAGCGCCCCGGCGACGACCGTCGTTATGATTGTGGCGATGAAGAGGACGACAGGGAGCAGTACCTTCGGCCTCTCCAACCTCTCCCCGCCCTGGAGTTCGTCCATGTCTAATGCCTGCCCTTGAGGAGGTAGTGCTGGTATATCTCGACCGTCGCCTGGCCGACGCTCAGGATGAGCGGCCCAGCGATGACGCCTATGAAGCCGAAGGCGTTTACGGCCCCCAGTATGCTGAAGAAGAGGAGCATGGGGTGGAGGTTCGTCCTGCCGCTTACGATGAACGGGCGGAGTATGTTGTCCACGAGCCCTATTACGAATACCCCCCAGATGACGAGAATAATGCCCTTTACGTAGCTCCCTATGACGAAGAGGTATATCGCGGCAGGGACCCAGATTACGGCGGACCCGACGCTCGGGAGGAACGAAAAGAGGAACATTACGAACCCCCAGAGTATCGGGCCCGGAATGGAGAGGAACCAGAAGGAGACGCCGCCGAGCGCGCCCTGGACGAGCCCGACGAAGACCCCTCCGTTAATAGTCGCCCGGATGACCTCCCTGTTCTTCGCCACTATCTTTTCCTTGTCGTAGTCGGAGAGCGGGATAACCTCCATTATTATCGCGAAGAGCCTGTCGCCGTCCCTGAAGAGGAAGAACATGGTGATGAAGGCGAGGAATATGTTGAACACGAAGGCGGTCAGGTTCTTTATTATGCCCTTTACGCCCTCCCCGGCGTAGGCCGCGGCGTCATTGGCGAACCCGGCGAGGATGGAGTGGAGGTCGAACCCCGAGACATCGACATACTTGCCGATGAAGAGCTCCACGTGGGTCATGAGCCTTGAGGGCGAAGGCGCGCCCCCGGCGGATATCTCCTTAATGTATTCCTCGGACCAGTCGTAGAGGTTCAGGAGTTCGTGTACGAGGGTCGCGCCGAGCAGGATGAGCGGTATGAGTATGAAGACCGCGATGGTCAGGCACGCTATGAGAGAGGCGGCTGACTTCGACCCGTGCGTCTTTTTCATCAGCCACTTGAAATACGGGTAAAAAAGGATGGAGAGGACGACGGCCCAGAATATAGGGATAAAGAAGGGCGACAGGACCAGGTACATGAGGTAGCCGACGACCAGCGCGAGTAGAAGGGTTATAAGGTATTCTGATTTCATATCCTCTTTGGCAGACTCTTGAATAAGTCCATCTGTTTGTTGGCTTCAAAGCTCGTCTCTGCGGCGTACATAAAGAGTACGCCTCGCCCCTGGTGCTCTTTGATTCAGCCTGACCGGGTTTCTTTTGCGGCCTGTTAGCGCAAAGACATCATTCAGAACCTTAGGAGAGGAGAGAACTTTCTTTTTGATTTTGCCGCCCCTTCCCAGTATAATAATATTTAATTAAATTACAAGGGTTTTGAACTAAAGAAGGGGTTTAAAGGGAAGATGACAAAGGCGGTGGCGTTGCTCTCCGGGGGGCTTGACAGCACCCTCGCGGTAAAGATGATGATCGAACAGGGCATAGAGGTCCATGCCCTTAACTTCACCTCGGCCTTCTGCACCTGCAACCACGGCGGCAAGGACGGCGGCGGGTGCAGGAGCGAGTCCAAACGGGTCGCCGAGGAGTTCGGCATACCCCTTAAGGTGCTCGCGAAGGGGGACGACTATATAGATATCGTCAGGAACCCGAGACACGGCTACGGCAAGGGCGTAAACCCCTGCGTCGACTGCCGCGTCTATATGTTCAAGCAGGCGAAGGCGTACATGGAGGAGATAGGGGCCTCTTTTGTCATAACAGGGGAGGTCCTCGGCCAAAGGCCCATGAGCCAGAGGAAGGACGCCTTCAGGATAATCGAGAGGGAGAGCGGCCTCGAAGGGCTCTTGCTGCGCCCTTTTAGCGCCAAGCAGCTGGAGCCGACGATACCCGAGAAGCTCGGGCTCGTCGACAGGGAGAAGCTCCTTGCC
>JACREU010000069.1 GCA_016212705.1 Deltaproteobacteria bacterium
CGAACTTCACGAGGACCTTCGCATTCGACGAGGTGATGAGGCGCATTGACGAGCTGGACAGGAAAGATGAGAACAGCATCCTCTTCGTCGGAAGGGCCTCGTTCGAAAAAGGCGTCGATTATCTCCTCGAGGCCGCGACCCTCATAAAGGTCCCGTTCAAGCTCTACCTCGTGACGGGCGGCCCAGAGACCGCCGCCATACATGGAAAGATCGAGCGGCTCGGCCTCAAGGGAAAGGTCGAGGTCCCGGGCGTCCAGTCATACGCGAAGACGAGGGACTACTACGCGATGGCCGACGTCGTAGTCGTGCCCTCGGTATGGATAGAGTCGTTCTGCCTCGTGGGGATAGAGGCGATGGCAAACGCCAAGCCGGTCGTGGCCTTCCGCACCGGCGGCATCCCCGACTGGCTCGTCGACGGAGAGACCGGGTATCTCGCCGAATGCAGGAACGTAAAAGAGCTGGCCGAAAAGATCGAGCGCGTGCTGAAGGATAAGGAAGCGGCGAAGACGATGGGGATAACGGGTTACAGGCGCGTCCAGGAGAACTACACGATGGAGGTCTACCTGCCGAGGCTCTTGCGGATTTACGAAGACGCGATAGAGGCGAGGAGGAAGGTCATACGATAAAAACCTAAAAGGTCGCGGAAAACTCTAAATGCTCGATGCGGCTTGTCAGACTGCTCTAAAAAGTACCAGACACGAGGAACGAGGCGTACTTTTTTATGTACGCCGCAATTATGAGCCTTGACGCCAACAAAGCAGATGGACTTATTTAAAGCCTGAGCTATTTTTTCAGCAACTTCTTGAATATCCTCTTTAGTATCCCGCCCTTCTCCTTGACGGGCTCGGTCGCCGGTTCTTTACGCTCAACACTCTGGTGTTTTGGCTTTTCCTCCGACCATGCGGTTACAGGCGCAACCGTCTCCTTCCGGTGTTCTTCGGGCTTATGCCTCTCGCGCCTTTCACCCGGCCTCGGCCTCTCGGTACGCGGCCTGTCGGTCCTGCTTATGTCACTTCTATGTCTATCGGGCCTCTGCCTCTCAGACCTCTGTGCCTCTGTCCTCTGTCTCTCGGGTCTCTGCCCTTCCGGCTTAGAGCCTTCCTTTGGCCTCTCTCTCCCCTCCGCCGCCTCTTTCCTTACGGGACGGCCCCCCCTCTGCCGCCTCGGGGGACGAGCTGACTTATCAACGCCGCCCCTGTCACCATCGGCCTTTTCCGGAATAGCCCGCTTCTCAGCCTCTATCAAGGGCTCCTTTTTCTCAGTGTGGGTCCGCGCTTTTCTGTCGTCATGCGGGCGCCTCTTACCGTCCCTTGGAGGTCTGCCGCCGTCCCTGCTTCCGAACGGCCTTCTCTCACCGAACTTGCCGCCCCTTCCGTCGCGCCTGCGTTCAGGCTCAGGCGCGGCGTCCTTCGCGAGCTCGGAATCCTCTATCCACTCGTTCTCGATCTTACGCTCTATGTACTTTTCTATCTCGGGGAGGTTAAGGACGTGGTCCTCGCAGGCGAGGCTGTATGCCTTGCCGCTCTTTCCCGCCCTCGCGGTCCTGCCTATCCTGTGGACGTAGTTGGCGGCGTCGTCCGGAAGGTCGTAATTGAATACGTGCGAGACGTCCTCTATGTGGAGGCCCCGGGCCGCGACGTCCGTCGCGACGACAATCTTTAAGTTCCCGGACTTCATGCCGTCTATTATCTTGGACCTCTTCTCCTGGCTCACGTCCCCGGTAAGGACCTTTGCCGGGACGTTGTTCGCGGTAAGCCTCTTGCCGAGGGACTCCGCGGTGGACTTCATGTTCGTGAATATCAAGGCGCGCTCGACCTCAGGCCTCCGGAGGAGCGTCAGTAGCACCGGGTACTTCTCTTCGTTCGAGACGTAGATGATCTTCTGGTCTATGGAATTTACCGTCACCTGCTCCGGCTCTATCTCTATCATCACCGGTTCGGGGCTCATGTAGCGCGAGGCGAGCCTCCGGACGTTGCAATCTATAGTGGCGGAAAAGAGCATCGTCTGCCTCGGCTTGTTCTTGGGCAGTTTCCCGGCGATATACATTATGTCCGGCGCGAAACCCATGTCGAACATCCTGTCCGCCTCGTCTATGACGAATATCTCCATGTCGTCGAGGGAGAGCGTCTTCGATTTGTAGAGGTCTATCATGCGCCCCGGGGTGGCGACTACGAGGTCTACCCCTGTTTTAAGCGCGCCCACCTGCTTGTCGTATTCGACCCCGCCGTAGATGGCGACCGACCTGAAGGGTATGTGCGCCCCGAGCTTCACGGCGTCGTCTACTACCTGCGAGGCAAGCTCCCTCGTGGGGACCATCACCAGCGCCCTCGGTTTATTTGAGGCGTTCGGCCCGGCGGCGAGCAGTCTGCTGAATATGGAAAGGAGGAATACCGCGGTCTTTCCCGACCCGGTCTGCGACTGGGCTATTACGTCCTTCCCCGCGAGGCACTCCGGGAGCGACTGCTCCTGGATCGGCGTGCAATGCTCGAACCCCGCGTCCTGTATCCCTTTCAGGATATCGGGGCTTAAACCTAAACTGTCGAATTTCATCTTTCCCTCATTTTTTCTTGTTTTGCTTATTTATCATAGGCGCATGACCGCTCTTCTCTAAGAGAAAACCCGGAAATGGGACCCTGGAATTCAATATCACCTTGTACTACACCACTTAAGACGCCCTTGAGTCAAGTACAACTTACCCGCGATGCAATCACAATACCCCGCAGGATATTTAACCTCAGCCGCGTATATTTTTAAGCCGATGCATTAAATATAACATGAATAGCTGTTTTTTGCTCTAAAATAAATGGGTTGGGCGGACAGGCCCGTTGAGCCGTTTGGCGCGCTCATATCTTTAAACGCGCGATTTGCATTTTAAGTCACTGCCTGTATAGTCGGTGTGTGCGGTCCGATATGTCGATTTTATGGGAGGAAATAGGGTCTTCGGCGCACAAAGACCCTCCCAAGCGCATCGAAGAGGGCAATTGAGCGGAACTGCCCAAAAAACACCCCACAGGGGATTTTCCATCTCTCCATTCGGAGACAAAAACCCCCTCCCCTTTGCGCTTAAGGCTTCGCCAAACCCTGCTTGTCAGACATGCCTTGCCCTGCGCCTTAACGCCCTCGCAATCAAAACAGCAAGCGCGATGGCCGCGAGAACCGGCAGAAAGACGATGGTGAAGTCGAGCAACAGAACGAAAAGACCCCACATCGGGAGGGCCAGCACAGCGGCCAATAGCATGACCGTCAGTACAAAAATCGTCCTTTCCCCCGAAGTCTCTACTTTATGGATATAGCCGGTAGCCCTTATCATAACCCCACCCCCTTCCGAGGTGAAAAACCGGCCTGCAAAAGCTCTACCTCTATTATACACCTTCCTGCCTGGCGTTGCTTTCATGCCACGCCTGACGGTCTGCCCTGACCAATGCGCATAAAACAATCACCTTGACAAAATCGGCCGTCCTATGGATTATTTGTCATTGCAAAACGCGAATGGAGAGGCATGTGGGCAATGACAGGTGGACGTGGACGGCTATCTTTCTCCACTGGGTGATAGCAACGCTCATAATCGCCGGATTCGCGCTCGGCGAGTACATGGGGGACCTCGCGGTCTCTCCGATGAAGCTCAAGCTCTACTCCTATCACAAGTGGCTCGGCGTTACTGTCTTCGCGCTCACGATAATAAGGCTCGCCTGGAGGGCCTTCCACGCCCCGCCGTTGTTCCCAGCAGGGATGCCTTCCTGGGAACGTCTCGCGGCAAAGGCCGCGCACGCATTACTCTACGCGCTCATATTCATGATACCTCTTGCGGGGTGGCTTGGAAGCTCAGCCCACGGCTTCCAGACGGTATACCTTGGAGTCATCCCCATACCCGACCTGCTCGCAAAAAACAAAGAGCTCTCGGATATCCTTGAGGAGATACACGAACAGCTCAACCACGCGCTCCTCCTCATTGTCATAGCCCACATCGGCGCGGCGATGAAGCACCACTTTATCGATAAAGACGATATACTGAGGCGCATGATGGGCATCAAGGGGCAACAGAAGTGAAAAAGCTCGTTGCGCTCGTTCTGACGACGCTCATCTTCATCCCCGGCGCGCTTTTCTCCGCGCCTGTCGTCAAAGATAAGAGCTCGATAGGCTTCGCTGCAAGGCAGATGGGCGTGCCGGTTGCGGGGAGCTTCAAGAGGTTCGACGCCGACGTACGCTTCGACCCTAAGGACGCCGGGAAAGGCAGCGCCTCCATAACCATATACATGGACGAAGTGGACGCGGGGTCCGACGACGGGACCATCGAGATAAAGCGCAAGCCCTGGTTCGACGTGAAAGGCCACCCGAAGGCCGAGTTCGTATCAACGTCCCTGAAGGAGCTCGGCCCAGGCAGATACGAGGTGGCAGGGAAGATGACGATAAAGGGTCGGACCCGCGGCGTCGTCGCCCCGGTTACGGTCAAAAAGGAAGGCGGCCTCTGGCTCTTCGAGGGCGCCTTCGCCATAAACCGTCTCGACTTCTCGATAGGCGAAGGCCCCTGGGCCAACACCGGCACAGTTGACGACAAGGTAGAGGTGCGCTTCAGGTTCCTTCTTCCGGCTACGGATAAAAAATGACCAAAGGAGGTCTTATGAAAAAACTGTTCTTCTGTCTTTCCGTCCTCTTGCTCGCAACACCCTCGTTCGCCGAGGACTTCACAATCGACCCCAGGCACACGTTCCCGAGCTTCGAAGTGAGCCACATGGGACTCTCGACCCAGCGGGGGCGTTTCAACTCGACGAGCGGGAAGATAACCCTCGACCGCGTCGCTAAAACAGGTTCAATCGAGCTTGAGATCGACGCGACTACCGTCAACACCGGACTTGCCGAGCTTGAGAAGCACATGAGGGCCGAGGACTTCTTCAACGTGGAGAAGTTCCCGAAGATAACCTTTAAATCGACGAGCGTCGCATTCGAGGGAGAGGACCCGAGAAGCGTTGAAGGCGCGATAACCCTCCTGGGCGTAACCAGGCCCCTCACGCTTTCCATCTCGTCCTTCAACTGCAGGGTCCACCCGATGACAAAGAAGTACGTATGCGGCGCGGACGCCTCAGCCACGCTTAAGAGGTCGGAGTTCGGGATGATTTACGCGATACCAGCCGTCAGCGACGAGGTAAGGCTCGTCATTCAGGTGGAGGCGATAAGGGAAGATGGCGCGGCCCTTAAACAGTAGCGCGCGGGGGCGGATAAGACTGGCCGCCTTTCAGGCGCGGTTGCCGGGAGGGTACTCGATTCTTTAGTATTACTTTCCGAGCAATTTTATGATATAAATGTCGCGAATAAAAAAAACAGGGTTCCAATGTCCGACTACAAAGGCTCGAATTCAAGGGAGTGCTACAGGATAGAGTACCCCTCTAAGGACCTCCCGGTATTCAATACCGGGGTGGCCGAATACAAGGTCCTCAACATAAGCGAGAAGAGCGCGAAGCTCGTCGGCTACAATGAAATGGCGGTCGAGCTGGGCCAGGAGCTCCGAGGCACCATAAGGCTCACCTGCGGAATAGCCTCGCCCGTCATAGGGGACGTGACAAGGCTCTTTCGCCCGGGGCCGGAGTTCATCCTCCTTTTCAAGACGCGCATCCCCTTCAAGACCATCATCTCCGAGCAGAGGTTCCTTATAGGGAAGTACAAGCACGCGAAGTTCTGAAAACGCGCCTGCCTTTTTTAATTATTCCTTTCCAGTTCCCGTCTCGCCATTGACATCCTCCCCGAAAAAATGTAAATTTGTCCGCAGTAGTTGAGCCGACCGTTGCGCCGTGGAGAACGCCTTCAGCCTTGAAAGAAAACAACACCTCCAAATATAAACCACACCACTTCCTTGCGATAACTCTCGCGTACATCATAGCGATAGAGTCGCTCCTTATGATATTCGTAATACCGCGCCTGCCTGACATGGGGCTCTACGCGAGCGCGGTGGTGGATTCGCTCCTTGTCGGCCTCCTCGTCTTCCCGGTCCTCCACTACTCGATCTTCAGCCCCCTTATAAGGGACATAAAGAAGCGCCGGGAGGCGGAGGATTCCCTGAAGGTCTCGAACGCCGAGCTTTTAAAGGCCATGGACGAGCTCCAGGAGAAGAGCAGGGCAAGCGCTCTCTTAGCAGAGATGGACGACCTCCTCCAGAGCTCCAGCGACTTCGAGGAGGCCTACGGGATAATAGGCAGGTCCTCGACGGCCCTGTTGCCGGGGTCCTCCGGCTCGCTCATGATACTCTCGCCCTCCAGGAACTTCTCGGAATCCTCCGTGAACTGGGGCGGCCGGGAGCCCGCCTGCAGGCCCGAAGCCTGCAACCCAGAGGAATGCTGGACCCTCAGGCGCGGACAGGTCAACATACTCAAGCAGGACAAAACGGGTTTCCCCTGCAAGAGCCTCCTTTCGGCAGGCAAGGGCGACTACCTCTGCGTGCCTTTGCAGGCGCACGGCGAGGCGCTGGGGGTCTACTTCCTCCAGTTCGAGAACGACATGCTGACCGAATCCAAGAGACAGCTCGCGCTTACGGCCTCGAAGCAGGTGGCTCTGGCGCTCGCCAACCTCAAACTCACAGAAGCGCTCCGCGTCCAGTCCGTTAGGGACCCGCTCACCGGGCTATTCAACAGGCGCTACATGGGGGTCACGCTCGAAAGGGAGCTACACCGGGCGGCAAGGCGCCAGAACCCGCTCGGCCTCGTCATGATAGACCTCGACCACTTCAAACACTTCAACGACACATTCGGCCACGACGCCGGGGATTCGGTCTTGAGGGAGCTTGGCGTGTTCTTAAAGAACCAGACCCGGAAAGAAGACGTGGTCTGCAGGTACGGCGGAGAGGAGTTCCTTATAATACTCCCGGACGCCTCGCTCGAGATGTCGGGGAAAAGGGCGGAAAAGATCAGGGACGAGGTCAAGTACCTGAACCTCCGCCACAACGGGCAGGCGCTCGGGCCGGTGTCTTTATCCATGGGGGTAGCGGCCTATCCCGATAACGGCCTTTCCCCTGACGGCCTTATCGAGGCGGCTGACAAGGCGCTCTACTCGGCAAAGACCGGCGGCAGGGACATGGTAATCGTCGCGAATGCGGGACAGGCCTGACCTGCTGATTTATCCGGGCCTTGCCGCTGACTTGCCTTCAGTCCATCCATCCGAATGGCTCGCTCTCCCTGCCGGATTGTTCCAGCCCTTCAAACCCGCAACGACAATATCATTGCAACTATTTGATTTTTAATTGTTTTTTATTACAGCCCTCCCCCTGAATCGATCCAGCCTTTGTGCTATAATGATTAGAGAAGGGGGTGACGACGATGGCGACCGTTAACTGGCATGACCCAGAGATGAGGCATGGCTATGAAGTTCATCTCGCAATTACCATCATCCTGACGCTTGCGATGCTTATCGGAGGGATTGTACTCTTTTAAGCATCCTGGAGACGGGGAAAGAGAAAAAGGGGCTATAAATATCGCAAGAGGAGGCGTGTAGCCTCTTTTTTTTTGCCTTGACGCTCGTTGCCGATGGCCTGCACTCTGTACTTTTGGTGAAAGAGGCGCTCACTTCACTACCGCGCCGGTACAGCTCGACCCGGCGCCCGCGGTGCAACCGTAGCAGTGGAGGCCGGTCACGATCCTCCTTGCCGACAACCTCTCGTGGTCGAAGTCCCTTATATGGTCCGGGACGCCGAACGCGCACTTCAACCCCAGCATCTGGTTGAAGTCGCAGTCGTACAAGGACCCGTCCCACGCAATCGATATCGTATTCCTGCACATGACGTTAGCCGCGGCCTCGGGGTTATACGAGGACTTGAGCCTCTCCATGTAGCGGACGAAGTTCCCGGAGATATTCAGAAAATCGAGGAACCTGCCCACAGGCATGTTGGTTATGGTAAAGAGGCCGGTAAAGGAGACCCCGAACTTCTTTTCCAATTCCCTTCTAAAGTCCGCCTCTATCGCCCTCTGTGACGGCGGCAGGAACGCGCCGCACGGGTTGTAGACGAGGAAAAGCTTAAGACCGCTCCCTTCAACCCCGTAGCCGACTGAGTTGAGGGCGCGCAGCGCCTCGATGGACGCGTTGAAGACCCCGGCCCCCCTCTGCCTGTCGGTAGTCTCAGAGCTGAAGTACGGAAGCGATGCCACGACCTCGACCCTGTTCCGAGCGAAGAACTCCGGAAGATCGGTGTAGCCTTCCTCCATGAGTATCGTGAGGTTCGTCCTCGTCTTTACGCCGACGCCTGAAGACCCCGCCGTCTCTACGAGCCTCCGGTACTCTTTATTCATCTCAGGCGCCCCGCCCGTTATATCGAGCGTAGGGTATCCCTGCCTCTCAATTACCCGAAGGCACTCGTCCACTATGCGCGGCGGCATGGACTCCGTCCTTCCGGGGCCGGCGCCGACGTGGCAGTGCCTGCAGGAGAGGTTGCAGACCCTGCCCATGTTCATCTGGAAGACGGATATCCCTTCGCTCAACAGAGGGAAGAGGTTCGAATCCGCAAGAGACCTTTCAAAAGGGTCCCGCGCGTCCCTGTAAGCTCCTGAAGCCTCCATCTACATCCCCACCTTGTCAGCGGCGTTCTTCATCTGCACGCCGTGCACGAGAGCGGCCCCGCCCTTTATGGCCGCGGCGACGTGGACCGCCTCCGTCATCTGCTCCTTGTTCGACCCCTTCTCAAGGCACGCCTGGGTGTAGGCGTCTATGCAGTAAGGGCATTGGACGGCGTGGGCGACGGCGAGCGCTATCAGCGCCTTCTCCCTCTCCGTAAGCGCCCCCTCGGCGAATACCGCCCCGTACCACTCGCTGAACTTTTTCCAGAGCAGAGGGGCCCCTTCTGATATGGTCGAGAACTTCTGAAGGTCTTCGGGATTGTAATATGTCTCCATCTTGCCTCCGATCGTGTTTTTTGAGAAAAAATTTTGCTGATCAAACATACCGTTGCTCACCCGGCGCGTCAAGGGGCCTGGACCGCTGAGTACCGGCGGCGGTGCGTCAGTGCCTGTTGCCGTTCTTCGCCTTCCTTAACCTCTCCTCGGCCTTTGCGATCCTCCGCATGAGCCTGTCTATGCGGGAGCCGAGGCCGAAGACCTCGCCAAGGGGCTTGGCGAGCCTTACCCGGGCCTCAGGTCTCGAATACCTGACGTATATCATGCCGATGAAGGCTATTACGAGCCCGCCTATGAGGTCGTCTATCATGTCCACCATCGTGTCGTCGAGGCCGTCCTGCGTGTGCTTGTTGAAGACCGTGTCGATCGAGTACTCCCCTATCTCCCAGAGCCCGCCGACGCCCATCGCGAATATCACCGTAAAAAATCCTATCATCGGAATGGAGAGGCGGACCTTCCTCGTGTAGTGGAGGGTGTAGACGATGACGAAGCCGAGGAGCGCCACGACCCCGCCGCCGTAGAGGTGGAGGAGCTGGTCCCATATCTCGTACTTCTGGTAGAAGTCCATGCCCTCGCCGAGAAAGGTATGGAGGAAGAGGGAGAGCGTTATGAGAAAATCGAGCTCAAACGGGAGCGTTATACGGTAGTTCCGCTGGACAATGGACGGGACGAGCGAGAGGCCGACGGCCGCAAGAGCGGCCACGGAAAAAAGGTACTGGCCGTTGTATATCTCGTTGGGGATTAGCGCGACCATGAGGGCCTTCATCGACCAGGAGAGGGCCGTGGAGACCGAGATCGTCCGCCAGTTTCTGAATATCCCCTTCATCTGAAGCATATCCCTCGCGGACCCTCCTTGCTCGCCTGATAATCGCGGCCTCTTTTACCCGGTCCGCGGACCGCCTGAGCCTGTCCATGAAGAAAAGGCGCGTAGCTTATCCTCGCGGCCTCAAGCCTGCTGGCGGCCTTGGTGTCCATTATATAGGCGCGGGCAGACGGAGCGCATCAGGGTCTCTCTTATCATTTGTTTGTATCCGAACGGCGGGGCCGGAAAGACCGGGGGTGATCCTTAAAAAGCTAAAAGAGGCTCGGGATGTCGTCCTTCTTGACGCCTTCGGCCTTATCCCCGGGTTTTTCGTCTTTCCGCTTGTCTGCAAGCGGCTCGACCGGCGCCTCGTCCGGCCTGAACTCGCCCTTGAAGATGTAACGCTCGAAGATTCTCTGGTAGGGGGTCCAGTTGGATGGGTCCCTCTCGTCCTCTATGAGCGTCTTTACCGCGTTTATCTTCGCGTCCATGTCGTCGAGGTAGTACAGTATGATCGCTTCTATCGTCTTAGGCCTCTTCGGAGAGCCGAACTCAAGGTGGCCGTGGTGGCTCAAGAGCATGTGCTTGAGGAGTATCGCGGTCTCTCTGGGAAAATCCTTTATGAGCCTTATCCGCTCGTCTATGAGCTCGACCCCGATGGTTATATGGCCGAGGAGCCGCCCCTCGTCGGTGTAATCGAAGGACCTCTTGTAGGAGAGCTCGTAGATCTTCCCTATGTCGTGGAGTATGGCGCCGGTCAAGAGGAGGTCCCTGTTTATGCCTTCCTTATAGTGGCCGACGACCTTATCCGCCAACCCGCATATGGACAGCACGTGCTCGATGAGCCCGCCCAGATACGGGTGGTGCATGGCCTTCGCCGCGGGGGCGGTCATGAACCGGTCCCGGATATCCTTGTCGCTGAAGATGGAGTGGAGGAGCGCCTTAAGGTGCCTGTCGGTCATCCCGTTGACGACGGATTCGAGCTCAACGACCATCACGGCGGGTTCCCTCTGCGAGGCCGGGAGGAAGTCTCTTATCGAGTAGGCGTCCTCCGGGAGCGCGGAGACGGACGTTATGTTCACCTGGAGCCCGCCCTGGTACGCGACGGCGAAGCCCTTGACGGAGACGATGTCGTTTTTCTGGAATACCCTGCCGATCTCCTCGGCGGCCTCCCAGACCCGCGCCTCGCACTCGCCGGTGGAATCCATTATCTTCATGTTCAGATATGGTTTCCCCGACTTGCTGACCCCGGACTCCTTCTTGGTTACGAGGAACGCGCCCGAGACCTGCTCTTTTTCCCTTAAATCCTTTATGAAGGTCTTCTTCACTTTATATACCCTTCAGGCGCTTATCGCGCCCTCCCTTTCCAGGAACCAGCGCACGTACCTCGCGACCCCCTCGTCTATCCTCACCTTCGGGGCGAACCCGAGGAGCCTTTTTGCCTTGGTAACGTCGGCGTAGGTAATGGGCACGTCGCCGGGGGCCGTCTCGGAGTATTTTACAATCGCCTTTTTACCGAGGTTTCTCTCGATAAGAGAGATGAGGCCGTTGACGTCTATCATGTTCGCGCCCCCGATGTTTACTATCTCGTACCTCGAAGGCGCGTATATGGACCTCATTACGCCGTCCAGGATGTCGCCCACGTAGGTGAAGTCCCTCCTGGCCGAGCCGTCGCCGTAGACCTCTATCTCCCTGCCTTCCCGGACGGCCTTCGTGAACTTTGCGACGGCCATGTCGGGGCGGCCCCGCTCGCCGTAGACCGTGAAGAAACGCAGGCACGTGACGTTAAGCCCGTAGAGATGGGAATATGTGTAACTCATGAGCTCCCCGGCCCTCTTCGTCGAGGCGTAGGGGGAGATGGGACACGTGATCGGGTCTTCCTCCGAGAACGGGACCTTGCTGTTTATGCCGTAGACGGACGACGACGATGCGAAGACGAAGTTCCTGACCTTCACGGAGCGCGCGGCGTCAAGGAGGTTGAGCGTGCCGAGGCAGTTGACCTCTTCATAGAGGAACGGGTCCTTTATCGACGGCCTGACCCCGGCCCGCGCGGCCAGGTGGCAGACGGCGTCAGGCGACTCTTCCCTGAAAAGCGCCTCCACCCCAGCCCTGTCCCTTATATCCATCTCGCGGAGTTTAAAGCGCGGCTCGCAATCGTACATCGCCACGTTATCCCTTTTGAGTGCAGGGTCGTAAAAATCGTTGAAGTCGTCGATGACGACTACGCTCTCGCCTTTTTTAATGAGCTCTCCGACCAGATGGGAGCCTATGAAACCCGCGCCGCCAGTGACTATAATCTTCATGCGTAAAAGCTAACATACAAACCAATATGGGTCAAGGGACAGTTGGCGCGTTGATCCGGCGGAAGGCCGGCGGTTGTCAAATCCCCATGCTGGTGATAGAATCGTTTCAGGATTATCTCGCAGGGGAACCGTATGCCGTACAGCTATTGTGAGCACGTCTCGGACATAGGCATCCGCGCCGAAGGGCCGGACCTCAAAAGCGCCTTCAGCGAGGGTGTCTCCGCCATGCTGAACGTAATGTTCGACGCTTCGACCATAGGCGAAGGCGAGGTGCGCGAGATCCTCGCCGAGGCCCCGGAGATAGAGACGCTTTTCGTCGAGGTATTGAACGAGGTCCTCTCCATACAGGGGTTGGACGAGCTCGCGTTCAAAAGGATCGAGACTTTTGAGATAGAGCGGACCGCCGGGGGCTTCAGGTACTCGGGCATTGCCTTCGGCGAAAAATTCGATAGGGCGAGGCACGGGGCGAGGACCGAGGTCAAGGGCGCGACGTATTCGGGCCTTAAGTACAACCACGGCGCAAACGGCACGCACGCGCTCGAGTGCATACTCGACGTTTAAAGGGGCGAGATGAAGATAGAGGTCAAAAAAATCTCCGACTTCGTCTGGGAAATACCCAGGACCGGCGACATGCTCGTACCGGGGCGCGTCTACGCCGACGAAGAGACCATAGCGCCGCTTGTGAAAGAGGCCGTCGCTGGAAAGCCCGGAGGGCTCACGCCGGCTCTCGTGCAGGTCGCGAACGTCGCCACGCTCCCTGGCATTCAGACGGCCTCTATCGCGATGGCCGACATACACCCGGGCTACGGCTTCGCCATAGGCGGGGTCGCGGCCTTCGACGCGGAAAAAGGTGTGGTGAGTGTCGCGGGCGTTGGGTTCGACATAAACTGCGGGGTGCGGGTGCTTAAGACCCCGCTGACGAGGGGCGACGTAGAGCCCATAAAGACCGAGCTCGCAAATGAGCTCTTCAGGGACGTCCCCTCAGGCGTCGGCTCGACCGGAGAGATACGCCTTAAGGAATCCGAGATAGACGAACTCCTCGTAAAGGGCTCCCCGTTTATAGTCGAGCGAGGCTACGGCCTCCCCGAAGACCTCGAATACACGGAAGAGGGCGGATGTATCAAAGGCGCGGACCCGAGGAACGTAAGCTCGCGGGCCAAGGAGAGGCAGTTCAAGCAGGTGGGCACGCTCGGGTCCGGCAACCATTACCTTGAGGTCCAGTACATAGAGGAGATATACGATCTCGTTGCCGCCGGGATTTACGGGCTCTTCAAGGGGCAGGTCGTAATATCCATACACTGCGGGAGCAGGGCATTAGGCCACCAGATAGGGACCGATTATCTTAAAACGCTTGAGGCCGCGAGCAGGAAGTACGGGATACCCATAAGGGGCAGGGAGCTCGTATGCGCGCCCATCACGAGTACCGAGGGGAAAAAGTACATAAGCGCGGTGAACGCCGGCATGAACTGCGCCTTCGCGAACAGGCAGGCCATTGCGCATCTGGCGCGGGGGGCGTTTGCGAGGGTCGCCGGCGTAAAGCCCGAATCCATCCGGATGCTCTATGACGTCGCGCATAATACGTGCAAGTTCGAGACGCATACCGTTAACGGCGTCGATAAAAAGGTCCTCATACACAGAAAAGGCGCTACCCGCGCCTTCGG
Source organism: Deltaproteobacteria bacterium (assembly GCA_016212705.1). GTDB lineage: Bacteria > Desulfobacterota > GWC2-55-46 > GWC2-55-46 > GWC2-55-46 > GWB2-55-19. The sequence continues at coordinate 13,634 of JACREU010000069.1, forward strand.
CCCCGGCAGAGAGGAGGTCCCGGAGGCGTACCGTTCCGTCGGCCACCCGCTCCTCGTAGGCGGGACGATGGGCACGGCGTCATACATACTCCGCGGGACTGAAAAGGGGATGATTGAGTGCTTCGGCTCGACGGTCCACGGCGCCGGGAGGTCGCTTTCGCGCATACAGTCCAAGAGACAGTGGCGCGGCGCGGAGCTTTTAAAAGAGCTTGCGGAAAAGGGGATAATAATAAGGTCGGGGTCGATGTCCGGTCTCGCGGAAGAGGCCCCTGGAGCGTACAAAGACGTGGACAGGGTCGTGGAAATCATGCACAGGGCCGGGGTCAACAGGAAGGTCGCCCGGTTGAGGCCGATGGTATGCGTGAAGGGGTAAGCTTTTCTACCGTAACAAAAAAAAGAGGAGGCCGAAAGGCCTCCTCTTTTTTTGGATTCAAGGCGAAACTGGACGGGCCTTAAAAGCAAAAAACCGCCTGAGGCCGCCGAAAACCTGACGGTCAGTATGATGCCTTAGTAGTCCTCTTCAAGGTAGAGCTCTTCCGTCTTGGTCTTCCTGAGCGCGAGGGGGGTCTGGCAGTACGGGCAGAAGACCTGCTCCCCGACCTTCTCGTCCCCTGACATCGGCACCTCGACATCGCACATCGGGCAGGTAAGATAGCTGTAGGAAGACATTTGCGTCATGGACGCCCCCTCCCTGCGGGCACCTGTATTATCCGGTTTCCGCGCCTCGATGTCAAGTCCCTCTCATAGCAAAAAACCCGATGATACACGCCAAAAACGCCGAATATCCCTTGACCGCGGGTTGGAAAACAAGGACAATATTCATGAGGAGGGGGCGTGTTCAGGGAGATCAGAAAACTCTACCTCTCGGCGGGCGAGGACGTCGTCCATCTCAGGCACCCGGAATGGGGCGTCGGCAAGGTGGTCGAGGAGATGAACTCCACCATACCAGGCGGGGCGAGCATGGTCAGGGTCGAGTTCAGGCGCGGGGGGAACAAGACCTTTGACAATAACCTTGAGAGCCTGTTCTGCTGTTACCACGCGGGGGTGCGGAGGGTCTGAGTTAAAAATTAGGAATTTTTAGCAGTGGCTTAAAGTTAAAAATCGCAAAAAGAAATGCAAAAAAGGCAAGGTCTTTCGACCCCGCCTTTTTTTATTTCACGGCATTCTTCTAAAACAGCGGCTCGCCCGTCATCTCGGGCGGGGTCTCGATCCCCATGAGCTTAAGGACCGTCGGCGCGACGTCCTTGAGACCGCCCGGCTTGAGCCTCGCCCCTTTGTTGTCGTCGTCCACCAGGATAAACGGGACGAGGTTCGTCGTGTGCGCGGTAAAGGGTTCGTTGGTCGACGGGTCTATCATCTGCTCGGCGTTGCCGTGGTCCGAGGTTATGATGACGGCCCAGTTGTTTTTTATCGCCGCGTCAGCTACGACACCCACCGCCTTATCCACCGTCTCGCAGGCCTTTATCGCCGCCTCTATCACCCCGGTATGCCCGACCATGTCCCCGTTCGCGAGGTTCATGAGCACGAACGAACACGCCCCCGACATTATCTTATCTGTTGCGGCGCCGGCTATCTCGATTGCGCGCATCTCAGGCTTAAGGTCGTACGTCGGCACGTCCTTGACCGACGGGATGAGGAGCCTCTCCTCCCCTGGGAAAGGCGTCTCCTTGCCGCCGTTGAAGAAGAAGGTCACGTGCGCGTACTTTTCCGTCTCGCTCACCCTGAACTGCTTGACCCCGGCCCTTGAGAGGACCTCCCCGAGGATATTCTTTATGTCCTGGGGCTTGAAGAGGACCGGCAAGTTGAGCTTCTGGTCGTACTCCGTCATGCAGATGAAGGAGACGAGCGCGGGCCTCTGCCCCCGCTCGAAGCCGTCGAAGTCGCGCTCCACGAACGCCCTCGTTATCTCTCTGGCCCTGTCAGCCCTGAAGTTGAAGAAAAAGACGGCGTCGTTCTCCTCGACCTTTCCTACTGGCAAACCGTTCTCGACGATGGCCGTGGGTGTCACGAACTCATCGGTCTCGCCGTTTGAGTACGCCTCTTTTATCGCGATGACCGGGTCAACCGAAACCCTCCCCTGCCCCTTCACGATAGCCTCATACGCCTTCCCGACGCGCTCCCACCTGTTGTCCCTGTCCATCGCGTAGAAACGCCCTGAGACCGTAGCAACCCTTCCCGTGCCGTTCTTTTTGATATGCGAGACGAGCGCTTCCATGTAATGGACGCCGCTTGAGGGCGGCGTGTCCCTGCCGTCGAGGAAGGCGTGGACGAAGACCTTCGTAAGCCCCTTCTTCTTCGCGGCGTCCAGTATGGCGAAGAGGTGCGAGATGTGGCTGTGGACGCCCCCGTCGGAGAGCAACCCCATCAGGTGAAGCGCGCCTCCCTTGTCCAGAAGATACGAAAAAATCTCATCGAGGACGGGGCCCTTCTCGAATACCCCGTCCTCGACAGCCTGCCCTATCCTCGTAAGCTCCTGGTAAATGACCCTGCCCGCGCCCATTGTGAGGTGTCCCACCTCGGAGTTGCCCATCTGGCCCTCGGGCAACCCGGCGGAGAGGCCGGAGGTGTCTATCGTGGTCGAGGGGTAGAGGCTTAAGAGCCTTGTGAGGTTCGGGAGGTTGGCGAGTTTCGTTGCGTTGCCATTGGAGGAAGGGTTAAGGCCCCAGCCGTCCATGACGATAAGGCAGACTCGTTTCATTCGGGGGTTTCTCCTGGGGAGAATTAACGGAGCAGGGGCAATTGCGCCTGCGTCTTTGGCTGTTGCGTCTTCGCGGGCGGCGCGGACATGGCAAGTGTGTTCCATTCGCCGCAGGACGGACATCTCGCGGCCCATGATTTGGCGTCGTGCGAGCAGTTGGCGCATGTGAAAGGCGGCAGGAATTCCTTGTCCAGCCCCAGCGCCTTGTGGAAGAGGTGCGCGGCCCTGCCGTTCTGCTTTCTCCGGAGCGACGCCTCGCCGAGCAAGACCTGCGGGTAGTAGGAGTCCTCGCCTTCGAGGTGGAGGCTCTCTAACTCCTCGATGGCGTTGTCCACCATCTCGAGCCTTAAGTAAAGCCTCGATAAGAGGAGCCTTAAATTAGTATCCGTGGGCCTCGCCATGATCTCGCGTTTGTATTTTTCGAGTATCAGGTCGGGCGCGGATTCCTTTATGTATATATCCTCGAGCTTGAGCAAGAGCGGCTCGGAGTTCGGGTACTTCGCGTACGCCTTCTCCCATACCTTTATCGCGCCTCCGGGGTTGCCCTGCCTCCAGAGTATGTCGCCGAGGAGTATATGCGCCGGCATGAAGGATTCGTCGGCCTTCAGGACATCCTTGACCTTGAGGACCGCGTCGCTCAGCTTGCCGTCCGCCGCACACTGGTCCGCCGCTTCAAAGAAGAGACCGGCAAGGAGCCTTTTCTCCTTCTCATTTGCGCCGTCGCGTTCGGAGTCCGCTACGGTCTTCTGGAGCGAGGCCGCTTCATTCCACCTTTTCTCAGAGACCCGGAGGTCGCGGAGCCTCTTTAAGGCGAATGAGTTCCTGGGGTCGATCTTTATGACGTCCTCATAGGCGCGGGCGGCCCTGAACGCGTCATTGGATTCGTTCGCGCACTTGGCTATTGCCATGAGTATGCCTATGGACGACGGGTTCGCCGCGAGCCCGTTCTCAAGCACCGAGACCGCCTCCTTGGGCCTCCTCTCCCGCGTGTATGTCTCGGAGAGCGCTATGGTCATGCCGGTGTCCGAGGGTCTCGCCTTAAGGGCCTTCTCTATCGCATCCCTCGCGCCCGTGGTGTCGCCCTTTACGAGGAGCTCGTTACCCTTCCTGAAGTTCTCATCGGCCTGGAGCGTGATTTTTTTGTCTCTGCGCGCGCTCATCTCGGTTATCGCCCTCTTCGCGTCGACGAGGAGCGAATTAAGGACGGCGAGGACGACGCCAGCGAGAAACCCGGCGAATAACAGCATGGTGGCCGGGACCACATAGGTGTGCTCGGAGGTCACCACGAACGTCACCGTCCCCGGGTTCTGCGTGTGGAGGAAGAAGAACGCGCTTAAGATTATGATGACTACTACGAGGAGTATCTTTGTGTACATTTGAATATCCTAATAGGTTAAAAAGACCTCTAACTTCAACAAACGGCCCGTCAGCCTGCTAATAAGAGTACGGCTCGCCATTTAAAATCGTAAACGCCCTGTATACCTGCTCTGAAAGAATGAGCCTCGCCAGATCGTGCGGCAGAGTCATCTTCGACAAGGAAAGCAGGAGGTCTGCCTTATCGACGACCTCTTTTGAGAGCCCGTAGGGGCCTCCGATTACGAATGCCATCCCCTTTTTCCCGGTCCTGCCTCCGATAATCCCGCCTATCTTTGCGGCGAAGGCCTCGGAGCTGAAACCCGTTCCAGCCTCCGCGAGGACTATCAAATAATCCGACGGCTTCACCTTCGCGAGTATCCTCTCACCCTCGCGCATAAGTATCTCCGCACGCGGGGTCTTTGCGGAATACTTTTCCTCTTTTATGTCAAAGGTCTCGACCTGCGTGTAATTGCCTATCCGCTTAACGTACTCGGCGACACCGTCCTTCGCGTAGGGCTTCTTTATGTGGCCGACTGCGAGAAAGGTTATCTTCAAGCGAGGCCCCGGCTACCCCTCTCCCTTTTTCTTCCTCGGGGTCTTTGGCTTGGCGGCCTTGGGCGCCTTTGCCTTAGGTGTCTTGGCTTTAGAGGCCCTGGCTTTCGAAGCAACGGCTTTTGGAGCCCTGGCCTTAGGGGCCTTGGCCTTCGCGGCTCCGGCCTTCAAGGCCTTGGCCTTCGGCTTGTCCTTGACCTCTGTTACAGGGGCCTCTGCCCATAGCCCTTCGAGGTCGTAGAAGACCCTCACAGGCTCAAGGAATATATGGGCCACGACATCGTTGAAGTCGATGAGCGCCCACCTGCCCTCGGTGACGCCCTCTCTGCCGAGCGGGCGTTCTCCGTCTTTCCGGAGGCCGTCCTCTATCGCGTCGGCTATGGCCTGGACCTGCCGCTCTGATCCGGCGCTGCATACGAGCAGATAATCAGATACGGACGAGAGCTTTTTGATGTTAAGGATTACGACCTTTTCCGCCTGCTTCTCAAGGGCCAACTTCGCTATTTCGAGCGCCTTCTTCCTGGGATCCAGTTTCTTTCTCCTCGTTCGGGGCCCGTTATTTGTAGAGGCCCGTCTTTTGTATGTATTCTATTACAGGGTCGGGCAACATGTACCTTACGGACGCGCCTTCCCTGACCTTCGCCCTTAAGTCAGACGAGGCGATGTCCATAAGCGTCGTGGAAAGGTAAGTAATGGTCGTTCCAAAGGAATTGACGAACATACCTTTATCCGCATCATACCAGAACTTCCTGGCCAATTCAACCGGGAGGACCTCCCCCGGTTTTTTGACCGGATAGCCGGGCCTCTCGACGACGATAAAACTCGAAAGTTCAAAGATGGATTCGTACTCGCACCACGTCGTGATGTCGTTCCACGAGTCGTTGCCGATTATAAGGCTTATATCGAGCGATTTGTCCTTTTCCTTGAGGGCGCGCAGGGTGTCTATGGTGAACGACCGCCCCCCCCTTTTTATCTCGATATCCGAGACCTCGAAAAACGGGTTCCCGGCGATCGACAACCTTACCAGATCGAGGCGCGCCTCAGGCGGGGCCGGGGACTCGGTCTTGTGCGGGGCGATGTTCGCGGGCATGAAGACCACCTTGTCGAGCGAGAGCGCTTCGCGCGCCTCCTCGGCGACCCTCAAGTGCCCGTAGTGTATGGGGTTGAATGTGCCGCCTATTATCGCAATACGCATTGTTCTCGCCCCGTCCGGTGTATTGAAATCATGCTAACCATACGGCGGAGGAAAGTCAAGGAAGGTTTGGAGTTGACGAGGGCAACTTTTTTGTAACAGGGCTTTTCTAAAATGTAAGATGTTGCCAAAAGACTTTTGCGCCCTGCCGGGCTTTTTTCGGGATAGGGATTCGCTCCCTCCGCCCTCCCCCACCCATTCGCTCGCCCAGAAAAATACAGAGCGTCAGAACAATGCAGACCAAGACGCGACGAAGGCGAGGAGTGAGGCGTACTTTGTTGTACG
>JACREU010000070.1 GCA_016212705.1 Deltaproteobacteria bacterium
GAGCATCGCGAGGACGAAGTCAAACGTCCTCATAACCGGGGAGTCCGGGACGGGGACGGAGCTCGTCGCCAGGGCCATACACATGGAAAGCGAACGCAAGGACGGCCCGTTCATAGCCATAAACTGCGGGGCGATCCCTGAGAACCTCCTTGAGAGCGAGCTCTTCGGCCACCAGAAGGGCGCGTTCACCGGGGCCCACGCGAGCAAGGCGGGGCTCGCCGAGGAGTCCGACAAAGGCACTCTCTTTCTGGACGAGATAACGGAACTCCCGCTCCATCTCCAGGTAAAGCTCCTCCGGTTCATACAGGAGAGGAACTTCAGAAGGGTCGGCGGTACAAGCGACATATCGGTGGATATCCGCCTAATAGCGGCGACGAACAAGGACCCAGAGGCCGAGGTGAAGGCCTCGCGCTTCAGGGAGGACCTCTTCTACAGGCTGAACGTCATAAGGATAAATCTCCCGCCGCTCCGCGAGCGCAAGGAGGATATCCCCATGCTCGCCCGCTACTTCATGGAGAGGTTCGGCAGGGAGCACGGCAAGTCCATAAAAAAGATAACGGAAGGGGCGCTCAAATGCCTCATCGCGTACGACTACTCGGGCAACGTCCGCGAGCTTGAGAACATAATGGAGAGGGCCGTGACCCTTGAGACCACAGAGGCCATTACCATAGAGGCGCTCCCTCCGGCGCTTAAGGAGAGGGCGGGCGAGGGCGCTGTCCCGGCTGAGGCGCGCCCCGTGGCGGGCGCTGAGACGGCGCCTTCGGGCGCGGTCGACCTCGATAAGACCGTCGCGGAGTTCGAGAAGGCTATCATCATGGACGCCCTCAAAAAGACCGGGGGCGTAAAGAAGAGGGCCGCCGAGCTCCTCGGCCTCTCCTTCAGGTCCATGAGGTACAAACTCAGCAAATATGACATCCCGGAATAGACCGCTTTTTTCCAGGCCAATAGCCGCGGCCTTCCTCGCGGCGCTCGGCGCGCTCATCCTCGTCATCTCATTCCAGAAACAACACTGGGACTCTGACATCCTCTGGGCGTTAAAGAGCGGCGAGTGGATACTCGACCGTTTCGAGGTCCCAAAGACCGACCCGTTCTCGTATACGTTCGGAGGCAGGCCCTGGGTGGACTTCACCTGGGGGTTCCAGGTCCTTGTCAGGCTCTTCTACGACTACCTCGGCGGATGGGCAGGGCTCTACGTCCTTCAGACGGCGCTCATCTCATCGACGTTCGTCTTCATGTACGTGACCCTCAGGCGGACGATCGATGGCGTCTGGCCGGCGATCGCGCTCCTGTACCTCGCGTTCATCACCGCGCATACGAGGTTCATCATCAGGCCGCACCTCTTCGAGTACTTCTTCGTCTCCCTTTATTTCATGCTCTTTACGCTCTACGAGAAAAAGGGCAGACCCGTCTACCTCTACGCCATGATCCCGCTTCAGGTCGTCTGGGTCAACGTACATTCGAGTGCGGTACTCGGGCTTTTCATGGCTGGCACCTATGCCGCGGGTGAAGTCATAGACGCTCTGCGCGAACGGAGGTTCAAACGCGCGCTTGATGGCGATATAAAAAGATATTCGTTTATCGCGTCTGTCCTCCCGATAGCCTCGCTCCTTAACCCGTACGGGCTGAAACTCGTGGTCTTCGCGTTCATACACAACAGCGTTGACAACAAGGACGCCTTGAGGCACATCGGGGAGTGGAGCAGGCCGCACCTCAAAGAGCTGTTCTTTTACTTTTACCCTTTCCCTCCGGACCGCTTCGCGTTCGCAGTGCTCGCGGCCTTAACCGCGATAGCTGTTCTGCTGAACTTGAGGAGGCTCAAGGCGAGGTCGGTCTTCCTTATGTTTGCGGCCGTCTACATGGCCGTCTCACATGTAAGGTGGATCGCGCTCTTCGCATTTTTCGCGGTCCCGGTCATCGCGTTAAATATCGTTGGGGCGCTCGAGGAAAAGAAAGACAGGCCGATACTCAGGACAGCCGCCTTTCTGCTCTCGCTTTTCCTTGCTCTCGCGCTCGTCTACGATATCGCGAGCCCAGGTTTCAGGAGGCACCTCGGCCTCGGCCTGAGTGAAGGGCAGTTCCCCTCAGGGACCGTGGATTTCATGAGGAGGAACAATATCAGGGGGAATATCTATAACGAGTACGTCTTTGGCGGATATCTCATTAACGAGTATCCTGAGGTCAAGGTCTTCATAGACGGCAGGACTCCGACGGTATACTCGTCGTATTTCTTCTGGACCAGCAGGCTTGTGAACGACAGGAAGCTATGGGACAAGGTCGTGGAAGAGCACTCGATAGACATGGCGCTAGTGAAGCTTGACAGCCAGTTCTGCGGCGAGCTCCGCAAAAACGACGGATGGGCCCCGGTGAGCTTTGACCAGACGTCGGCCCTCTTCCTCAAGAAAGGCGGCCAATTTAAAGAGGTAGTCTCAAGGCACGCCTTCAAGGAGCTTAACCCGTGTTCGGACTCATCCAGGTATACGCTCCCCGATGATATTTCGAGGCTCAAGGCTATAAGGCTTGAGCTTCAAAGGGCTATATCCGAAGGCGCCGACGGGTTCGGAAGGCCCCACAGGTTATTGGGGCTCGTGGACTTGAAGCTCGCTGGCGTTTATCTCGAAGAAGGGGCCGCAGAGCTTAAAAAGGCCTCTGAGATAGCCAGAGACGCGGACACCTGGCACGACTACGGGACGGTCCTCGGGAGGCTCAAGAAAAAGGGGGAGGCGGCTGAGGCGTTCAAGAGCGCCATCGGCATCGACAAGGGGTTCAAGGACTCATACCTCGGGCTCGGGCTCGCTTACCACGACATGAAGGTGCACAGGGAGGCGGTCTGCTACCTTAAGAAGTATATCACGATGGCCGACGACAAGGCGGACCTGGAGGCGTACAGGGCGCTCGGCCTCTCTTACTTCGAGCTCTCGAAGTTCGAGGAGGCGGCCGCGTACCTCAAGAGGGCCGCGTTCCTTGAAAACGGCACAAAGGAAGCGGGGAACCTGTATTATTTTACGGCTAACGCGCTCGTCGAGAGCGGTGAATACGAAGAGGCGGCCGTATATTACGAAAAGGCGTTGAGGCTCGACCCCGAGTATAAGGCCGTCTTTTTGAACCTCAGTGACAAGTTCAAGGAAAACAGAAAAGGCGGGATACTGAAGGACGTCCTTGAAAAAACCGCCCGGACAGGCAAACGGCCAGATGGGCGATAAGACCCAAGGCGGGCTCGAAAGGTATCTGCCTCTTTTACTCATACCCCTCGGGTTTATCCTCTATTCAAACGTGCTCGGAGCGCCTTTCGTCTACGACGACGAAGGCTACATCGTAACGAACCTCCAGATAACATCTCTCAGGAACTTCCTCGACTTCTCCGGCACGAGGTACATAGGTTTTTTGAGCTTCGCCCTCAATTACGCGGTCGGCGGCCTCGTGCCCTTCGATTTTCACCTTACGAACATAGTCATACATATCGCGAACGCGCTCCTCGTTTACGCGCTTGTGCTGACGGTCTTCAGGACGCCTGCCATGCGCGGCGCGGAGGAAAAGGGCGTGGCAATCTTCGCGGCCTTTACGGCCTCCGTCATATTCCTCTCTCACCCCATAGAGTCGCAGGCCGTCTCCTACGTGACCCAGAGGTTCACATCCCTCTGTACGTTTTTCTATCTACTCTCGTTGTTTTTTTACGCTAAGTGCAGGATGGCGCGGGAAGGGAGCAGGGGGTGGCTCGCCATGTATGTCGCCTCGCTCGTTGCTACTGTCGTTGCCATGAAGACAAAGGAGATAAGCTTTACTATACCTTTCATGATCGTCCTCCTTGATCTCGTTTTTTTCAGTGACGGGTTCAGGGAAGGCAGGTGGATGAGGGTCCCGTTCTATCTTACGCTCCTAATAATACCGCTCTCTGTCCTCGGCCCCGATATCGGCCTCTTTGCAGACCACGGCACGAACGCCGAGCACTTGAGGGGCCTGCAGGTCCGCGACATCGGGAAGCTCTCCAAGGTCGCTTATCTACTTACCGAGTTCAGCGTCGTCGTCACTTACTTGAGGCTCATCTTCTTTCCGGTGAACCAAACGCTTGAATACGATTATCCTCTGTCGCATTCGTTCTTCGACCCCTCTGCGCTCCTTTCGTTTCTCTTCCTTCTCTCAATGGCAGGGGTTGGTACATACGCGCTCTTCAAGTCGAGAAAGGGCGGGAGCGCCTGGGGCGCACTATTCTCGTTCGGCATCTTCTGGTTCTTTCTGGCGTTGTCGGTCGAATCGACGGTTATACCGATCCAGGACGTCATTTACGAGCACAGGGTATATCTGCCGTCCGTCGGGATAATGGTCTCGTTTACGGCGGCGTTCTTTTATATTATTGACAGGGTCTCCTTGAAAATAGGCAGGGAGGTGTCAAGGGGCGCCGCTACTTTCATGCTCCTTCTTGTCATCTGCCCGTTGTTATTTACCTCTCTTTATCTGAGGAACCGAGTTTGGACAGACGAGATGACTCTCCTAAGCGACTCCATTTCAAAGGCCCCGGGGAAAACAAGGCTATATTACGCAAGGGGGCTTCTCTATCTTAAGAAAGGCAGGTACGGCGACGCCCTCGTGGACGCCAACGAGATACTTACACGTGAGCCGGGGGTGGCGGAGGCGCACAATCTTAAGGGTGTTGCGTATTCCGGCCTCGGAGACCACGAGAACTCGGCCAGGTCGTTTTCCGCGGCGCTCTCTATCAACAGCGGCTACGAAGTAGTCTATCTCAACCGGGCCATCTCCTACGCCGCCTCAGGCAGGTACAATGAGGCGTTGAAGGACCTCTCAAAGGCCGCCGTGATATATCCGGGGTTTTCGGAGTTCATCGTCTCCCCCATAGCCGGTAAGGCCTTCAAGGACCTTATAAGGGAATGCGAAAGGGAGGCCCTCCCCGGCTGTGAAAACCTTTTGACGGCCCCAAATAGTAAAAAGTGACAAAAATTGCCAGCTAATTGTGACAAAAATTGTCAGTATAAGCGCAGGCCAGCCGGTCTCTAATTATAACCTGTTGAATAGTAAGGATCTTTTACTTTGGCACGCTCGTTGCAAAGTAATACATTCAAGTGATTAAAGTTTTCCAGGTAACTGACGAAAACAATAAGAAAGCTTCTCATCAAAAGTAAAAAGGAGGATGAAAAAATGTTACAGCAGATGCTAAAAAGGATCAAGAGGGAGGAAGGCTTCACGCTCGTCGAGCTCTTGATAGTCGTGGCCATCATAGCGATACTCGCGGCCATAGCCATCCCGCAGTTCACGAAGTACAGGCTCCGCGGCTACAAGTCGGAGATCGACTCTGACGCGAAGAACGCCTACACAGCCGCGCAGGCGTACCTTACGGACAACCCGGGCGGCACTGTTGACTCCCTCGCCAAGCTGAAGACAGCCGGCTATCAGAAGTCGACTAACGTCCACTTCGAGTCCGCCACCATGACCCTTGCACTCGGCAACGTAAAGTTTACCAGCAACGCGCTCAACTCCGCGGCAAAGGAAAACAACGCGGTGGTCTTCTTCAACGGCAAGCTTAACCTCCCGGCCTCGCCCTGACGCAAGCCTGGAATATATGGAAAAAGGAGGGACCTCAGGGTCCCTCCTTTTTTTTTGCCTCGGCCCGATGGCTTTGCCAATCTCTGAACCTATACGAAGGATTCGGCGCGCTCTCCGGAGGTTCACTTAAAACAGTTGTCTTATCTTGAGAGATTTATGATTATCAATATGGAAGGGGAAAAGACAGGGGAAAGAGGCCGGGTCTTTCAACCCCGCCTTGTTCTGAAATGTCTACTTGCGCTCCAGATCTATGTCCTTGATATCAACGGAAGTATGCCCGAACTCCTGGAGCCTGTTCGTTTTGACCTTTATGTCGCACGGGTTGCAGTGGCCGAAGACGTGGCAGGGCCGGTATATGTCCTCGATGTCGAAGGCCGGGTCGATGATGTTGCCGACGGGGGCTCTGCCTTCGTAGAGGTCGCTGTGGCACCTGTAGACAGAGCCGTCCGAGCCCATGATGAGCTCGGTCGTCTTGCATAAGACGGACTTTTCGAACTTCTTGTCGCATGCGCCCTCGTATTTATAAGTGCCGTACATCCTGCCGTCGTGCTCGCCTAAAAACTCCTTGAAACGGAAGTCTATGCCGAGCGCCTCGCATTTTTTCTGCGCCTCGCGTACGACCGCCTCCTGGGAGGGGTGGAGGACACCCCAGATGCCTATCGAGTACCCGGCCCTCTGGAGCTTCAAGACCTTTTCCACGAGCGGGTCGAGGGCCATCGTCTCCGGGTGAAAGCTTACGCGGATGGAGGCGTATGGGGAGTCTCTCTTTACCCGGGCAGGGTCGACCTGCTTCATAAACTCATCCACGTCGAACTGGAGGTTCGTGAGGATGTCTATGTTCAACGAGGGCTTTATGTGGTTGATGATATAGATGAAGTCCTTGTGCAGGCTCGGCTCGCCGCCCTGGAAGGTTATGGGGAGGTCGTCGCGCGAGATTATCCTGTTTATGCCGCGCACCCACTCCTCACCGGAGAGGCGTTTTTTGACGACCCCGTCTCTTCCGAAGCGGTTTATGCAGTAAGAGCAGGACAGGTTGCAGGCGAGCGTAAAGAACGCGGCTATGTAGTTGTAGTGTCCGGGTATCCTTATGGGTTTCAGGTCCGTCATATGCGTCACTCCTGGAGCAGTTTGTCGATCTCGGTTAAGACCGTTTGGGGTTTTATCTCATACATGCACGGTGTTTCCTTGACGCATGTCGTCGATAGGCACGGCAGACAGTCGTATTCCTTTGTGGGCAGTAGCTTTACGCCGTTCTTCACATAGACCTCGCTGGAAAGGGTCGGGCCGAAGAGGGCGACTATTTTTTTATCGAGCGCGTGGGCTATGTGGAGGCCGAGGCTGTCGTTCGTGACGAGCAACCTGCACGAGTTTACCCACTCGATGTACTCTTCGATCGATTTAAGGCCCTGTTGCCATGAGATGGTGTACCTGTCGCCTACGAGCGCCTCCAGCTCTTTCCAGTATTCCGGCGGCCACGCCTTTATCGGCCATTTTTCTCCGACGTTGTGGTTGAAGCCTATGTCGTATATTTCCTCAGACGAGGGCTGGTAGCCTATCGTCGGTATCTCGCCCTGCCACTTGGAGCCTATCATCTCAAAGAGGAAGTCTTCCCAGTATTTTTTGTTGGCGAGCTTGTCCTTCTGGCTCAGGCACAATTCGAGGACGTGTTCGCTCCCGTCGTAGGCGAGCGCCGAGCCTGTGTCGGGGTCGAACCTGAAGCCGTACCTCCTCCAGGCGGTGAGGGAGTCCGCGAAGGCGCAGATGCCCGCGACCTTCTCGAGGTTCACGACCGTATCAAAGCGCTCCGCGCGCAGTTGCAGGACGGTCGTCAGGTCATAGGGCATGATCCTCTGGATGTAGGGGTTGCCCTTAAGGAGCGCTATCGCCTTTTCATCGACGAGCCACGTGACATGCGCGTCCTTGAACCTGTTAAGGAGGACGGTCGAGCGGAGCACGTCCCCGAGGCTCGTCTTCCTGCTTATCTCGCCTACGAGCGTTTCCGAGTAGCCGAGTTTTATTATAAGGACCCTTTGCACGTTACCCATCGTGAAAACCCCTTCCGCAAAAATTATCTCATTTTTCGGCTAATCCATCCACAATCTTTAAGCGCGATATTTCCTTGAGCGCGTCCTCGTGGACGGCGGCCGGGCGCAGGCCCATCCTCTCGAAGCGCCTTTTTCTAATGATGTATTCGATGATGGAGTTCGCCCTGAGCCTGAATATGTTGAGGCGGAGCAAAAAGGCCATATCGCAAAAAATGTGCAATACGAGCCCGAGAAAGACCGCAAATAGGGGCGCGGAGCCGAGCCAGAGAGAAACGGCGAAGAGCGCCATGACGAATTCGACGGTGTGGAACGCCTCGAAGTTAAGGAAGTCGGGCCTCCCCCATGAGTGCATAAGCGCCTCGTGGTAGCGGAACATCTTCGTAACGCTGAAATCCCTGAAGCCGTTGTGATGGAGGTACTCGAGGTAGTGGTCAACGTCTATGAGTACCGATCCAACGAAAAGGAAGGCCGCGTCCACGCCGATCGCTGGGTACAGGACGACTGAGGCAAAGCCCCCGAGTATCACGTGGTCCGTGAGCCTCATTTTCCCTTGAGGGTTTTAAGCCCCTCATCCTTCGCCAGTATCTCTTCCGAGTGCTTGAAGTTCTCGAGGACGAAGCTCTCGTATATGCCGCGTAGCGTATTTACGAACGAGAATTTCATCGGGTATATCTTTGTCTTCACCATATAGGCCTTTACGAGATAATACATGAGGAAGTAAAGCCTCGGGAATGGGAGTTTTATGAGGGTGTTCACGATAAAGTCCCTCGTCCACGGCTTCCAGAGGCAGACGGTGGAGAGCAGAGAGAGGTTCCTCTGGAGGAGCTTTTCCCTTTCCGTAAAGCACTTCAGGGGCGATGTGGACTGGTAGCTCATGTGGAGCTTGTCGAAGTCGCCGTCGAAGTCGCCCCTCTTTATCGCGTAGTTGGCGAGCTCCGTGCCTGGGTAGGGGAAGAAGAGCGGGAATTCGCCCAGCGCCACCCTGCACCTCAAGTTAAGGTCTAAGGACTCAATGTCTTCGGCGAGCGAGGTGCCTGGTATGGCGAAGATGGTGTTCGAGAAAGTCGGGACGCCGTACTTGTGGCAGAGGTCAAAGGCGTCGGTCATCGTCTCCTTCGTCATGTTCCGCTTCAATACTTCGTTCCGCACCTTGTCGTTCCCGCTCTCAATGGACATCGACATGGAGGCGAGCCCGGCCTTCTTGAGCTTCTTCATGACGGAATCCGTCAAGAGGTTCGCGCGCATGAGGCAGTGGAACGGCACGCCTATCTCTTTCGGGTATCTCTCGGAGAACTCATCGAGCCATTCGTCGTCCTTCAGGACGAATATGTCGTCGTAGAACTTTATGAACTGCGTCTCGTATCTGCTCTTCAAGTGCTTGAGCTCGGAGATGACGCGCTCAACGCTCATGCGCGAGGCGAGCGGCCCTTTGCCCTTGTACAGCATGTTGTACCTGTGGTTGAAGCAGTAGGTGCACTTGTACGGGCAACCGCGGCCCACCATGAACGAGCGCATGGGGAAACGCCCAAGGCGCGTCGCGGAGTAGAAGAGGTCGCGGTCGAGAAACGGGAGGTCGTCGAGGGCGCGCCTCCTCTCCCTCATAAAGGGCGGCTGGCCTTTCTTGAAGTTGTTCCGGGTTACGATATTGGGGATGTCGTCAAAGGGAGAGCCGCTCTCGATGGCGGAGAGGAGTTCCGGCCACGCGTCGTCGCCTTCGCCGGTGCAGAGCGCGTCGAAGGGGTGCCGCTCGATTATCTCCGGGAAGAATGTCGCGTGCGGGCCGCCTATTACGCTCTTGACATCGGGCATCATCCCCTTTATGAAGTCGTTGGCCGCGATGTAGTACTTGTGCTCGCCGGTCTTCGCGCTGAAGGCGACGATATCCGGCGAGAAGCCCCGGACCTTCTTTTCAAGGTCGCCGTCGGCGAGCACCGCCACAGAGGTCGAGTGCCCCTTTTCCTTGGCGAGCGCGGATAGGAGCATGATACCCATCGGGTCTATGTACTCGACATCCTTTATTACGAAGAGTATCTTCAAGACGGCTCGGACCTTTTGGAGGTAGTCTTTAGAGATTTATTCATTGACAACGGCCCTTCTCGTGGGGGTGCCGTACTTGGCGCGCTCGGTTACGCGCACCTCCCAGAAGAGCGCGAAAATGGCGTTAACTACGCTTAAGATGTTCTTGATTCTAAAGGCCTTGGTCTTGCCAGAGGCCCTTGCGGTTATATCGACCCCGACTTCGACGAAGCTCGAGCCGGAGCGGAGCAACCTTACGAGTATCGCGGCCATGTAGGCGAAACCCCAGGTCTTCAAAGGGACTTTCTTCAAGAGCGAGCTCTTAAGGAGGCAGGTGCCGTTATAGTACCTGACGTTCAGCCCGAAGAGCGCGTTTATGAAGATTACGAATACCCACGATATGACGCGCCTCGATAATGCGCGGACCTCGGTATTTGCGGTGTACGGTATTATGCAGTCGGCCTCTCCGGCCCTGCTTATTACGCGCGTTATGGCCTCAGCCGGTATCTCGTTGTCGCCGGGGACCATTATTATATAGTCCATCGCGGCCCTCCTTACGCCTTCCGTGTAGTTGTAGCCGAAGCCCATGTTACGCGGGTTGTGTATGACCTTTACGCCCTTCTCTTTCTTCTTTATCTCTTCGGCGAGGGCGCCGGTGCCGTCGGTCGAAAAATCATTGAATATTAGTATCTCGAAGTCGCTGAACTTGTTGGAGGCTGAGAGGGCGGCCTTTATCGCGTCTATCGTCCCCTTGAGGTTGCCCGCTTCATTCAGGCAGGGGACAATGACCGTTATGGAGGGTTTTCTTCCGTTCGCCTTGGTCCCCATCGGTCAACCCTTCTTGACGGCCCTTCTGACGGCCGCGGCGATTTCAATTTTTCCGGGGTAATAGGCCTTTTCGAGCGCGGGGCTCGCCGGCGTGGGCGCCTCCGGGAGGTTCACCCGCTCAGGCGCGCTCTTCAGCGCGCCGAACCCGTCCTCGACGACCCTCGCGATTATCTCAGCGCCTATGCCGGTCTCCTTCCAGCCGGTGTCGGCTATGACGAGGCGGCCTGTCCTGGCGACCGACCCGAGTATGAGCGGCGCGTCCAGCGGCTTCAAGGTCCGCAGATCAATTACCTCGCACTCTATCCCTTCGTCTTTGAGGATCTCAGCCGCGCTCATCGCCTCATAGACCATGTATGAGACGGCGACGATCGTCGCGTCGCTCCCCTTGCGTCTTATAATCGCCTTTCCAATCGGCACGGTGTACGGCTCAGAGGGGACGTGGCCCATGTGCTCGTATAACCAGCGGTGCTCGATGAATACTACGGGGTTGCCATCGTAGACCGAGGCCCTTAGCAACCCCTTTGCGTCGTACGGGGTCGCGGGCATCACGACCTTGAGGCCGGGGATGTTCGTGAAGAGGGACTGAAGGGACTGGGAGTGCTGTGCGGCGGAGCCCCAGCCCCTGCCTATCATCGACCTTATCACTATCGGCACCGAGACCTTGCCCCCGAACATATAGCGCCATTTTGCCGCGTGGTTTATTATCTGGTCAAGGGACAGGGGAATGAAGTCGACGCGCATGTGGACGAGTATCGGACGCATCCCGGCCACAGCCGCGCCTATTGCGACGCCGGTTATGCCGTTTTCGGCAAGAGGCGAGTCCATGACGCGCTCCCTCCCGAATTTGAGATGAAGGCCCCTTGTCGAGCCGAATACCCCGCCGGCGTCGTCTATGCCCTCGCCGATGACAAATACAGTCTCGTCGGCCTCAAGCAGTTGGGAGGTCGCCTCCAGGAGCGCGTCTTTATAGGCGAGACCGCGCAGGTCCTTGTTCTCCGAGAGGGCCTTTTCGAACTCGGCCTTATTGCTGTAAACCTTTGTCCACGGCATGGTTAGAGAGTCTCCTTTACCGGCGCGTAGACGTCCGTGAGGAGGTCCGAGAGAGGAGGGTACTCGCTGTCTTTGGCGAATTTTACCGCATCGTCTATTTCCCCGGCAATGGAAGCGGCTATCTCCTTAAGTTCGTTTTCAGCAACGATGTTCCTTGAGAGGATGAATTCCCTCATAACCTTTACAGGACACCTCTCCATCCAGTAGATAAGCTCTTCCTTTGGCCTGCATCCCTTCTCGTAATCGGCATCAGGCCCGACGTGTCCCTTCCACCTGTATGTCTTCGCCTCTATGAGGGACGGGCCGCCGCCTTTCCTGGCGCGGTTGACGGAATCCTGCGCGGCCTTGTAGACCTCGATCGCGTCGTTGCCGTCTATGCAGACGCCGTGCGAGTCGAAGGCAGAGGCGGAATCCGATATCCTGCAGGCCGACTGCCTCGCGGACTGGTGGGAGTTTGTCGCGTAGAAGTTGTTCTCGCAGAAGAAAACGACGGGGAGCTTCTTTAAAGAAGCGAAGTTGAATGACTCGTAGAGCGCGCCTTCGTCATACGCCCCGTCCCCGAAGAAGATGACCGTTACGCGGTCTTCTTTCCTGATGGATGAGGCGAGCGCCGCGCCGACCCCCATGGGTATGCCGCCCGCGACTATCGCGGAGGTCCCGAGTATCCCGTTCTCGACGTCTATGATGTGCATCGAGCCGCCCTTGCCCCTGGAACAACCCGTTGCCTTGCCGTAGAACTCGGCCATGAGCGGCCTCATCGCGCTCCCCTTGGCGAGCGCGTGTCCGTGGCCCCGGTGGTTGGAGAAGACATAGTCCTCTTTCCGAAGATTAAGGCAGACCCCCGTCGCTATCGCCTCCTGGCCGATGCAGAGGTGGACCGGGCACTTCATCTCCTGCTCCGGGTAGAGGTCGACGATCCTTTCCTCGAACATGCGTATGCGGCACATCATCGCATACATGTCGATGAGCGTCTTCCGCGTTAATGTGGGGAGTCCGTATTTAAGGATATCTTCTTTCATGGGGCTAAGGGCGTCCTCAGATGAAGTTGACGTGGAGGGAGGGGTTCTTGAGCTCCCAGAGGTAGCGGTTCACCTCGTCCATCCTGCAGTTCCTCCTGCACTCGGCTGTGTCGAGTTCCCTTGAGGCGAACTCCATCACCTTTTTTCTCTTTTCGCCCTTCCATACCGCCTCGAAGGTCTCCTCGTTGATGTTCCCGAGGAGGAAGCGGTCGTCTCCTAAAAACGCGCTACACGCCCATACCCCGCCCCCGGCGTCTATGTATGCCCAGAAGGGGAGCGCCATGCAGTGCGAATAGCCCCTGCCCTTTTCTTCGAGTTTCCTCATGGCGTTAGACCTGAATATGACCTGAAAACGATTGTCAGATATTTTTTTGAGCTCATCGTTCAAATGCATGTAGTCGGCGTAGCTGAAATCCTCGTACTGGTGAGTCTTGGACTTCAAGTGCTGTGAGTAGGATTTTATCACGAGGTAGTCGGCTCCTATCTCCTTCGCCTTTTTCGCGAGCAGGACCGCTTCATTCGCGTTTTCCGGCAGGAGTATCATCTGCATCCCGACGGTCGAGGCGAGGTGATTCGCGTCCCTGAATCTGACCGCCTTCGAGATGTTCCCGATTACCTTATCGAAGTCCTCTTCCTTTGTCCTGTGGATTTTCGCGTAGGTCTCCTTTGTGGCCCCGTTTATGGAGACCTTTATCCATGTGATGGAGGCGAGGGTCGCTTCCATCAGCTTTTCCGTGAAAAGCACGCCGTTGGAGGTGATGGCGACGTCTACGCCTGAGGCCTTTGTGTGGTTTATTATCCCGTTGATATCCTTATGGAGGAAGGGCTCGCCCTCGCCGGCGTACATGATCGATTTTACGCCCAAACGCCCCATTTCGGTCAGGCGGTCTTTGAGGATGGCGGCGTCCAGGTGCCTCGGGTTGTATTCCATGTAATCGAGGGCGCAGTAGGTGCACCTGTGGTTGCATGCGCCGATAGGAGAAACCTCCATATATATCGGATAGATATCGGCGCCCTTGAGCCAATCGGCGACCCTGTCGACATGAAAGACCAGTTTATGGCTGTCTATCCTGAATTCGTCCATGGAGTGGATATACTCTCCCTTATCCGGCGTAAAGCCCATTAAAAAAGATAACATAGGTATGATACCTTAACAATATCAAAATTTTTCTTAAAATCTCATTAAAAGTTGTTAAAAAATGAGGGCTTTTGACCCTTGTAGCAGTGGGCGCGACCCCATGATATAATATGTGATGGACATGAACCGCAAGGAGAGGTAATGGCGATAGACCCGGTCTGCGGGATGGACGTAGACCCTGAAAAGGCAAAAGGCGAGAGCCTGTATAACGGCGAAAAGGTGTACTTCTGCGCCCTCCGGTGCAAGGAGAGGTTCGACGCGGAGCCTGAAAAATACCTCGCGGGCTTGTGCGCGTTGGAGAAACTGCCGCGTGTAAACGCGCATCCTTTACAGGACGCGCGCCATTCCCCCAAGAACGTCAGGAGGGTATCCCTCCCGATAACAGGCATGTCCTGCGCCTCGTGCGCAACGAAGATAGAGAAGGGGCTTACCGGATTATCCGGCATAGTAGAGGCCTCGGTCAACTTCGCGGCAGAGAAGATCAACATCTCCTATAACCCGGATGACGTACACGTCTCGGACTTTGTAAAGGCCATAAAGGAGCTCGGCTATGGCGCCGGCGTGGCGTCCGTCTCTATCGCGGTAAAGGGGATGTCCTGCGCCTCGTGCGTCGAAAAAGTCACAAAGGCCTTGAACGCCGTCGATGGTGTGGTAAGCGCCTCGGTCAACTTTGCGACTGAAAAGGCGACGGTAAATTTCCTCCCGACCGTCGTCGGGGTAGACGCGCTCATAAAGGCGATCAACTCAGGCGGGTACAAGGCCTTGTACCAGTCTGATGAGGAAGACCTCCTCGCGAGAGACGAGAGGGAGAAGAAGGAGGAGGAGAAGAGGCTCCGGCTCCGATTCATCGTCGCCGCGATAGTCGCCGTCCCGGTGATGACAGGGTCTTTCGCCGGGATGATCCCGCGGGTGCCGTCTTTTTTAGGGAATAACTATCTTCTCTTCGTCCTCGCGACCCCTGTACAGTTCTGGGCAGGATGGCGTTTTTACAGGGGGGCGTTCATAGCCGCGCGGCATTTTACGACGGACATGAACACGCTCATAGCCGTCGGCACATCAGCCGCTTATCTTTACAGCGCGGCAATGACTTTCTTTCCGAATTTCTTCGAGGCTCTCGGGTTCTCAACCGGCGTCTACTTCGATACCGCGACAGCCATTATCGCGCTCATACTCCTCGGCAGGCTCCTTGAGATGAGGGCAAAGGCGCAGACCTCGGAGGCGATAAAGAAGCTCATAGGCCTCTCTCCCAGGACGGCAAGGGTTGTGCGCGGCGGAGTCGAACTCGACATCCCGGCCTCCGACGTCGTCGAGGGGGAGATCGTCATCGTGAGGCCCGGCGAGAAGGTCCCTGTGGACGGAAAGGTCTTCGATGGGTCCTCGTCAATTGACGAATCGATGATAAGCGGAGAGTCGCTCCCGGTCGACAAAGAGCCGGGCGACATTGTAATAGGCGCGACGATCAACAAGACGGGCTCTTTCAAATACAGGGCCACTAAGGTGGGGAAGGATTCCACCCTCTCCCAGATAATAAGGCTCGTCGAGGAGGCCCAGTCCTCGAAGCCGCCGATAGCGAGGCTCGTTGACGTGATAGCGGGCTGGTTCGTCCCTGTTGTCATTGCGCTTGCCTCTCTTACATTCGTAATCTGGCTAATATTCGGCCCCGCGCCCGCGTTCACCTACGCGCTCCTTAACTTCATCGCCGTACTCATCATAGCCTGCCCGTGCGCAATGGGGCTTGCCACCCCCACCTCCATCATGGTCGGGACCGGCAAGGGGGCGGAGAACGGGATACTCATAAGGGGAGGGGAGTCGCTCGAGACGGCGCACAAGTTGAACGCAATAGTGTTTGACAAGACCGGGACGCTCACCAGGGGCGAGCCCGCGATTACTGATATCGTGGTTGCGCACGATGTCACGATAGCGTCAAAGGGGCTCTCAATGGAAGAGGGCGTCCTCTTCTATGCGGCTTCCGCCGAAAAGGGCTCCGAGCACCCGATAGGCGAGGCGATAGTTAAAAAGGCGTCGGCAAAGGGGATAGCGCTTTCAAACCCCATAGGCTTTAACGCCCTTCCCGGCCACGGGCTTATCGCTGAGGTGGACGGGCGGGTGGTCATACTCGGCAACCTCAAGATGATGGCCGATAGGAATATCCCAATAGAGAATCTTCTGAAAGAAACCGAGAGGCTCTCAGACGAGGGAAAGACGCCGATATTCGTCGCCGTTGACAATAAAGCGGTCGGCGTTATCGCGGTAGCCGACACGCTGAAGGAGAACTCTAAGGAGGCGGTTTCTGCCCTTAAAAAGATGGGGCTCACGGTCGCCATCATCACGGGCGACAACCGGAGGACGGCGACCGCCATCGGGAAAGAACTCGGCGTCGACAGAATACTCTCGGAGGTCCTCCCCGAGGACAAGGCCAGGGAGGTAAAGAAGCTCCAGGACGAGGGGAAAAAGGTAGCGATGGTAGGCGACGGCATAAACGACGCGCCCGCGCTCGCGCAGGCCGACGTAGGCATAGCCATAGGCACCGGGACGGACGTCGCGATGGAGGCTTCCGACATAACCTTGATAGGCGGGGACTTAAGGGCCATCGTCACCGCTATCGCTCTTAGCAGGGCGACTATAAGGAACATCAGGCAGAACCTCTTCTGGGCGTTCTTCTATAACGTCCTCCTCATACCCGTCGCGGCAGGGGCGCTCTATCCGTTTACAGGCATGCTCCTCGACCCGATGTTCGCGGCGGCGGCGATGGGGCTGTCGTCCGTTAGCGTAGTTACGAACGCGCTCAGGCTTAAGAGGTTCAGACCCGCCTTGACCTGATAGTTTAGCCATGATAAAGGAGATGAGAGGAGACCGCGGCCATGAAGAGACTGTCGTTTGCGTTATTGCTCTGCCTTGCCATTTCATCCCTTACGTTTGCCGATGATGTCGCCTTTAAAAAGGGCGAGGAGGCGTTCAAAAAGAACTGCGTAAAGTGCCACGGTGATAAGGCCTCGGGCACGGAGTCTGGTCCCCCGCTCATACACAAGATATACCACCCGAACCACCACTCGGATATGAGTTTTCGCTGGGCCGTTGAAAGGGGCGCGCGCTCGCACCACTGGAGGTTCGGCGACATGCCGAAGGTAGAGGGCGTGTCCAAGGAAGATACGGAAAACATAATTATTTATATCCGTACTCTCCAGAAAGAGGCGGGGATATTTTAATGGGACGCTTCAAAAACAAGGTCCTCGCCAAGCTCTTAACCCGCTTTCCTGCCCTCCTCGACAGGTTCATCGACAAGACCGCGTCCGTCAAAGTCTCCGGCGTACCGTGGACGCCGGTAACAAAGCCGTTGAAGGACTCCGTTGTCGCGCTTATTACGACAGCCGGGGTCCATCTGAAGTCCCAGAAGCCCTTTGACATGCTGGACAAGGCAGGCGACCCGTCGTACAGGGAGATACCGTCAGCGACTCCGCGCTCGGAGTACATGATTACGCACGACTACTACGACCACGCGGACGCTGACTCTGACTTGAACATCGTCTTCCCGATAGAGAGGCTCCGGGAGATGGCGGAGAGCGGAGAGATAAAGGGGCTCGCAAGGAATAATTACAGCTTCATGGGGCATATAGACGGCAGACACATCGCTACACTCATGGAGAAGACCGCGCCAGAGGTGGCGGGTTTGCTTAGACGCGAGTCCGTGGATGTTGCTCTCCTCACACCCGGGTGAGGCCTCTGCAATCGGTCCGTGGGACTGATACAGAGGGAAATAGAGAAGGCAGGGATACCGACGATAGCGGTCTCGATCGTCAGAAAGTTCACCGAGGACGTGAAGGCCCCGCGCGCGGTCTTCGTAAAGTGGCCGATGGGGCACCCTTTGGGAGAGCCGGGCGTCGTCGAGACGCATAGGGCGGTCATATCCGCCGCTTTCAGGGCATTAAGGGAGATAAAGGCACCGGGGACGATAATAGACCTTCCGTTCCGGTGGAAGAGGAGGGAGGACCTCAAGAAGGGGGCGTTTTGAAGGTTTAGCCACCTTCTTTTTTAAAGAGGGGTGATTCGATCCTCTGCCTGTAGTTATTTTGCGCGCTCAGCGCGCTTTTGCGTATGGGCGCCAAGCGCTTTTTTCCTCCCCCACCCGCTCGCGCGCCCCTTAGAGCGAACGGGTCAGGGGAGGCGGTAAGCAAGCGAAGACATGCCGCTAAAGCGCGAGACGCGCAAAAAGGCCTTAGCCAATAAGACCTTTGTGCATTCGCCTCTCGTTTAAGGTTTTGACTCGCTCTTTCCAGATACTGGATTCCCGCTTGAAGCATGCGGGAATGACAGTGTCCCTCCGGGCGGTTCAAGTCTGAGGCTTCGAGAATCTTATTCGGTTCGAGATTTTGGCCGCGCGCCGAGCGCCCCCTCAGAACCTCGGCTTCCCGTCTATAATAAGCTCTATCTTCCGCCCGTCTTTCAATACCTCGAGGTTAGGCCTGAAAAATATGAAGTCCTGGTGAAAGGGCACGCAGACCGTGCCGCCGAAAGACGAGTTGTCGCCGAGCGCCATGTGTACGGTCCCGAGTATCTTTTCCGTTTCGAGTATGTTGTCGGGTCTTGACGCCTTGTCGTTCGTGCCTACGCCCAATTCGGCGATATTTCCGATAAGCGGGTTCTCTTTTATCCTTTTGGTCAGGTCAGAGGCGAGTTCGCCTCGGCCGGCTACCTCGACGACGCGCCCGCCCTTTACGTATAGGCTGACCGGCTCCACGAGTTTGCCCGTCGGCGCCCATTCGAGGATAAGGATCCCTTCGGCGGTGCCTTCAAGTGGCGCAAGATAGGCCTCTCCGGCAGGGAGGTTCCCGAAGGTGCCCGGCTCCGTCAGTATCCCGGTGTCGGGCTTGACCTCGCGCCCCTTCATTGAGAAGGAGATAGAGGTGCCGTTGTGGGAGGTGACATACGCCATGTCGGCGCCGTTCATGAGTCCGGCGAGTTTTATAGTCCTCCTGGCTACCTGCTTCCAGTCCGCGGTCATGGCGCCTGTTATCATCCCCTCGTCGAACAAGGGCATGGAGGCGTACCTCGCACGCGTGCACCTCGTAAGGAAGTCCCTGAAGCGGGTGTGCGAGGTCGAGTAGTTCGATAAGGCGACTACGGCGTCAGGCG
Source organism: Deltaproteobacteria bacterium (assembly GCA_016212705.1). GTDB lineage: Bacteria > Desulfobacterota > GWC2-55-46 > GWC2-55-46 > GWC2-55-46 > GWB2-55-19. Next base: position 18,780 of record JACREU010000070.1, read on the forward strand.
GCTTCCCGAGCGTCTTTATGACCTCCACAGCCTCTTCCAGCTCATTTTTTGAGGCCTCCTTAAGGAGTATCCTGTCCAGTATGTCTTTTTCGACGAGTTCCGCTACTGCCCTTGGACCGAAGGCCGCCTCCCAGACTTCCGCTGGCGGCTCCTTGCCGTGGCCAATGACAGAAGGAAACTCGATGTAGTCGGTTGTGCAGAGTTTCCTGCCCTCCTCGGCTACGGCCCTCGCTATCTCGCGGAGCGCCTCCCTTTGCTTTCGTTCATCCTCTGAGACCTCTTCGCCCTCATGTATGAGGTCTGTAAATACGATGACCCGCTCCGATTTCTTTATCCCCAGGTTTACGGTGAATATATTCTTGAAGACCTCGGCGGGGCTTGTCCATTTGCCAGAACCTCCGTCCTTTACCTGGGGAATAGCGGCCTTTGCTTTAGCCATCTGATCCTCTTCTCCTTTAAGGCAATTAAAAGATTACCACTGTCATTCAATATATCACCAGGTCCATGTTTGTCAAATATGCGGATACGGGAGAATTTCAGCAACCCCATGTTCAAAATATTGACATGGGAACGGGGTCTGTTGTATAATGCGCGTACGCCACAAATAGTGCTGTCACATCAGGAGAACCCGACATGGGAGAGAGCACGATCCTTCTGGTTGAGGATGAGGAGTATATACGCGAGAACTTAAGCGAAATACTCGAGATGAACGGCTACAAGGTGCATACCGCGGCTACAGGCGAGGCAGGCATTGACGCCGCGAAAAAGACGCCCTTCGACATAGTCCTTACCGATCTTAAACTCCCCGGCGTGAGCGGCATAGACGTCATCAGGTCGATCAAGTCCCATTCACCGAACACCCCATGCATAATACTCACAGGCTACGCGACGGTCGAGACCGCGGTTGAGGCGATGCGCGTCGGCGCCTTCACTTATCTCAAAAAACCTTTCGGCAAGGACGAGCTCCTCATTACGCTTGAGAAGGCGAACGAGGTAAGGGCTTTAAAAGAGGAGAACTCGAAGCTCAAAAACGAGATAAAGAAGAACTGCACTACCGCGATACTCGGCACTTCCGCCGAAATTCAGGAAGTGCGCGATACCATTACCAAAATAGCCGACACTGACTCCACCGTACTCATCCTCGGCGAATCAGGCACCGGAAAAGAGCTCGTCGCCCGCGCCCTCCATTACGGCTCCACGAGGTCGAATAAGCCCTTTGTCCCCATAAACTGCGGGGCTATTCCCGAAGACCTCCTGGAGAGCGAGCTCTTCGGGTACGAGAAGGGGGCGTTTACCGGGGCGATAGCCACGAAGATCGGCAGGTTCGAGGCCGCGCACGAGGGGACGGTTTTTTTGGACGAGATAGGGGACATGTCCCCTGGGTTGCAGGTCAAGATCCTCCGTGTCCTTCAGGAAAAGGAGTTCGAGAGGTTAGGGGGCAGGAATTCGATAAAGGTGGATGTGAGGGTCGTAGCGGCGACTAACCAGGAACTTGAGAAGGCTGTCGAGGAGAAGAGGTTCAGAAAGGACCTTTACTACAGGCTGAACGTAATCCCCATACACCTGCCGCCCTTGAGGGACAGGAGGGAGGATATACCGTTGCTCCTCTCCCAATTCGTCGACAAGCTCTCAAAGAGGAAGAAGAAGTCGATAAAGGGAGTATCCCAGGACGCGGTCAGGCTCTTTGAGGCCTACGACTGGCCGGGTAATATCAGGGAGCTGGAGAACCTGGTTGAAAGGCTCGTGGTACTTAAGGAATCAGACTCGTCCATTACTCCCCGCGACCTGCCGGACAAGATCAGGCAATCAAAGGCGCTGGAGACGCTCTCATGCGCAGTAGAGTTGCCTGAAGAAGGCGTTGATTTCAACGCCGCGGTGGACAACTTCGAGCGCGACCTCATCATAGGCGCCCTCAGCAGGGTGAACGGCGTCAAGAAAAAGGCCGCCGAGTACCTGAACCTCAACAGGACGACCCTTATCGAAAAGATGAAAAGAAAAGGTCTCCTCGACGCGATCGATCCGACTGAGGCTGGAGAGCCCTCAGAGCAGAGCGAGCTGACCGGGTCATAATATTGACGTGAAGGCCCCGTAGCTTGCTTGCGGGGCCTGTAACAGTAGATTATCCATTAAGCCAGCTGATCTAAAAGCCTGTCATGTTTTCAGCAAAACACCCCGTTTTACCTCAAAAAAACCATTCCAAACCGTAACTCGCCCCTGTCTCGGCCATTGACCTTAAGGTAAATGGCACGGTTGTTGCTATATATCCAGGCAACTTAAAAGCAAGGCGGGTCAGGATGAGGTTTGCTGTCATTTCAGCCGTGATGTTTGTACTCATTTTGCCGGCGTACGCGTACGCCGCGAGGAGTTTTATCATCGAGGCCGGAAAACCCAAGACTGTCTTCAAGATAATCCGGAAAAATTCGGAGACGAAGGCCGACTTGAGGCTCCCTTCCGACGGCTCCGCCCCGGCGGCCTTTAACGACGGCTGGAGGTGGGTATACAGGAAGAAGGTCACGACAATGCTCAAGGACCGCGATGATACGCTCGTCGGCACGGTGGTTGCGAAGGGACTCGGCATCGATTCGGCATTGAAGGGCGAGATAGTCAATCTGGCCCTCAACAGGGTAAACGAACTCAAGCTAAAGAGCGCGGCTCACGATGCGGAGCTTCTCGGCGCCATCATTTATTTTTACGACACAGGAGAAGCCCCCTCTGCCCTCGAAGAGGCGTTAAGGTCCGTAAAGGGCAGGGAATACGCCGGCATTGGAGAGTTCCTGCTCGCCGATTATAACGAGAGGAAGGGGTTTCATCCCGAGGCGTCAGGCTATTATTCGAGGCTTTCAAAGGGCCCGGACGACTCCTTCATAACAACCGCCGCCCGTTTCAGACGCGCCCGCCTCTACTTCTTTGAGGGGAAGTACGCCGAGGCCAAGGCGCTTTTCAAGTCCTTGATGGTCTCCGGCAACAAGGATTCGGCCCTCTGGCTCGCCAATACCTGCCTCGTTAAGGGCGAGTCAGATTACGCCATAAGGCTATATAAGGAGAACCGCGGCCTCGTCGAGGGCGCGGACCTCATAACGCAGATGAGTGTGGCCGACATGTACGCCCTTAACAACGAGTTCGAGAGCGCGAGAGCGGCGTACACGGCCCTTAAGGCCAAGTTCCCTAAAGATGAATTCATAGAGGCCTTCTTCGCGCTCAAAATCGGGGACACGTACCTCCTTGAGGAGAAGTTCGAGGAGGCTGAGTCCGTCTACATGAAGACAAAGGCGAGGTACAACGGCGAGCCCTGGGCCATGGCGAGCCTCGCAATAGCCGACCTTTATAACCTTAGCGGCGAAAAGGAGACGATCGATAAGGCGATCCGCCTCTACGGCATAGTCGCCGGAGGCGGTTATCTCGGCTCCGAGATAACATATTTCAGCCTCATATCGGCCGGCATAAAGGCCGGCAGGTTCATTGATACAGTCGAACACCTCAAGAAATTTCCCCAGATGTATCCGACGAGCCCCTTAAGGATCGACCTCCCGAGGCTCTACGGCTCGCTCGTATACAGGTGGATAGACGCCTTATACAAGGACGGCGACTATCAGGGCGTGCTCAATAAACATTATGAGTACGGGGTCAATGTGCCTTTCGGAAAAAAGGGGGAGACGAACCTCAAATCGGGAAGGGCCGCCCTGGCGCTCGGGCTTTACTCTGAAGCCGCGGGTTTGCTTGACGCCGCCATAAAAGTCGGCGGGGAGACGGTCATACAGGAGGCGTCTGTCTCGCTCGGCAGAGTCTATATCGCGCAGAGCGACCCGGAGGCGGTCGAGAGGCTCATAAAATCCTTTTTAGCAAAGTACCCGAAGACGAGGCTCAAGGAAGACGTGGAGAGGCTCCTTTTCGAGGCGGCCTTCATAAAAGGGGATTTTAACGCAGTCGCGGCGTCCAAGGCCGTCCTCGACGCCCCCGCGCTTCTCCTTAAAAAGGCCTCTGCCTTGAGACACATCGAGAGGCACAGGGAGGCGGTTGAATTTTATACGAAGGCGGCCGCTGATTTAAGGGCCGTTGGAAACGCGAATCTTCTGCCTGAGGCGTACTCCGGGCTCGCGGATTCATATTTCAGCCTCGCCCGGTATAAGGAGGCGATAGGGGCTTACAAGTCGGCGCTCGCGCTCGATGGTTTGAGCGACCAGGACAGGTCCTGGGCCCTCTACAGGATCTCCAGGGGGTACGGAAAGCTCAATGTGAAGGGCGAGAAAGAGTCGGCATTGAAGGAACTCGGCGGCATCAATAACGACATAGGCGGCTGGTCGGGGCCTGTTTTCAAGGAACCGGCGAGCCTTTAAAGGAGGTTTTACCATGAGGGACCACTTAGAGATGGAGCTTCTAAACGACGCCTTCAATATATTCAGGGACGCCTCCTCAAAGCTCGAACAGCAGTACGCGTTGCTCGAGAGGAAGATCGAGGACATGAACGAGGAGCTCGCCGAGAAGAACAGGGCGATGGAAAGGAACCGGAGGCTCGCGGCGATGGGCGAGATGGCGGCGAAGATCGCACACGAGATAAGGAACCCGCTCGGTTCGATGGCGATATTCGCCACCCTCCTCGAAAGGGAGCTCGCCCCGGAGCCTGACAAGAAAAAGCTCGCCGAGCATATTACAAAGGGTGTTAAGACGCTCGACAACCTGCTCTCCAATATGCTCCTCTTTGCCTCGAACCCCGGGGTCAGGGTCAAGCAGATCGACCTTAAGGACGCGATAGAGGACGCGCTTTCCATGACCATAGGGCATGAGAAGAAGGGCGTGAAGATAAAGACATACTTCGACGGTTCGACGCTCATCCTCGGCGACCTCGCGCAGTTAAGGCAATTGTTCCTGAACCTCTTTTTTAACGCGCTCGACGCGCTCGACGAGGACGGGACGCTCGTCATAAGGATAAGGCCCTCTGATGCCGAGCCCGGCATAACCGAGGTCGAGGTGAAGGACAACGGCAGGGGCATACCGGCGGAGTCACTCGACAGGATATTCGACCCGTTCTTTTCGACAAAGGAGCGGGGCACGGGGCTCGGGCTCGCGATAGTGTCGACGGTAGTCGCGGCGCACGAGGGTTTCATTGACGTAAGCTCAGAGGAGGGCAGGGGGACGAGGTTCGTCATAAGCCTGCCGATGGCGGGGCCGGAAAAGGCGTTTTGTTAGCAGAAGGATCAAAAGAGGAGACCCGATGGGCAGTATACTCGTAGTCGACGACGAAGCGGGGATGAGGATAGCCATTAAGGAGGCCCTGTCCAGAAAGGGGCACTCAGTCGAGGTAGCCATTGACGGCCATGAGGCGATAAGGAAGATAGCCTCGTCCGAGTACGAGATGGTCATAAGCGACATGAAGATGCCGGGCCCCGGCGGCATGGAGGTATTGCGCGAGGTTAAAAAGACCTCCCCCCATGTGCCGGTCCTGCTCATAACCGCCTTCGGCACGATACAGAAGGCGGTGGAGGCGGTCAAAGAGGGCGCGGTCGACTTTATCATAAAGCCCTTTGAGCTCGACGCCCTCGAAGGGGCGGTCGAGAAGGCCCTGAAGGTGAATGGGGAGCTCGGCTCGTTCGAATCAAAAGGCAAGTCCATGCTCTCGAACGACCCTTCGATGAGAAAGCTCGTCTCAATGGCGCTTGTGGCGGCTTCGAGCGACGCTACCGTCCTCGTCTCCGGCGAGTCCGGGACAGGCAAGGAACTGCTCGCGCGCTTCCTCCACGCGAATTCCCCGAGGGCTGATAATCCGTTTGTCGCCGTAAACTGCGCGTCGATCCCGGAAGGTCTCCTTGAGAGCGAGCTCTTCGGCCACGAGAAGGGCTCGTTTACCGGGGCGATACAGCAGAGGCACGGCAAGTTCGAGCAGGCGAATACCGGGACCATCCTGTTGGATGAGATAAGCGAGATGGACCTGAAGCTCCAGGCGAAGTTGCTCCGCGTCATCCAGGAAAAAGAGGTCGAGAGGCTCGGGGGCAAGACCTTGATACCGCTCGACATACGCATCATAGCGACCACTAACAGGGACATGAAGAAAGAGGTCCGGGAGGGGAGGTTCAGGGAAGACCTCCTCTACAGGCTCAATATCTTCCCGTTGGCTCTGCCGCCGCTCCGGGACCGAGGCGAGGACAGGCTCTTTCTCGCCGCGCACTTCCTGAAGAAGTTCAACCAGAAGTACTCGAAGCGCCTCGAAGAGATATCAAAGGAGGCCGCCTCCTATATAGAAAGGCACGAGTGGAGGGGGAACATCCGGGAGCTTGAGAACACGATGGAGAGGGCGGTGCTTCTCTCCCAGGGCAGGACGCTCCTTAAGGAACACCTTGTAATCGGGGACGACGTCGAAGAAGAGACGGTCGTTGCGACGAAAGTATATGGACCCGTCGGAGAAACAATTGCCAGGGGCCGGAATGCCAATAATATGACGCTTTGGGAGATGGAGAAGGGGCTTATATGTAAAACCCTTGACGACGTCGAGGGGAACAGGACTCAGGCCGCCAAGCGTCTCGGCATCTCCGTAAGGACCCTGAGGAATAAACTCAAGGAATACGGGCAAAATCTGCCCGGGTAGGAAGGTATTTCCCATTTAGCCCTTGCCGGGCCTGTTTCAGGCCAAGAATTGCCAGATGGTACGGAATTTGCACAATCCATACTCCAACGACGATTCAAGGAGGAAGGACAATGCCAGACGGTATCTTCGATTCCACGATATCCCTACTCGGAAACACCCTCGACCTCCGTGCCGCGAGGCACAAGCTCCTCTCATCAAACATAGCCAACCAGGAGACCCCCGGTTACAGGGCGGTTGACATAAAATTCGAGGAAGAGTTGCAGAAGAGGGCCGGGAAGGGAGGGGATACGGAGGTCCTTACCCGCACAAGCCCCCTACATCTTAGCCCGGTCTCGGGCATAGGCTCGGAGCCCCGCGTCCTCGACAGGGCTACCGAGATAGAAGGCTACGACAGGAACTCGGTGGGGATCGAGGGCGAGATGGCGAAACTCTCCGAAAACTCTCTCATGTACACGATCTCATCGAAGATGATAAGGAGCAAGTTCAATCTCCTCATGACGGCTATAAAGGAAGGGGGCAGGTAATTTATGGACCTTTTTTCAGTAAGTTCCTCAGGCATGGAGGCGCAGAGGGTGAGGATGAGCATCATCGCCTCGAACCTCGCTAACGTCGAAACGACACGGACCGCCGATGGCGGCGCGTACAGGAGGAAGGACATAGTATTTTCCGCCGAACAGGGCTTCGGCGGCTTCCTGCAAAACGCCGTCGACGCGCAGTCGCCAGGCGTAAAGGTAGCCGGTATAATAGAGGACAAGAGGCCCTTGAAGTACGCCTATGAGCCGTCGCACCCGGATGCGGATGAGAAGGGTTACGTCTCGTACCCGAACATAAACGTCGCCGAGGAGATGGTCAACATGATAACGGCGTCGCGGTCTTACGAGGCGAACGTCTCGGCCTTCAAGGCGACCAGAGACATGGCGATGAAGGCCCTCGAAATTGGCCAGTAACGGATAAAGGAGACCCTTATGATTGATTCGATAAAAGGCCCTCTGGGCGCAATGAAAGGCGCGGGCGTCAACCTCGACGCCGGGGCCGGGGCCGCCGGCGATACCTTCAGCACCGTCTTGAAGGATTCAATTGAGAAGGTCAATAAGCTCCAGACAGAGGCCGATCAGGCGATACAGGGCCTCGCCAAGGGGGATACCGGAAACATCCACGAGACGATGATAGCCATAGAGAAGGCGAACCTCTCCTTCAACCTCATGGTACAGGTGAGAAACAAGCTCGTCGCCGCCTACGAGGAGATAATGAGGACACAGGTATAACAGATGATTAAAGGGATAAACGATCTCGTAAAAAACCTCGGAAAGACCACGGCGCTTTTGATAGGCGCCGGGGCCCTTGTCGTCTCCGCCATGATAGTATTCCTCCTCTTCAACAAGGGGCCTGAGTACAACGTCCTTTACTCCCATCTCTCGCCGGAGGATTCCGGCGCGGTGATAGAGAAGCTTAAGGAGATGAAGGTGGCGTACTCCGTTGACGGCACGACTATAAGCGTGCCCACGGACAAGGTACATGAGACGAGGATGGAGCTTGCCGGAGAGGGCCTGCCGCAGGGCGGCGGCGTGGGTTTCGAGATATTCGACAAGACCTCCTTCGGGGTGACCGACTTCGTCCAGAAGGTGAATTACAAGAGGGCGCTCCAGGGCGAGCTCGGCAGGACCATCTCACAGATAAAAGAGGTCGAGGCGGCCAGAGTCCACCTCGCGCTCCCTGAAAAAGGGGTCTTCCTGGATGAGCAGAAGAAGGCGCGGGCGTCCATCATATTGAAGCTAAAGCCGGGTAAAACGCTCTCGCAGGGGCAGGTAAGCGCCATCGTCCATCTTGCCGCCAACAGCTTCGATAACTTAAGGCCAGAGGACGTCGCGGTAGTCGACACCACGGGCAAGATGTGGACAAAGGGCTCTGAGGAGGAAGGCGCGATGCACCTGTCCGCCTCAGAGCTCGAGTACAAGCGCTCTCTTGAAAGGGACCTTGAGACGAGGGTCCAGACGATGATTGAGAAGGCCGTCGGGCCGAACAAGGTCGTGGCGCGCGTCTCCGCGGAGGTCGACAACAAGAGGATCGAGCGCACCGAGGAGACGTATAACCCGGACGGGCAGGTCGTAAGGAGCGAGCACAGGAACAAGGAGAACTCGGTCGGAGGGGTCGCCGCGCTCGGGGTCCCGGGGGTCCTTTCAAACCTCCCGGAGACGGCCCAGGGCCAGGCGCGCGCTGAGGGCTCGCCTCCCCAGTCCAACAGGTCGGATGAGGTCATAAACTACGAGATAAGCAAGGTCACAAGCCACGTCGTAGAGCCAGTGGGGACGGTAAAGAGGCTGACCGTAGCCGTGCTCGTCGACGGCAATTACGAGGTCTCGAAGGGCGCCGATGGAAAAGAGGAGAGGAAGTACAACGCGAGGACCGATGATGAGATAGCGAAGTTCACGGATATGATCAAGGGCGCCGTCGGGTTTTCGCAGGACAGGGGGGATTCCATTTCGGTCGTGTCGACCCCATTCGAGACTGAGTTCACCGAGGTCGAGCCTGAGAAACCGTCCGTCGCCCAGGTCTATATAATGCCGATGATGCCGCTTATAATAAAGTACGCCTCTGTCGCCGTCATCGCCGTATTCCTGATAATCTTCATAATAAGGCCGCTTGTCAAGCGGGCAACCGAGGAAAAAGCGGCGCTCGAGGCGATACAGAGGTCGCTCCCTCAGGGGCTCGCCAAGGGGCTTACCGCTGGAGGCGAACACGCGCTGGAGTCCGGCGAGGACATGGAGTCGATGGGCAGGCTGAAGGACATCGTGAGGAACAACCCGCAACAGGTCGCGATGGTGTTGAAGGGCTGGATAAAGGAGAGACAGTAGATGGCGGCGAAAGACCAGTCCAAGATTACCGGCCTCGAGAAGGCGGCGGTGCTCCTTATGAACCTGGGAGACGAGCTCGCGAGCGAGGTGATGAGGCACATGACCCCGGCCGAGATGAAGCTTATCGGCGGGACGATCGTCAGGAAGGATTCGGTCTCCATCCAGACCGGCAAACAGGTGCTGAAGGAGTTCAGCGACATTATGGATAAGGGCGACGTCGCGGTCGAGGGGCTAGAGTTCGCCAAAAGCGTGCTCATGAAGTCGCTCGGGGCGGATAAGGCCCAGTTCATCATCGACCAGATAACGAGGGACTTGGGCGGCGGAGGCGGCATAGAGTCGCTTAAGTGGATGGACCCGGCGATAATCGCCAACATCATAAAGTCCGAGCACCCGCAGATAGTCGCGCTGATACTCTCGCACCTCGACCCGGAAAAGGCGGCGCTGGTGCTACTCCATATGCCCGAGGAGAGGGTAAGGGGAGAGGTGATGCTGCGCGTCGCCAACTTGAAGAGGATACCGCAGGCCGCGGTAAAGGACCTCGAGCTCCTCATAAGCGAGCAGATGCTGAACGCCGACTCCTCGCAGGGCAGTGCCATAGAGGGCATAAAAGTCGCGGCGGAGATACTCAATCAGATAGAGTCCAAGGCCGAGGGCGACATAATGGACGTTATCGAGAAGGCGTCCCCGGACCTCGCGGTCAAGATTCAGCAGAAGATGTTCGTATTCACCGACCTCCTCGGCATCGACCCGAGGGGCATGCAGATGATAATAAAGGAGCTCTCCACGGACCTCTTGAGCGTCGCCTTGAAGGGCGCTGACGAAGCCATGAGGGAGCAGTTCTTCAAGAACATGAGCGAGCGCGGGGCCGAGATGCTTAAAGAGGACATCGAGTCCAAGGGTCCGGTCAAGCTCTCGGACGTGGAGAAGACACAGCAGGAGATCATAAAGATAGCGAGGAGGCTCGAGCAGGAGGGCAAGATCGTAAGGGCCGGAAGGGGCGGGGATGTCATTGTCTAGGATATACAGGGAGACCGCGCATCCATCAGAGCCTTTCATACTCGAGGACCTGGGGCTCTCGCCCTCGCCGTTCGATGCGGGCATTGAGGCGGCCGGGGATACGAACGTCGGCAACAACATCGAGGCCATGGAGCGGCAGGCCTACGAGAGGGGTTTCGCGGCCGGAGAGAAGGCAGGCTTCGAGTTCGGGAAACAGAAGGCCGAGGTCCTCTTTAACGGCATAGCCGGCCTTCTGGATGCGCTCTCCACTTTCAAGGAGACGCTCCATAAGCCTTGCGAGGACGAGATGGTCGATCTCTGTATCGCCATATCGCGAAAGGTCCTGCAGAGGGAATTGGAACTCAAGAGGGAAGGCATCGTCGAGTGCGTCAGGACGGCCCTTAAGTCCGTCGTAGCGGGCGGCGAGATAACGATAAAGGTAAACCCCAAGGACCAGGACATACTCCTCATGCACAAGGGGGAGCTCGCCAGGTACGGCGACGGGGTAAAGGGAGTAAAGGTCGAGGCCGACGAGTCGGTATCCAGGGGAGGGTGTTTCGTAGGCACCAACTTCGGAGAAATTGACGCGTCGATCGACTCGATAATGACTGAGATTGAGGAGAGGCTCAAGGGTGTGTGAACCAGGCCGTATTTCTCTCAAACGCCATATAAAGGCGGTCGCTGAAGTCAACCCGATAAGGGTTAACGGCAGGATAACGAGGGTCGTGGGCCTCGTCATGGAAGGGCTCGGCCCCGGCGCGTCGGTAGGAGAGTTCTGCCACGTGTACCCCAAGGACAGCTCCGCGCCCATTCAGTGCGAGGTCGTCGGGTTTTCGGACGATAAGATACTGCTTATGCCGCTCGGCGAGGTCAGGGGCATAGGCCCCGGAAGCAGGATAGTCTCCAAGAGGCACAGCGCCGCGGTCGGCGTGGGAATGAAGCTCCTCGGGCGAACGCTCGACGGGCTCGGCAACTCCATAGACGGGCTCGGCCACGTCGAGATTGAAAAAGAATACCCGCTCCACGCGCAACCCCCGGCGCCGCTCCTTAGAAAAAGGATAGAGAAGCCGCTTAACGTCGGAATAAAGGCGATAAACGGGCTCCTTACCGTCGGCAAGGGGCAGAGGGTGGGCATATTCGCCGGCAGCGGCGTAGGCAAATCCGTCCTCCTCGGCATGATGGCCCGCAACACAGAGGCCGACGTCAACGTCATAGGCCTCATAGGGGAGCGCGGACGCGAGGTAAAGGAGTTCATAGAAAAGGACCTGGGGACCGAGGGGCTAAAGAGATCGGTCCTCGTGGTCGCGACTTCGGACCAGCCGCCGCTCATTAGGATGAGGGCGTCTTTAATGGCTACGGCCATAGCCGAGTACTTCAGGGACCAGGGCAAGGACGTCCTCCTGATGATGGACTCCATATCGAGGTTCGCGATGGCGCAAAGGGAGGTCGGCTTAGCCGTCGGCGAGCCCCCGGCTACAAAGGGTTATCCGCCGTCGGTATTCGCCATGCTCCCGAGGTTGCTTGAGAGGGCCGGGACCTCGAGGGGGGCAGGCTCCATTACCGGCTTCTACACGATACTCGCAGAGGGAGACGACGTGAACGACCCGGTCGCCGACGCGGCGCGCGCCATACTCGACGGGCATATCGTGCTTACGAGGGAGCTCGCGGCCCAGGGCCATTACCCGGCCATAGACATACTCACGTCCATAAGCAGGGTCATGATGGACGTCGTCTCGCCCGAGCACAGGGATTTCGCGCTCAAGGTCAAGGCGGTCGTCGCCACATATAAGAAGGCCTACGACCTCATAAGCATAGGCGCGTACAAGGACGGGAGCGACCCGAAGGTCGACCACTCTATAAAGGTCATAGACAGGGTCAACGCCTTCCTACGTCAGGACATAGGCGAGCGCGCAGGGTTTGACAACTGCCTGCAAGCGCTCTTCGGGCTCGGCGTATAGCGATGAACAAGTTCGTATTCAAGCTCGAGCCGCTTTTCGAGTACAGGGAGAGGCTGAAGGAACTCTCGCAGAAGGAGTTCGGAGAGGCGCTTAAAAGGCTCGAAGACGAGGAGACGAAGCTTGCCGCGTTGAAAGGGCTCTACAGGAAGTCGTCCTCGGATATAGACGCGTTGAAGGAGAACGGCGCGCCGTTTGATGAGATAGAGCTCTACTATTCGTATGTCGTGGGGCTCAAAAGGCATATAGCGGGCCAGGAGCGGTGCATCGCCGAGTGCAGGCGCTCCCTTGAGGCCAAGAGGGGCGAGCTCCTCGAGGCCTCTAAAAAAACAAAGGTCATGGAGATAATGAAAGAGAAGTCGAGGCTCTCCTACAACGAGAAGGCGAATAAGGACGAGCAGAAGGCCACGGACGACCTCACGACAAGCAGGTTCAAGAGGGGGGCTGGAGATGAGAAATAAGATAGCCGCGCTTGTAGCCATAAAGGCCGTTATCATGTTGATATTGTTGGCTTCAGGCATCGGCGGGTTCAAGGCAGGCGACGTCTTCGCCGAGGCCGCGAAAGACGTCCACGGCGTGAAACCGGCTGTTTCGGAGACCAAGCCCGGGAGCGGGACGGAAAAGTCGCTCCTTGCCGCCATCAACTCGAGGCAGAGGGAACTCGACCAGATGGACGAGGAGCTTAAGACCCGCGAGGAGAGGCTTTCGGTCATAAAGGCCGACATAGACGCGAGGATAGCCGAGTTGAACAAAGTCCACAACAAGATCGAGGCCTTCGTCAAGAAGATAGATGAAATCAACGACGAGCGAGTAAAAAAACTCGTAAGGATATATGAATCGATGGGCCCGGAGGAAGCGGCCAACCGCATCGAGAAGCTCGACGAGGCTATGGCGGTCATGATACTCGCTTCCGTCAGCGAGAAGAAGGCCGCGAAGATACTCGGGTTTGTCGACGTCGATAAATCGGTCCGCTTGAGCCGGTCGTTGAGGGTGAAGGATTGATGCCCCGCGTACCTGTTTTGAAAAAATGAAAGGCGGGGCCAGAAGCCCCGCCTTTCTCTTTTAAACCTGCCTTTGGCCTCCTCAGGGATATCGCCGTCATTTTCTCCATCCGAACCATAGCGAAGTCATAATAATGACGCGCCTGGAACCCAATCCATTGACTCGCGACTTGCCCCGCCGTTATCAATAAAGTACCTCTGTAGTAAAGAAATAGATTTTCTCAGTAATTTCAACATGTTGGTCCGGCCGGTGCCTCTTGCCTGGGCACCCCAATCATCTGGCATGGGTATTGCAGATACAATCGAACAACCAATACAGGTTTGTGTCATGACTTAGGCCAACCGGTTTTTCAAGGAGGATGAGATGGCTGACGCTGAAAGCAAAAAAGGGAAGGAAGGCGAGGAGCATGCGCCACCGCCCAAGAAAAAGTCCAAGCTCCTTCTGATAGGCATCGCCGCGGTCGTTGTCCTGGGGCTCGGGGCAGGCGGGTTCTTCTTCATGAAGTCTAAATCCTCTCCAGACAAGGCGCATGGCGCTGAGGAAGTTGCCGCGGCCGAAGGGGAGGGAAAGTCAACGGAGGGGGGGCACGGGGGCGAGGCAAAGGCGGGCGAGGCCCAGTCGACCATATTCAACCTCGACCCTTTCATAGTTAACCTCCAGGACAACTCCGGCACGAGGTACCTGAAACTTACCGTCAACCTCGATCTCACGTCCCCCACTGCGCAGGCGGAGATCACCGCGCAGACGACGCAGATAAGGGATTCCCTCATTATACTCCTCTCCTCCAAGAGTTACACGGACATTGGTACGGTCGAGGGCAAGTACCAGATGAGGGACGAGATAGTGGCGAGGGTCAACCAGTTTTTAACCAAGAGCAAGGTGAAGACGGCGTACTTCACCGAGTTCGTCATACAGTAGGCGGGGATAAAATGGCGGAACAGATACTCTCACAGGTCGAAGTAGACGCCCTCTTAAAGGGCCTGTCGAACGGAGACATAAAGACCGAGGCTGAGGCTCACGACGCCGCCTCGGACTCATCCGTCAGGCCCTATGACTTCTCCAGCCAGGAGAGGACCGTAAGGGGCAAGATGCCTGCCCTTGACATGATTAACGAGAAGTTTTGCAGGTCGGTGCGCGGCCCGATATTCAACCTCCTCCGTAAAAGCGTGGACGTCGCCCCTGAGGGCGTAAAGACGATGAAGTACGAGGACTTCCTCAGGAACCTCCAGGTCCCGTCGTCGCTGAACGTCTTCCAGATGTCGTCGTTAAGGGGCCAGGGCGTGCTCGTAATAGACCCGAACCTCGTCTTCGTCATAGTAGACAGCTACTTCGGCGGCGACGGAAGGTTCCACACGAGGATAGAGGGCAGGGACTTCACAAACGTCGAGCAGTCGGTCATAAGGAAGGTAGCCGAGGTCATCTTCCACGAGATGAGCGAGATATGGAGGCCTGTCCACCATGTGGAGTTCAAGCCGGTCAGGTCCGAGATGAACCCCCAGTTCGTGAACATCGTCGGGAACATCGAGCAGGTGGTGGTATCGACCTTCAGGGTGGAGATAGAGTCCCAGCAGAACCGCTTCCTTTTCTGCATGCCCTTTTCTTCCATAGAGCCAATAAGGGAGAAGCTCTACGGGGGACAGAGGGTGGACGCGGTCGAGATCGACAAAAGCTGGTCGCAGAACCTGATGAGGCGGTTCGGGTCGATAGAGCTGTCCATCTCCGGCGAGATGGGGAGGGCGAAGATAATGGTCTCCGAGCTCCTTAACCTCAAGGTAGGCGACATAATCCAGCTTGACAGGAAGGCGAGGGACCCGCTCAGGGTGTACATAGAGGGGGCGCCAAAGCTCATTGCAAAGCCCGGCGTCCTGGACAACAACTACGCTTTAAAGATAATGGAACCTATCCACGAAAGGGGGCAGGAGATATGACGAACGAGCAGGAGACAGGCGCGACTCTGGACGACCAGTGGGGCGCGGCATTCGCGGAGCAGGCGCCGCCGCCGGAGCCACCGAAGCAGAACGAGACCTCGAAGAAGGAAGACGCCAGGCCGGCTAACTTCGGCTCGCTTAAGCAGGAGTCGAACGGGACGGTCACGAACCTCGACATGATACTCGACATACCCGTCACACTCTCCGTGGAGATGGGCAGGACCAGGATAATGGTAAAGGACCTCCTCCAGCTCGGCCAGGGCGCGGTCGTGGAGCTTGAAAAGCTCGCCGGAGAGCCGATGGAGATACTCGTAAACGGCAGGCTCGTCGCTCGCGGCGAGGCCGTCGTGATAAACGAGAAGTTCGGGATAAAGCTTACCGACATCGCAAGCCCCTCTGAAAGGATAAGCAAGCTCAGATGACAGGCTCGTACGCATACCTCCTCGTGAAGGCGGTCCTGACGCTCGTCTTCGTCCTCGGCCTCCTCGGGGTCTCGCTCTACGCCCTCAAGTGGTACATGGCGAAGGGCGGAAAGACCTCCTCCAGGGGACCGTCCCCCGTGAAGGTACTCTTCACAGCGGTCCTCGGCCAGAAGAAGAACCTTGCGATAGTCGAGGTGGCGGGCGAGGTGATAGTCTTAGGCATCACGCCGAACGCGATAAGTTTTTTGACCAAAATAGAGAAGAACGAGACGATTGAGGAGCTCAAGAAAGGCAACGGCAGGCGCGGGCTCCTCGGTCTCTTTCAGGGCGGGTTTTAGCATGAAGAGGAATATTATTGGAAGGGCATCGCTTATAACGGCCGTCGCGGCAACGGCGCTCGTCGCCCCGTCTCTCTCTTTCGGCGCGGACGCGCTCTCGCTCCCGAACGTAAGCCTCTCTCTCGGAGGAGCGTCGAGCCCCCAGGGGCTCGCCACGGCCATACAGATAATCCTCCTCATGACGGTCCTTACGCTCGCCCCGGCGATCCTCCTCCTTATGACCTCGTTTACGAGGATAGTCATAGTATTTTCAATACTCAGGCAGGCCATCGGGGTGCAGCAGGCGCCGCCGAACCAGGTCGTAATAGGGCTCTCGCTCTTCCTTACATTTTTCATAATGTCGCCGGCCTTCAACACGATTAACCAGAAGGCCCTGAAGCCCTACATGGAAGGCGCGATAAACCAGGAGCTGGCGCTCAACAACGCGCTCGCGCCGCTCCGCGAGTTCATGCTCCGGAACACGAGGGAAAAGGACCTCGACCTCTTCATAAAGCTCTCCAAGTCACCGGCGCCGCATACAAAGGCCGACATCCCGACACTCGCCCTTATCCCGGCATTCGTGACGAGCGAACTCAAGACCGCGTTCCAGATCGGGTTCCTCATATATCTGCCGTTCCTCGTGATAGACATGGTGGTGGCGAGCGTCCTCATGTCCATGGGCATGATGATGCTCCCGCCCGTAATGATCTCTTTGCCATTCAAACTAATGCTTTTCGTGCTCGTGGACGGCTGGTACCTGCTCGTCGGGTCGCTTGTCCAGAGCTTCAGTTAGAAAGGACGCGCGGATGACGCCGGAGTTCGTGACAAGCATAGGCAAGGAAACGATAGAGGTGATCCTCATGGTCTCGGCCCCGGTACTCATAGCGGGCATGGCCGTCGGGCTCGCGGTCTCGATATTCCAGGCCGTTACGCAGATACAGGAGATGACGCTTACGTTCGTACCGAAGATAATAGTGGTCTTTGTCGTCCTCCTCGCGCTCTCACCGTGGATGATGGAGATAATGATCAATTTCACGCAGAAGATATTCACCGAAATCCCGCTCTACGCGAGAGGCTGATGGAATTCACCCGATACATACTCCAGAACTCGCCGACATTCCTATTCGTCCTTACGAGGACCACGGCGATAATATTCGGCGCCCCGATATTCGGCGCCTTCAACGTGCCGATGCAGGTGAAACTGGCGCTTTCTTTTCTCATAGCCCTCATCCTCGCGCCGATGACGCCGTTCGTCCCGATGCCGGAGACGATGACCGGGCTTGTCGTAAGCATGGGCGGCGAGATACTCATAGGCGCGTTCATAGGGCTCGCGATCAAGTTCGTCTTCACCGGCGTCGAGTTCGCGGGGCAGATCGCCTCCTTCCAGATGGGCATCGGCATGGCGAGCGCCTACGACCCCATAAACAGCGCGCAGGTTACGGTCCTCGGCAAGATGATGTCGATACTTTCGCTCCTCATATTCTTAAGCGTCAACGGCCACCTGATGGTGATAATGGCCCTTAAGAAGTCCTTTGACGCGATACCGCCATACGGGTTCCACTTGTCCGGCGAGCTCATGGAGAGCTTCATCGTCTTCTCAAGGGAGGTCTTCATACTCGCCGTGAAGTTCTCGGCGCCGGTAGTAGCCATCCTCGTCTTCGTAAACGTCGCCCTCGGCATAATGGCGCGGACGGTCCCCCAGCTCAACATGTTCGCCATAGGGTTTGCGATAACCATTACGGTAGGCTTCATAATGCTCGCGCTTTCGCTTCCGGTCTTCGAGACGGCGCTCATCTCCGTCTACGACAGGATGTGGCAGGGCGTATTCAACCTCATAAGGGTGATGTAACATGGCCGAGGGCGATTCCCAGGAACGCACAGAACAAGCGTCATCGCGAAAGCGCGATCAGGCGCGCGAAGACGGGAGCTTCGCAACATCAAAAGAGCTCTCCACCTTTCTCATGATAGCCGGCTCGACGGCGGTGCTGTATTTCTCGGCGGTATGGATGTACACCGGGCTCGCTGACCTTATGAAGGGCTCCTTCAAGCTCCTTATGAGGGCGAGCTTACGGTAAAAGAGGTCTCGGGGCTCTTCAGCATGATCTCCTACAAGTTCTTCGTCATAATACTCCCGGCGCTCGCCATACCGATCTTCGGGGCGCTCTCCTACATTCTCCAGAACGGGTTCGCGCTGACGACGAAGCCCATATCCCCGGACTTTTCAAAGCTCGACCCGCTCTCCGGCGCCAAGAAGATTTTTTCCACGCAGTCCCTTGTCGAGCTCGCCAAGTCGATAGTGAAGATAAGCGTCATCGGGTTCGTAGTATACAAGGCGGTAGCGGGCGAGTGGCAGACGATGCCGTTCCTCATAGAGGCCGACGTGTTTTCGGTACTCACGTTCGTAGGCTCCATGACCTTCAGGATAATGATGAAGACCCTCTGGGTGCTCGCCCTTATCGCGATAGTCGATTACGCCTTCCAGAGGTGGAGCTTCGAGAAGGGGCTCATGATGTCGAAGGAGGAGCTGAAGGAAGAGATGAAAGAGACCGAAGGCGACCCCATTGTAAAGGCGCGCATCAGGTCGATACAGAGGGAGCTCTCAAGGAAGCGCATGATGGCCGAGGTGCCGAAGGCCGACGTCGTGGTCACGAACCCGACCCACATCGCCGTCGCCATCAAATACGACAAAGAGAAGGCGAACGCCCCGATAGTCGTCGCAAAGGGCGCGGACCTGATCGCGGAAAAGATAAGGGAAGTGGCGAGGAAGCACGGGGTCCCGATAGTGGAGAACAAGCCGCTCGCAAGGACGCTCTTCAAGGCGGTTGACATCGGCAAGCAGATACCCGCCGACCTTTACAGGGCGGTTGCGGAGATACTCGCGTACGTATACAGGCTGAAAAACAGGGCGCGCAGAGGGCAGTAACCAGGGGAGAGGTCCGGACATGGCAAGCGTACTGGAATCATTGTCTAAATACAAAAAAGGCACCGAGCTCATAGTGCCGCTCGGGATCGTGGGCATCCTCTTCGTCATGATACTCCCGCTCCCGTCGCTCGCGCTCGACCTCCTCCTTACGTTCAACATAACGGTTGCGATAGTCATCCTGCTTGTGGCGGTCTATATAGAGAAACCGCTGGATTTCTCCACCTTCCCTATCCTGCTCCTCATTACGACGCTCTTCAGGCTCTCGCTTAACGTAGCCTCAACAAGGCTCATCCTCCTCCACGGGGCCGAAGGGCCCTCAGCCGCCGGAGAGGTCATAAAGTCATTCGGAAACTTCGTCGTCGGCGGCAACTACGCCGTAGGCTTTGTCGTCTTCGCCATACTCGTCATCATCAACTTCATGGTCATCACCAAGGGCGCCGGGCGCATAGCCGAGGTCGCGGCGAGGTTCACCCTCGACGCCATGCCGGGCAAGCAGATGGCCATAGACGCGGACCTTAACGCCGGCCTCATAGGGGACGAGGAGGCGAGGAAGAGGAGGAAGACGGTCGCGCTTGAGGCCGACTTCTACGGCGCGATGGACGGCGCCTCCAAGTTCGTCCGCGGGGACGCCGTGGCGGGCATACTCATAACGATCATAAACATTGTCGGCGGGCTCGTCATAGGGGTCCTCCAGCAGGGGCTCCCGGTAGGCGAGGCCGCCCGCGTCTATACGCTCCTAACCGTCGGCGACGGCCTCGTCGCGCAGATACCGGCGCTCATAATATCGACCGCCGCCGGCCTCGTCGTCTCGAACGTCAATACCGAGTCGGGCTTAAGCGAATCCATCGGCAGGCAGTTTATAATGCACCCTAAGCCTATATTCATAACCTCAGGGATACTCTTCATCTTCGGGCTCATCCCGGGACTGCCCCACGTCGCGTTCTTCGTTATCGCCGCGGCGACCGCCGGCGTCGGCTACATCGTCACCAGGGGCGCGGCCGAGCGCAAGGATGCGGAGGCGAAGGCGAAGGAGGCCCCGAAGGCGGCGCCGAAGAAAGAAGCGATCGAGGAGATACCGCTCATCGACACCCTCGGCCTCGAAGTAGGCTACAGGCTCATCCCGCTCGTTGATTCCTCCGAGGGCGGCGAGCTCCTTGAGAGGATAAAGGCCATAAGGAGGCAGTTCGCCGAGGAGATGGGCGTGGGCGTCCAGGCCGTACATATAAAGGACAACCTCCAGCTCAAACCCTCCGAGTACGTCTTCATCGTAAAGGGCGTGGAGGTTGCGCGTGGAGAGCTCCTGATAGGGCATTCCCTCGCGATAGACCCGGGTAACGCGCAGGGCGGCCTCGACGGCGTACCGACGACAGACCCCGCCTTTGGCCTGCCGTCCCTCTGGGTACAGGACTCGCAACAGGAGAAGGCCCAGGTCCTCGGCTACACCGTCGTAAACCACTCGGCTATAATGGCGACCCACATAACCGAGATAATAAAGGCCCACGCGCACGAGATACTCGGGAGACAAGAGGCGCAGGTCCTTCTCGACAAGGTGTCGAAGTCCCACCCCAAGGTCGTTGAAGAGCTCGTGCCGGGTCTGCTCTCCCTCGGTGCGGTGCAGAAGGTCCTCCAGAACCTCCTTAAGGAGAGGGTCTCCATACGCGACCTCCAGACGATACTGGAGACGCTCGCAGACTACGCGCCGATAACCAAGGACACGGACCTCTTGACCGAGTATGTGAGGATGAACCTCGCCAGGCAGATATCGAAGACGCATCAGACCCACGACCTCGTGATACAGGCGATAACGCTCAACCACGACATCGAGGAGACAATAGCAAAGGCGGTCCATGAGACCCCGCAGGGGTCGTTCCTTACGATAGAGCCGTCCATCGCGCAGAGGATACTCACGAGGCTCCGGGAGTCGCTCGAGGAGGTCATGGCAAAGGGGCACCAGCCGGTTTTGCTCGCCTCCCATCAGACGAGGCGGTTCGTAAGGAAGCTGACCGAGCGGTCCTTCCCGGCCATAGCGGTCCTTTCCCACAACGAGATATCAAATAATGTCAAGGTCCAGACACTAAAGGTAGTGAGGTTGTGATATGCATATAAAGAGGTTCACGGGACCAAGCGTAAAGGATGCGCTCAGGCAGGTAAAGGCCGAGTTCGGCGGCAACGCCCTCATCCTCAGCACCAAAAAGTTGAGCCAGGTCCTCCATGAGGTCGTCGCGGCCATAGACCACGACCTTGTCGAGGAGGCGGTAATAAGCCTCGACGCCCCGGTCTCCGCGTCCGCCCAGGCAAGCTCGTTTGGGGGCAAGGGCGGCGACGGCGGCAAGGGGCGCGGCATGGACGCGGTAAAGAGCGAGATAACGGAGCTGAAGGACCTCTGTCTCAAGATGCTCTCCGAGGCAGGGAACCCTGTCTCCAGCTTATATTCGAAGCTCTCTTCCGAATTCGCCGCGAACGGGGTGGACAAAAGGCTCGTTGACAGGCTACTCCTCAGCGCCTTTAAAGGAGTGGGCAGGAAAGAGGCCGTAGACGCCTCCTTCATGAGGTCGGAGTTAAAGGCGAAGTTGCTGGGCAATATTACCGTGGCGGACCCGCTCTCCGGGAAAGGCGTCGTTGCCTTTGTCGGCCCTCCGGGCGTGGGCAAGACCACGACTATCGCGAAGCTCGCGGCGATACACTCGCTTAAAAAGAAGAGGAGGCTCGCGCTCGTATCCTGCGACACATACAGGATAGCCGCGGCCGAACAGATGAAACT
The DNA here is from genome assembly GCA_016212705.1 of Deltaproteobacteria bacterium. Lineage (GTDB taxonomy): Bacteria > Desulfobacterota > GWC2-55-46 > GWC2-55-46 > GWC2-55-46 > GWB2-55-19. The sequence goes on from JACREU010000070.1 coordinate 40,513, forward strand.
CTACGGCAAGCTCATCGGCGTGCCGACCGAGGTCGCAAGGGACACCAAAGAGCTCGCCGCGTGCCTTAGGATGCACCGGGACAAGGACCTCGTCCTCATCGACACCGCCGGGCGGAGCGTCAAGAGCAGGGAGCACATGGGAGAGCTCGCGGGGATATCGAGGATATCGCCACACATAAGGTTCAACCTCGTGCTCGGGGCCGACACCAGGGACGAGTCGCTCTACGACTGCGTAAAGGGATACGCCTCAGTGCCGGTGGACGCGCTCACCTTTACGAAGGTGGACATGAGCCGCGTCTACGGGCCGATACTGAACACCATGATGCTCGCCAAAAAGCCCGTCTCATACCTCGCCGGCGGCCAGAGGGTCCCCGAGGACATCGAGACCGCTACCAGGGAGAGGCTCGTAAACTTTTTCATGCAGAATTAAGGAGACATGTAATGGATCAGGCTGTGACACTGATGGCGATGGCAGAGAAAGGGGCGTTGATGGAAGATGCGGTATCCACGCGTGTAATAGCCGTAAGCAGCGGCAAGGGAGGGGTCGGAAAGACCAACTCCGTCGTTAACCTGGCCGTTGCGTTCTCGAGGCTGGGGAAAAGGGTCCTTCTCCTGGACGCCGACATGGGGCTCGGGAATCTCGACGTGCTCCTGGGGCTCGCGCCCAAATACAACATGGGGCATCTCCTCCGTGGCGAAAAGACCATGGACGAGGTCATAGTGCGCGGCCCGGCCGGGATAATGATACTCCCGGCGAGTTCGGGCGTGCAGGAGCTTACCAACCTGTCCCCCGAGGAAAGGCTTTCATTGTCGTGCCACTTGGAGAGCCTCCAGCACGAGATAGACATAATGATAATAGACACCGGCGCCGGTATTTCGAGCAACGTCCTTTTCTTCAACATGGCGGCGCAGGAGATAGTCGTAGTCGTCACCCCGGAGCCGACCTCCATCACCGACGCCTACGCCCTCATGAAGGTCCTCCTCCGGAAGCACGGCGAGAGGCGTTTTAAGCTACTCGTGAACACGGTAAAATCAGAGAAAGAGGCGATAGAGGTCTACAAGAAGATAAGCCTCGCGGCTGAGAGGTTCCTGAACATCTCGGTGGATTACCTCGGCTTCGTCCTCCACGACGAGAACGTGCCCAGGTCCGTCGTCCAGCAGAAGGCGGTCATGGAGCTTTATCCGGAATCAAAGGCGTCGCTCTGCTACAAGGAAATAGCCGGGGCCATATGCGAGACCCCGGCAAAGCCGTCCATAAAAGGCGGGCTCCAGTTCTTCTGGAGACAGATGCTTAGCAGAAATATCTAATTGAGGATGGACAGATGACTATCAAAGCCAAGTCTAACCCGAGTCCGTTCCGGGACAAGCTCCTCGAGGACAATATCCACCTGGTGAAGATAATCGCGTACCAGGTGGCGGTGAACCTGCCTCCGCACATAGACGTCAACGACCTCATAAGCGCGGGCACGATTGGGCTCCTTGAATCCATCGACAGGTTCGATCCAGGGAAGGGGGTCCAGTTCAACACCTACGCCTCCATCAGGATAAGGGGCGCGATAATGGACGAGCTCCGGTCCATGGACTGGATGACGCGCTCCATGAGAGACAAGTCCAACCAGCTCGAAAAGGCCTACGGCGAGATCGAGAGAAAGACCGGAAGGCCGGCCGAGGTGGAGGAGGTGGCGAAGTTCCTGGAGATATCGACCGACGAACTGCACACAATCTTGAGCCAGGTGAGCGCCTTAAGCGTCCTGAACCTCGAGGACATGGGCATAAACCATTACGACGAAGGCATGGACATCCTCGAGTGCATAAAGGACCCCGAGGGTAAGGACCCCATGACCATCGTCAAGTTCAACGAGATCAAAAGGATCATAGCCGAGGCGGTAGAGACGCTACCTGACAAGGAAAAGCTCATCATCTCGCTCTACTACTACGACGAGCTGACATTGAAGGAGATAGGCAAGGTCCTCGACATCACCGAGTCCAGGGTCTGCCAGCTCCACAGCCAGACGATGCACAGGCTCAAGGGCAAGCTGAAAAAATGCATCGGCGTCGGGACGCTGTCGGACTGACGGATCATTTCATCACAAATAGCGTGGAAGATAAAATTAAAGAATCCCGGTACATACCCGATAAAAGAAGTGAGGGTACGCATGATCGACCAATCAAATATCCGACAGAAGCTCGGCGACGATGACCCGTATGTGAGGAGAGACGCCTGCGAGGCCATAGGAGAGGCGCGCGCGCTCGACTTCATACAGGAACTCGTCAGGCTCCTCAAGGACGAGCACCCGGGGGTAAGGGAGTCGGCCCTGAACGCGCTAACATCCATCGGCGGCCGACATGTCGCCGAGGCGATAGCGCCGCTCCTTAAGCTCGAGGACGTCGCGCTCCGGAACATCGGTATAGAGATATTGCGACAGTTGGGGCCGGAGGCGCTTGAGGCGCTCTCCGGTCTTTTGACGGACAAGGACGACGACGTAGTCAAGTTCGCAATCGACATACTCGCGTCCATCGGCGAGACCGGGGCCGCGGGGATGATCTCAACGCTCTCGGAGCATAAGAACCCCAACGTAAGGGCCTCAGTAGCCGTCTGTTTCGGCAGGCTCAGATCCACGGGCTCCGTGCCCGCGCTTTTGAGGATACTTAACGACAGCGAGGAATGGGTGCGTTTCTCGGCCATAGAAGGGCTCGGGCTTCTTCAGGACAAGAGCGCGCTCGCCCCGCTTTTAGGCGTCATAGCCGGCGGCTCAGGGCTCTTGAAGGAGGCCGCGCTTGAGTCCCTCGGCAAGATCGCCTCTCATGCCGACGCCGCCGAGGTGCTCGTCAAGCTCGAGGAGTTCATAAGGTTCGGCGGCCTCATAAGCCCGAATTCGGTTGTAAGGCTCCTTGAAAAGGCGCTCTCTCCCGGCTCTACCTTCCGGCCGACGAGGGAGTTCAAGGAGGCGTACTTCTCGTTCCTCTCCTCTGCCATGGAAGACGGCGAGCTGGATTGCAGGCTTTCGGCGATCAAGGGTTTTGGCCTCCTTAAGATGCCCGATGGCATCGGACGGGTATTAAAATTCATAAACTCCCAGAAGGAGCTCTCAGAGGATACCGAGGCGCTCCTCGTGGACGCCATCGTCTCGATGACCGGAGGAGGGCCGATACCCGAGGCGCTCAAGACCGAGGTAGTGAAGGGCGGAAAGGCCCTCAAGGTGATCGTGGGCACCTTCGGCGAATTGAAGTCCGAGGAGGCGGTCCCGATACTCGCCTCTCTCATAGGCAAGGCCGCCAAGCACGAACTCCGGGAGGTGGTCACGGCGCTCGAATCTATCGGCTCGCCGGATTCCGTCGACGTGCTCATGAAGGCCCTTAAGAACCCGGACGGGCATACGAGGAAGATCTCGGCGCGCGCTCTCGGCACGCTCCTCGGCGAAGGAGCACAGGAGGCCCTTTTTGAAGCGCTTCAAAAAGAGGCGTACAGGGACGTCCTCGAGGAGATGACGGACACGGTCGCGACGATAGCCTCCGAGTACGTTAAAAATGGGCTGTGCGCCCTGCTCTCGAGCCAGCGGGAGGACCTACGCGAGATGGGGGCGAGGGGGCTCGGCCTCGTCGGAGACGAGGAGGCGCTTCGGTTCCTCCGGGAGGCCGCCAGAGACAGGTCCCCAAACGTAAGGAAGATGTCGTATAAGTCGATGGCGAGGCTCGGGATACCTGAGGCCGCCGATTCGGTCGTAAGGGGCCTTAAGGATGAAAACGACGACGTCAAGCTCTCGGTGCTGAAGGCCCTCGGCGGCTGGACAGGGGACCTCATAAAGACAGCGCTCCTGGAGTCCCTGCGCGACAGGAATCTATGGGTCAGATACCACGCCGTGGCCCTTCTCGGTGATATGGAAGACGCCGGGGTCGAGGACGCCGTCATAGAGGTCTTAAAGAAGGACGAGGCGCCTGTAAAGGCCGCGGCCGCCAAGGCGCTGGAGGCGATCGGGTCGAGGAAGGCGCTTCCCGAGCTTAAGATGTTCGTGAACCACCCGGACGCCCAGGTGAGGGCGGCCGTCGAGAACGCGATCGAAAGAGTCGAATCTGGATGTTGACTTTAGGGATAGACACCAAGCCGAAGCTTTCTTTAGAGATCTTCTGCCTCCTTCGCGACATCATATACGCGAAGTGCGGGATCCAGTTCGGGGAGACGAAGAAGTACCTCCTGGAGACGAGGCTCGCAAGGAGGATAGAGGAGAAGAACCTGAAATCCTTCGAGGACTATTACTATTATCTCATGTACGACCCGGACAAGGCCAGGGAGTTGAACTACCTGCTTAACTGCATCGTCACGAACGAGACGAGTTTTTTCAGGGACCCGGCCCAGCTCGACGCCTTCAGGCGCGGGGTCGTGCCGAGGGTCGTAGAGGAGAAGGCAAGGACCGGGTCGAAGTCCGTAAAGGTCTGGAGCGCGGCCTCGTCCACCGGGGAGGAGCCTTACACGCTGGCGATGATGCTCATGGAGGACCTCTCCCCGAAGGGATACGGACTTGAGGTGCTCGGTAGCGACATAAGCGACAGGGTGCTTAAATCCGCCGAGGCCGGCGTATACGAGAAGTATTCGCTCCGCAACACGCCTGAGGTCTTCAAGAGCAAGTACTTCGTCCCCAGCGGCCCCGAGTCGTACGCGGTCGCGAGGAAGGTGAGGGATATAGTGAAGTACAGAAAGGTCAACCTCATGGACTCTATGGAGACGAGGATGATAAGAGGCATGGACATAATCTTCTGCAGGAACGTCCTAATTTACTTTGACGACGCCTCCAAGAAAAAGGCGGTCACGCACCTCTACGACAGCCTGAACAAGGGCGGGTACCTGTTCGTGGGCTTCTCGGAGACGCTCCACAGCATAACAAGGCTTTTCAGGCCGGTAGCAATAGAACGCTCGGTCGTATACCAAAAAGTATAGGGGTCTGCCAATGCCTATCGACAAAAAAATTCTGATCGTGGACGATTGCGGGACGACCCGAAAACTCCTTACGTACATAATCCGGGAGAGGGGGTACAAGATAGTCGGAGCCTCGAACGGTATAGAGGCGCTGGAGGTACTGGCCTCGAACCCGGTGGACCTCGTGGTCACGGACCTTAACATGCCGCAGATGGACGGGTTCGAGCTCTCAAGGAGCCTGCGCGGCCAGCCGGAATATCAGGAACTGCCGATAATAATGATTACTACGGAATCCGGCGAAAATGACAGGAGGATGGGCATGGAGGCGGGCGTAAACACATACCTCTCCAAACCCATTACTCCGCAGAGGCTCCTCTACGAGATAGAAAAGCTCATATAATGCCCGGCCATTCCAAGCTAAAGTTCAGGAGGAGGATCCAAGATGTACGACCAGAACATGAAGATACTTGTTGTGGATGACTTCTCGACGATGAGGAGGATCATTAAGAACATTCTCAAGGAGATCGGGTACACTAACGTGGACGAGGCCGACGACGGCTCCACGGCCCTTGAGAAGCTCAAGTCGGCCAGGTTCGATTTTGTCGTGACGGACTGGAACATGCCGAACATGCCGGGGATAGACCTCTTGAAGGCCATAAGGCAGGACCCGGACCTGAAGGCCACGCCGGTCCTCATGGTCACGGCTGAGGCGGCCAAGGAAAACGTTATGACGGCCGTCGCGGCTGGCGTGAACAACTACATAGTCAAGCCATTTACCGCCGCGGCCCTCAAGGAGAGGATCGACCTGATCCTTGAAAAGCTCAAGGCCACGCCGTAACAGCCCTAAAAAAACACTTGAGAGGACGCTGAAAGGAGAAATGCCATAATGGACGCCAAGAACTGGAACGACGTCATGTCAAAGATAAAAGAGGAACTCTCCAGCCTCGCCCAGTTTGTCGATAAGACGAGGAGAGGTATAGACACGCTGGAGACGACGGTAAAGGCCGGGACCGAGCGTTTCCCGGAGGCCTCGAACCAGATAGCCGCCGTGACAGGCGACCTCGAGAACGCCGCCAACAACATAATGTCGATACTCGAAGGGCTCATGACCGAGCAGGAAAGGATGCACACGGTACTCGCGTCCATCACAGAGTGGGCGCGGGGCCTCCCGGAGGGAGCATCGGAAAAGGGCCGCGGCTTCATAAAGGAGCTCACCGCCGTGCACGAGAAGACGAAGACCGATCTCATGGACATTTTCACCAACATGTCCTTCCACGACCTCTCCGGACAGAAGCTCAAAAAAGTCATGAGCTCTCTCGCCGTGGTAGAGTCGAAGCTCCTTGAGATGGCCTTGAGTTTCGGGTTTGATGACGCTGGAAAGGGCCGCACTGACGCGGCACAGCCTGAAAAACCTATGAACCAGGATGTCGTCGACAGACTGCTTAAAGAGCTCGGGGCATAGAGCTGTAAGAGAACATACCGGAGGCCGTATGTCTTTTCCGTCTGATGAGATGGACGATATAGTAAACGACTTTATCGCCGAGGCGTCCGAGGGGCTTGAGTCCCTCGACCAGAAGTTCATCGAGCTCGAGAAGAACCCCGGCGACACCGTGCTCCTTAACGACATCTTCAGGTCGATACACACGATAAAGGGAGCGGCGGGCTTCCTGGGCTTCCAGCAGATGGTCGATGTCACCCACGTGACCGAGGACGTGCTCAACAAGCTCAGGAAGGGCGATATTGCCGTGGACGCCGGGATCATGGACGCCATACTCGAGTCCGTGGACCTCATAAAGGTCATCCTCAATAATATCAGGGAGAAGAACGGCAGGACCGAGGACACATCCGGGACTATTGCGCTATTGACGCGGATATTGAGCGCAATCAAGGCGGAGACGGAGCCTCCTGCGGCCAGAGAGACAGGGCCTTCGGCGCCTGCGCCGGTCGAGGCGCCGAAGGCGCAGGAGCCGGTTACGGAGAGCGCGCCTGCGGCAAAGGCCGCGGATAGCGCGCCAACCCCCGTTGATCCGCCGAAGACAGGGCCGGGCGCGGATAAGGTCGTAGATATACCCAGGCTTGAGGCGAAACCGCAGGCCCCGGAGGCGAAACAGCAGAAGGACGAGGGCGGGGGCAAAGAGAAGGAGCAGTCGATAAGGGTCGACATCGAAAGGCTTGACTCGGTGCTGAACCTGGCCGGAGAGCTGGTGCTATCGAGGAACAGGCTCATGCGGCTCGGCTCCAGGCTCCCTGAGACGGACGCCGAGGAAGAACTCGTCTCCCATATGAACGAGGCGATAGCCCAGCTCGATCTCGTCACGACCGACCTCCAGCTCGCCGTAATGAAGATGAGGATGCAGCCCATAGCAAAGGTCTTCAATAAGTTTCCGAGGATGGTCCGGGACCTCGCAAGGCAGAACAATAAGGAAGTGGAGCTCGTCATAAGAGGCGAGGAGACGGAGCTCGACAAGACCGTTATAGAGGAGCTCGGGGACCCGCTCGTCCACCTCATCAGGAACGCACTCGACCACGGCATGGAGACCCCGGAGGAGAGGGTGGCCGCGGGCAAGCCGAGGTGCGGCACCGTCTCCCTTTCCGCCTATCAGGAGGGCAGGAACATAATCGTGTCGATTGCTGAGGACGGACGCGGGATGAACCCGGTCCATATAAAGAATTCCGCCATTGAGAAGGGGCTCCTGACCGAGGACGAGGCAGGGAGATTATCCAACAAGGACGCGCTTAACCTGATATTCATACCCGGCTTTTCCACAGCCAAGAAGGTGAGCAACATCTCCGGGCGCGGCGTGGGGATGGATGTCGTGAAAACAAACATCACACGGATAAACGGGTCTATCGACATCGATTCCGAGGTCGGCAGAGGGACGACTATCACCTTCAGTCTCCCGCTTACGCTCGCAATCATTCAGGCGCTTACGGTCGATGCGGGCGGAGAGGTCTACGGCATACCGCTTTCAACCGTCATCGAGAACATCAGGGTCGCCGACTGCGATATAAAGACCGTGGACAGCAGGGAGGTCATTCAGATAAGGGACAGGGTCTACCCCGTCGTCAGGCTCGGCGCGCTCGTCTCCGGCAACATTACGACGGCGAAATCCGAGTGGAAGTACATAGTCCTCATAGGCATAGGCGAAAAGAGGTTCGGGATACTCGTAGACAGGCTCCACGGCCAGGAGGAGATAGTCATGAAGTCGATGGGCGAGTACCTGAAGGGGACCGAAGGCATAGCCGGCGCGTGCATAACCGGCGACGGCAACGTCATATTGATACTCGACCTCGCCGGGCTTATGCATGCGGCCCAGAGGTCGTACGCGTTCTGAAGTCAGGGGGGGAGATGACAGGCAGTAAGATCAGGGTGCTCATAGTCGACGATTCGGCGTTCATGCGGAGAGTCATAAAGCAGATGCTCGAGACAGACCCCGGCATCGTGGCCGTAGGCGCGGCCAGAGACGGCGCCGAGGGCGTCGAGCTCGCGCTCTCCCTGAAACCCGACGTCATAACTATGGACATAGAGATGCCGAGGATGACCGGGTTGGAGGCGACTGAAGCGATAATGGAGAAGGCGCCGACGCCGATAATCATGGTCAGCTCCCTTACGAAGGAGGGCGCCAAGGCCACCTTTGACGCGCTGGACAAGGGCGCGGCCGATTACATTTCGAAAAACCTCTCGACCTCGTCGTTTGACATGATGAAGATACAGGAGGAGCTCATCTCCAAGGTCAAGGCGGTCTCGCTTAAGAAGAACAGGCTCCTCGGCCTCTCCGGCTTCAAGAAGCCAGCGGCAGCGCCCTCGCCGGCAGTGACGCCTGCGAAGAGGAGCTTCGTAACGCAGAAGATTGCCTTCGTGGCCATAGGGGCGTCGACCGGCGGGCCGAGGGCCATCCAGGAGGTCCTCTCTCACCTTCCGGCCGGTCTTACGACGCCTTTTCTCGTAGCCATACACATGCCGAGGGCCTTTACCGGGGCGTTTGCCGAGAGGTTGAACGACCTCTGCGGCCTCGAGGTGAAGGAGGCGGAGAACGGGGAGATGATAAAGGCCGGGCGCGTGCTCCTGACCCCCGGCGGCTCGCAGACGAGGATCAGGAAGCGCGGGACCTTCGATTTCAGCGTTGAGATAAACAACGAGCCCTTCGGAGCGCTCTACAAGCCTTCCGTGGACGTATCGATGACGTCGGTGGCCGAGTGCTATCCCGGCAGGTCGCTCGGCGTGATCCTTACCGGCATGGGGCACGACGGGAGAGAGGGGATGAGGCTCATAAAGGAGAAGGGCGGGAAGACCCTTGCGCAGAACGAGGAGACCTGCACGGTCTACGGCATGCCGAAGGCCGTCGTCGACGCGGGGCTCGCCGACAAGGTAGTGCCCCTTGACAACATAGCGGGCGAGATAATCAACATGATTTGACAGGCCGCTCCTAAGTCCATCAAAGTTCGCTTCGCTTCTCGACGCCTCTCATCTGGGGCTTTTTGAGCGACCTGAACAATTTATTTTTTTAGGCAACTCTTCTCTTTATGGATATATTGACAATTATAGGCATAATCCTCGGCTTCGGCGCCATCATCGGCGGCCAGGTCCTCGAGGGCGGCTCCCTCAACTCGATAATGCAGGTGACGGCCGCGATAATCGTCCTCGGCGGAACGATCGGGGCGGTCTGCGTCAACTATTCCCTTAATACGTTCATCCTTGCGCTTAAGAACGCAAGGCTCGCCTTCTTCAACCATAAGTCCGACCCGAGGGAGTTCATAAGACTGATCTCGGAGCTCGCCGGGGCGGCGAGAAAGGACGGGCTCCTCGCGCTCGAGTCGCGTCTTAAGAGGATTGACGACCCGTTCCTCAGGAAAGGCCTCCAGCTCGTCGTTGACGGCACCGAGCCGAAGATCACGCGGGAGATTCTCGAGATAGAGATACAGTACACCGAGGAGTACAACCTCTCCTCGGCGAAGGTATTCGAGTCCGCGGGCGGCTACGCCCCGACAATCGGCATACTCGGCGCCGTGCTCGGACTCATACACGTGATGGAGAACCTCGCCGAACCCTCGATGCTCGGCTCCGGCATAGCGGTGGCGTTCGTAGCGACCGTCTACGGCGTCGGCTCGGCGAACCTCCTATGGCTCCCGGTCGCCGGGAAGATGAAGCAGAAGATACGCGAGGATGTCATAGTGAAGGAGATGATCATCGAGGGGCTTATCTCGCTTTCTGAGGGAGAGAACCCGAGGCGCGTGGAAGAGAAGCTCTCCGGGTTCCTGAGGGCCTCGGAGAAGAAAAAATAGCCGTCGCTTTAGAGAAGGCCATTACAAGGGGTGTTTACCAGTGGCAAGGAAAAAGAGGCCCGAGGAGCACGAGAACCACGAGCGCTGGCTCGTCTCCTACGCCGACTTCATAACGCTCCTCTTCGCGTTTTTCACCTCCATGTACGCCATGTCGTCGGTGCACGAGGGCAAGTTCAGGATCCTGAGCGAATCGCTCGCGGTGTCCTTCAACCCTTCTCTCTACACTTCCACGAAGATGCAGGAGGGGCCGAGATTCGTCCGGGAGCAGAGGCCGTCCATCGCCACCGAGTTCAAGGATGTGAACGCCGGCAACTACAAAAAGATACAGACCGCTCTGCGCGACCTCGAGAAGGATAAGAAGCTCACCTTCATCGTCGACAACCAGAAGGTGGTCATCAGGATATCCGAGACGAGCCTCTTCAAACCATCGAGCGACGAGATAGCCGAGGGCGGCTACGAGGTCCTCTCCGAGGTCGGCGCGGCGTTGAAGGACATGCCGGGCCAGTTGAGGATCGAGGGGCATACCGATAACATTCCAGTAAACACGCAGAGGTTCCCGACCAACTGGGACTTATCCAGCGCCAGAGCGCTTAAGGTCCTCAAGTACTTCATCGACGCCCATTCCTTCGACCCCGCGAGGCTCTCAGCCGTCGGGCACGGCGAGTACAGGCCCATCGACTCGAACGACACGCCGACCGGGCGCGGCAAGAACAGGAGGGTGGACATAATGGTGATGAACGGGGATGTCCCCATGTAGCGGGCCTCAACCCAGTCCATCTGCTTAGTTGGCGTCAAAGCCCTGTCCAGCTGGGTGCAAACGAGTACGCCCAGGGCCCGGTGCCTTTTGGGCAAACCGGGCGAATTTCAGGTTTTCAGGGCCTCTTCAGGGCCTTTTTAGCCATTTATCCCGCGCCGTTGCCCGCCTCCCACGTCTTAAATATAATGTCAAGTTTTTTTTGAAAACGCCGAAGAGCAAAGAAAGCGTACATGGACAGGCGTTTTTATCCCCCGATATTATGAGGAGGCGTAACGATGGACATAAAGAAGGACTTTGATTCCAAGGAAGTGCTCCAGCTCGTGACTTTCAGGCTGGGGAACGAGGAGTTCTCCCTCGACATATTGAGGGTGCAGGAGATAATAAGGCACATGGACCTCACCCGGGTGCCGCGCACGCCGGACTTCGTCGAAGGGGTCATCAACCTCAGGGGCAGGGTAATACCTGTCCTTGACCTCAGGAAGCGTTTCGGCCTGCCGGCGGAAGACAGGACGAACGAGACAAGGATAATAGTCATTGACGTGGACAACAGGACCGTGGGGCTTAAGGTTGACGCGGTCTCCGAGGTGTTGAGGCTTCCATCCGACACCGTCGAGCCTCCGCCGTCCATCGTAACCGGGGCCGAGTCCGAGTACATAAAAGGCGTTGGCAAGCTCGACAACAGGCTCATAATCCTCCTCGACGTATCAAAGATACTCAGCAGGAGCGAGAGGGACGCGCTCGGGCACCAGCTTAGCGCCGTAGCCTGAAAACATTATAATTCCCGGAGGTTCTGCAGTGGATCTTCATTCAGTGAAATCCAGGTTCCTTGGCAGTTATGTCTTTCTTATAATCCTTTTCGTCATCCAGCTACCCATAATATATGTGCTGGTCGGCGGGATGAGCCAGAAGTACTCGCAGGTCGTGGAGGCGGGCGCCCTGAGAAAAAGGGTCGTCGAGCTGAACTACGTCCTTAACCGCCATATCATGAACGGCGAGGAGGAACTCGAGCAGGTCTTCCAGGACAAAAAGGCCGAATACGGCAGGGTCATCGAGTCGCTCAGGACCGGGACCGACGAGGTGCCGGCGGTCACAGGGTCGGCGAAAGACAAGCTCCAGGCGGTTGAAGAAAAATGGGAGGGGATGCTCGTTGCCCTGGACAAGACGATGGAGAGCGGCGACAGCCTGTCCGAGGCCATGATGGAGCTGGAGAGTACCACATACCCGATGGTCGACAGGATGAACGGGATCGTCAAGGGGTTTGTGGCGCTCGGCGACCAGTCGTACAGCAAGTCGATAGACCTTGCCGGGCTCCAGAGGATGAGGACCGTGAACATGGCCTATCTCATGGAGCGCTACGCGAGATCGAATTACGAGCTCAACCTCGTTTCCGATAACCTCAAAAAGACCATGAGCGATTTTGAGGCGACGCTAAAGGGCCTCAAAAACGGCTCCGCGGAGCTGAACCTCCGGCCGGTCCACAACCCGGATATAATAAGGAAGATCAACGAGGCCGAGGGGCTCTGGGCCAAAAGGAAGGAACTCGTTGCGACTGGCATGAAGGACAAGGAAGCCTTCGCCGCCAACGTGAACGAGCTCTCCAACAGGCACACGCCTGAGATACTCGCCGCCGCCGACGACCTTACGAAGGAGATAGCCGCAAACGCCAGGGCTTCAGCGATGAAGGGGATAGCCGTAATGGCCGTCGCGGTATTCCTCTCGGTCGGAGTATCCGTATTTTTCATGTGGTCAACGAACACCCACATCATAAGGCCCATCATCAGGGTCAAGGAGACCGTAGAGGCCATCTCTCAAGGCGACCTCTCGAAAAGGGCCGATATAAAGGTCAGGTTCCTGGGCAGAGAGCTTCGCGACGAGGTGACGAGCCTTGGCGGGAGCGTCGACGCGATGGCCGTGCAGATGTCCGGCGTCATAGGCAGGATAACCGATTCATCGAACCTGCTCGCCTCGGCCGCGGAACAGCTCTCCTCGTCCGCGACACAGATAGAGGTGGGCGCTAACAGGCAGTCGGGGCAGACGGTCCAGGTGGCCACCTCCATGGAGGAGATGAACTCAACGGTCATAGAGGTCGCCAAGAACTCGAACAAGGTATCGGAATCCGCAAGGAACGCGCAAAGCATAGCGGTAAAGGGCGGCGGCGTCGTATCTGAAGCGATCTCAGCCATGCAGGAGGTCGCGGAATCCACTTCAGTCACGGCTGACACTATAAAGAAGCTCGGCAAGTCTTCCGAGGAGATAGGCACTATCGTTTCAGTCATCAACGACATAGCCGACCAGACGAACCTCCTTGCGCTTAACGCCGCCATAGAGGCGGCCAGGGCCGGCGAGCAGGGCAGGGGCTTCGCCGTCGTCGCCGACGAGGTGAGGAAGCTCGCCGAGAGGACCACCAAGGCGACAAAAGAGATAAGCGGGATGATAAGGACCATACAGTCCGAGACCGGCACAGCCGTTTCAGCGATGGACGACGGCACGAAGAGGGTGGAAAAGGGCGTAAGACTGGCCAACGAGGCCGGCGACGCGTTGAAGAGGATAGTAACCGGTGTTGAGAATGTAACCGACATGATAAGCCACATAGCCACCTCAGCCGAGGAGCAGAGCGCGACGGCCGACGAGATAGCCCAGAACATGGACTCCATAGCCGAGGTAGCGAAGACCAATGTGGGCGCGATAGCCGATGTCTCAAGGGCTACGAGCGAGATGGCCAGGCTCGCAACCGAACTCAAGGGCCTTGTCGCGAACTTCAGGGTAGAGCACGCCTCCAACAGCCGCGCCGCCGGGATGAAGGTCGTCGAAGGCGGCAGGAAGAGCGCGGAAGTCAAACCGTTTCCGCTCTTCAAGAAGGCGAGCGGCCATGCCTAAGGCCAAAACAAGGAGAGCAATATGATAACCGCGCAAAAGGAAAAGATCACTGAGGTCGCCCTGAAGGCGTCGGAACTGCCGGTCCTTCCGGTCACGACACAAAAGGTCCTCTCCATAATGGCGGACCCTGACGTCTCCATCGAGAAGATAAAGAGGCTCATCGGGGCCGACCCGGGGCTGACGACAAAGATACTCATGGTGGCCAACTCCGCCTTTTACGGGAGTTACAGGAACATACAGAACCTGACGCAGGCTATCCTCCGGCTCGGGCTGAATGCCGTAAGGTCGATAGTGGTGGCCACATCCATGAAAAACGTCTATAAGAGGTTCGGCCTGACGGAAAAATTGCTCTGGGAGCAGATCATAGGCTCGGCCCTTGCGGCGAACATCATCGCGAGACAGACGCGCCTCTCAGACCCCGAGGACGCCTTCATAGGCGGGCTCCTCCATGACATTGGAAAGGTCGTGCTCAATAACGAGTTCCCCGAGGACTTCGCGCGCGTTATGGAGCGCGTCTACAACGACTCGGTCCCGTTCGCAATGGCCGAGGCAGAGGTTTTTGATTTTTCACAGAGGAAGCTCGGCGCCGAGGTGGTCAAGAAGTGGGGGTTCCCGGAGACCCTTGAGAAACTGCTCCTCCACTTCGACGACCAGGAGGAGATAAAGAAGGAGAAGTATCTCTATAACCTCGTCACCATCATAACGCTCGCCGACAGGATGTGCCAAAAGTTTGGCGTGGGTTGGAGAAAACCCGGCGGTGAAGGGGTGGATTTCGGCAATCTCCCCGAATCCCTTGGCCTCGATCAGGAGGAGATGAAGGACCTCACGGAAAAGATACAGGTGACGTTCAGCCAGGGAATTGAACTTTATTAGGTACTTGAATATTTTCAGCCTCTGCTCTATCTAATAAACCCCGCGCGTGCCGTTATCCGGCACGCCAATTGCATATACATAACTCCAGGCATTCTGTATCGTCATTTGCGCCTCTTTACGGATGGGGATTAACAATGGAGCTATGGGTTCTCGTACTTTCGGCGGTAGACCTCGCCCTTATGGGCGGCATCCTCTATATCATGGCAAGGAAGAAGGCCCTGCAGAGGCCGAATAATGCGTCCGCGCCATCCGTGGACCGTATAAAGGAACTGGAGAACGAGATCTCGGGGATAAGGAAGCTCTCCGCCGAGTTGGAGAGGAAAAAGGCCGCATTCGAGAGGCATGAAGATACCATGGGCGAGCGTACGAGGAGGCTCGACGCGGCAGTCAAGCAGGCTGAGGATTCGGCTAAGAAGCTCGAGGCCCGCTACTTAAGCGAGAAGAACGAGGACATGTACGGAAGGGCGGTTAAGATGCTGAAGGCCGGGACCCCTGCCGACGAGGTCGTAAGGGGCCTCGGGTTGCTCTCAGGCGAGGTAGACCTCATGTCTTCCCTCAATAATTACAGGTAACTTATCCGGGTGAGAGCCCGGTTTATAAAGACTCCGTAACACCCCACCAAATCCCCCCTCTCCCTCACCGGGAGCGGGGGGCACCTCTTTTCAGTCTGCTGAAAAAGTCCACCTGCTTCGCTCCCCTATTTCAACCGGGGCCTCGCATCTGGAGCTTATTTGAAGCCTGACGCGCATTCCGAGTTTTTTAGTAACCTGTTAGGCTTTCAGAAGCACGGCAAAAAGGTCTTACCCGGCATTTTATTCCCTCTTGAAGCCGGCCTCTCTCTGAAAATCGTCGAAAACCGAGGCACAAGCGCGCCTGTGTGCCTGGCACGCATGTTGCATTATACTCTGCCAGTACAAGGAGGCAAAAAGATGGACAGGTCGATATTCGTCGCGCTCTCAGGCGCGGTCGTACAGGAAAAGAGGCTGGAGGTCCTGACCGACAACCTCGCCAATGTGAATACCGCCGGTTTCAAGAAACAGAAACCGCTTTTTGAGGATTCGATGCCTGACGGCTACGGCATAAGGGATTTTGCCTCGATGGATAAGGTAGTTACGGATATGTCCCAGGGGCCTTCCGAAAAGACCGGCAGGATGCTCGACCTCGCGATAAAGGGCGAGGGGTTCTTCGTCATGAACACCGGTAACGGCCCCCGTTACACGAGGGACGGGTCGTTCACGCTGGCCACTGACGGGACGCTTACCTCCCGCGAAGGGTTCCCGGTTACAGGCGACAAGGGTGTCATAAAGTTGACTTCTCCGGATGTCGCGATTGACGCGGAGGGGAATATCCGGGAAAAAGGCGCGATCGTTGACAGGCTGAAGGTCGTTTCGTTCTCGAACCTTATGGACTTAAGGCGCGAGGGGAACTTCTTCATGCCCGTGGATGGGGCCAAGGAGACGGCGGTATCCAAAGAAACCGCGATCGACCAGGGGTACGTGGAGACCTCGAACGTCAACGCCGTCCGCGCGATGACGACGATGATAGAGGCGATGAGGTCTTTTGAGACGCACACGAAGATGATACAGACGATCGACGACATGACGAAAAAGGCGATAGAAGAGGTCGGGAGGGTCTGACCTTAATCTAAGGAGGAATATTACATGATAAGGGCATTGTGGACGGCATCGACTGGCATGGAAGCCCAACAGCTGAACATCGACGTGATAGCCAACAACCTCGCTAACGTCAACACCACCGGTTTTAAGAAGAGCAGGGCCGACTACCAGGACCTCCTTTATCAGGAGTTGAAATCAGCCGGCGCGTCGTCCTCCCCGTCCACGATGGTCCCGACCGGCATCCAGATAGGGCAGGGCGTCCGGACCGTGTCGGTCGAAAAGGTCTTCAACCAGGGCAACTTCAAGGAGTCGCAGAACTCGCTCGATCTCGCCATAGAGGGCGACGGGTTCTTCCAGATAGCGAAGCCAGACGGCACGACGGCGTACACGAGGAACGGGGAGTTGAAGATCGACAGCGAAGGCCGCCTCGTAACCTCGGACGGCTATTTGCTCGAGCCCCAGATAACGATACCATCGGACACGCTCACCGTGACCATCAGCGCGGACGGCATAGTGTCCGTTACTCAGCCGTCGTCCGCGAGCAACACCCAGGTGGGGACGATCGAGCTCGCGAGGTTCATAAACCCCTCGGGCCTCCAGTCCGTCGGAAAAAACCTGTACCTGCCGACGTCCGCTTCAGGCGACGCCATAACCTCGACCCCAGGCTCAGACGGCTTCGGTACGCTCGCGCAGGGCTTTCTCGAGATGTCCAACGTGAGTGTCGTGGAAGAGATGGTAGCGATGATCGCCGCGCAGAGGGCCTACGAGATAAATTCCAAGTCCATACAGACGACGGACGAGATGCTCCAGACCGCGAACTCCATGAAGAGGTAACGGGTGAAGAAGGCCATCCTGATAACGCTCCTTGTCCTTGCGCTTCCGGCGCTCTCCTACGGGCTCGACGTTGACGCCGAGATAAAGTCCGCGCTCGTTAAGGTCTCGCCCTGGAGCGGCACAAAGGTAGAGGTCGAGGAGATTGAAGTGCCCGGGATCGAAAAGGAGAGGTTCGACGCGATAGAGGTAAGGCTCCCAAACGCGAAGGCGGCCGGAAAGGTCGCGTTCCAGGCGGTGCTTAAGACAGGCGGCAAGGAAACAAAGACCCTCTGGGGCTCGGCGCGGATTCGGGTATACAGGGACGCGCTCGTGGCCTTGCGCGCGCTTAAGATGAAGTCGAAGCCTTCGCCCGACGACGTGAAACTTGTTTCCGTGGAGGTCAGGGACGCCCCAGACGCGGTAGCGTCGATAGACGAACTCGACGGCATGGTCGTAAAGAGGCCGATTTCAGCCGGCTCAATCATAAAAAGGGATTATCTCAAGCTTGAAACAGTTGTAAGGAAGGGCGACAGGGTCACAGTCTGGGTGGAGGGCAGGTCCGTCAGGGTCAAGACCGCGGCTATCGCTTCAGAGGACGGCGGCAAGGGCGCAGTGATAACCGCCCGCGCGCTTTCGGGTAGAGAGATAAACGGCGTCGTTAGAGGCCCGGGAGAACTGCTCGTTGAGTTCTGAGAGGCCGCTTCGCGCATTTAGAGTTTTTCAGCAACCTGCTAAACGGAGCTTCAGTGATGAGAAAAGTTTTAAGGATACTCGCAACACTCTGCGCCCTGGCTTTCTTCGCCGGTTGCGCCACACCCGAGCCAAAGAAGATAGACATATCTAACATCCCTGTCCAGGGGAACGCCGCGTCGACGACGCCAGGGTCTCTCTGGCCCGGCGAGACGTCGAGGAACACGCTCTTTCAGGATTTGAGGGCCAGGAACGTAGGCGACATCATAACGATAGAAATAACCGAAAAGACGAGCGCCATAAAAGAGGCGACGACATCGACTTCGAGGTCGTCTTCAAAGGACATAGCGCTCGCCAACCTCTTCGGCCTCCCGTCGAACCTCGGGATGAGGAACTTTCTCGGCCAGGGCACACCCTTCAGCCCCGAGGTCTCCTCCACCTATGACTCGTCGTTCGACGGCTCCGGCACCACAAAGAGGAGCGGGGAGTTGAGCGCCACCATTACGGCGAGGGTCATAAAGGTTCTTTTGAACGGCAACCTGGTGCTTGAGGGCAAGAAGGACATGGTCGTGAACAACGAGCTTCAGTACATAATCTTGAGCGGCATCGCTAGGCCCGAGGACATAACGGAATCCAATATCGTCTCATCGAGCCAGTTATCCGACGCGCGCATAGAGTACTCAGGCAAAGGAGTGCTCGCCGACGAACAGAGCCAGGGCTGGCTCGGAAGGATACTCGACAATGTCTGGCCGTTCTAAAACGTTTATTGAGAGGATGGATGTGACTACTATTTTAAAAAGGCTACTGGCCGTACTCGCTTTTATCCTCGCGACGGCGTTCCTAAGCGGCGTATCCGAGGCCGCGCGCATAAAGGACGTCGCCTTTATCGAAGGGGTGAGGTCCAACCAGCTCGTAGGCTATGGGCTCGTCGTCGGCCTCAGCGGCACCGGGGACAAGTCCAGCAACGCCACAAACCAGTCGATGTCCAACATGCTTAACAGGATGGGGATGAAGATAGACCCCAAGAACGTGAAGGTCAAGAACACGGCCTCCGTCCTTGTAACCGCCGAGATACCGCCGTTCATAAAGCCCGGCGCCAGGATTGACGTGCTTGTGTCGTCCATCGGCGACGCAACGAGCCTCCAGGGCGGCACGTTAATATCCACGCCGCTGCGCGCGCCGGACGGCGCGGTCTACGCCATGGCGCAGGGGGCGATAGCTCTCGCGGGTTTTACCGCCGGGAAGAGCGCGAGCGTGACGAAGAACCATCAGACGGCCGGAAAGATCCCGAACGGGTCGATACTCGAGCGCGAAGTCCCTTTCGCGCTGAATACTGAAAACGGGCTGGTATTTTCCCTCCGGAACCCGGACTTCACTACCGCCGCGCGGATGGTCGACGCGATAAACAAGGGGCTCGGTTATGACGCGGCTAAGGCTGTCGACGCGGGCAAGATAAGGGTCTCACAGCTTCCGGGGGCGACAGGCGTCATAGGGCTCATTTCCACGATAGAACTGCTGGAAATAAAGACCGACGCGGTCACGAAGGTCGTTGTGAACGAGAGGACCGGGACGGTCGTCATGGGAGAGAACGTAAGCATCTCGAGTGTGGCGATTTCCCACGGCGACATAAGCATAGAGGTGAAGACCCAGTACCACATATCCCAGCCCTCGCCGTTTTCGAAGGGAGAGACGGTAGTCCAGCCTGTTGAGGAGACGACCGTGCAGGAAGAGAGGTCGAGGCTTATCGTGCTCCCCGAGAGCGTAACGCTCGGCGAGGTGGTAAGGGCCCTTAACCTCGTGGGGGTCACCCCGCGGGACCTCGTAGCGATACTCCAGGCCATCAAGGCCGCCGGGGCCCTGCAGGCGGAGCTTGAGATCATCTAAGGAGGAGCCATCATGGGAGCCAAACTCATAGACGAAGAGCTCGCTATCCAGAGGTCGTGCGAGATACCGAAGGAGTGCAGGAGATACATCTCTCACCATGTCCGGAACGGCCTCGTCTCGATAATGGGGCTCGCCCTTAAGGCAAAAGACGAGCCCGACGCCCTTAAGGAGATAGAGACGAGGATAAGGCACATAGCCGGCGACCTCGAAAAGGTCGGCCTTTAAGGAACGACATGAACGTCTCAAATGCCATAGAGGCCTCGATAAAGGCCGACGAGCCGATAAAAAAGGACAGCGGGGCCGGACTAAAGAAGGCCTTGACCGAGTTCGAGTCGATCTTTATCGGCTATATGCTGAAGACGATGAAGGAGGGTGTCGCCAAGAGCGAGCTCTTCCACGGAGGGAGCGGCGAGGAGATATACAACTCCCTTTTCGATACCGAGTTTGCGCGCCTCATGGCCTCTGGCCACGGCATAGGGCTTAAAGACATGATGATGAGGGAGATGGGCGGCGCGGAAGATACGCGGGAGCCGGGTGAGGAGTTCACCGGAAGGGCGTTTGTCCCGTACACGCCGCCCCCGGTCGCTTCGGAAGTCGGGCCAGAGGCGGTTGACGTGCCTTTAACGCCCAGGGTTTCCGGTAAGGTCCTGAGGTTCCCTGTGGGCGAAGGTTTCAAGAGGGTGAGCTCGAAGTACGGCATAAGGGAGGACCCCTTCACGGGGCATGAGAGGTTCCACCACGGCGTTGACATTGCGGCAAAGGAGGGCTCGCCGGTCTACCCGGCGGCCGAGGGCAGGGTGATATTCTGCGGCACGAGGGGCGGGTACGGCAACGTCGTTGAGGTCCTCCATCCAAACGGCCTGGTCACAAGGTACGGCCACAACGCGAGGAACCTCGCAAAGGAGGGGGATCACGTGACTGTGAAGGACGCGATAGCCTCCGTAGGCTCCACGGGGAGGTCGACGGGGCCTCACCTCCACTTCGAGATATTAAAGGACGGCAACGCCGTCGACCCCTCGGGGTTCAGGTTCGGCTAAGCATGATTAGTTGTGGTTTAAGGGCAGGGCAGTCCCATATTTAGTGGTCTTCCTAAAGTTTTTAAGTGCTTCCGCCGATATTAAAATCAGAGGGCGGGAACGCTCCTTAAACCCAGGAGGACCAGATGAAAGTAGGCGGCAAAAAAGGCGGGGTAAGCGCCGACAATTATGTCAAAAAGGCGGGGGAGACCGGTGGACAGGTAAAGGGGCCCGAAGGCGGCGCCAAACCCAAGGCAGGAGACAGCGTAGACATCTCGTCCAGGGCAAAGGACATGAACAGGGCCAAGGGACTCCTGGAGGACGTGCCGGAGGTCAGGGGCGAGATGGTCGTCAAGCTCAAGACCGATATCGAGAGCGGGAACTACGAGGTCGACTCTGAAAAGGTCGCCGAGAAGCTGATCGAAAGGGCCATCGTAAACGCCATACCGGTAAAAAAATAACATGGCACTAAGCGCGATAGAAACACATCTCATAAAGGAGGAGCACCTGTACAAGGACCTCGTCGCCGTGCTCCAGACGGAGACCGAGAACCTTGTCTCAAGGGACTTTAGGGCCCTCTACGAGACGGTCGGCAGGAAGGAGCACATCCTCAAAAGGATAGAGCTCTCAGGCGCCGAGCGCTTGAGGCTCGTAAGGGACGCGGCCGGCAAACTCGGGCTGAAACCCGGGCCGAAGGGTGAGTTTGCCCTCTCGGAGATAATCGAGCGGTCGGGTCCCCCGGCGGATGCGCTAGAGTCAAAAAGGAATATTATAATTTCTCTTATCGATTCCATCAGGGAGCTGAACCATTTAAACGGCCTTATTGTAAAGGGGTCTCTGGATAACATAAACAAGACGCTCGGCTTTCTCGGTAATTTCCTGCAAACCGGCGTCTACGGGCAGAAGGGTGCGTTTGACGGCTTCGCATCCGTCAAGGGCTCTCACTTAAGCGAAGGGGCTTGAACAGGGTATGGCGTCTCTTACATCAGTCCTCGACATAGCGAAGACCGCGCTTCTGGCCAACCAGAAGGCGATAAACGTCACCTCTCACAACATCGCTAACGCGAACACCGAGGGGTACACGAGGCAGAAGGCCGTACTCGAGCCCATGACCGCCGTCCGGTACGGAGGCCTTTATTTCGGCACCGGCGTCACCATAAATTCGATAGAGCGCGTATTCGACAGGTTCCAGGGCGTGCAGATCAGGACCGCCACGTCGACGCTTTCTAGATACGAGACCAAGGGCGAGCACTTAAGCGCTCTCGAAGCGCTCGTAAACGACCTCGACGGCGCCGGTCTGAGCTCCAGGATAGACGACTTCTTCAACTCGTTTCAGGAGATAATCAACAACCCGTCGTCGTACCCCGAGCGCTCCTCGCTTCTCTCCAGCGCGTCTCTCCTTACCGACGCGTTCAACACGATAGACGCTACGATAAGGCAGAACCTCTCGAGCCTCAATAAGGAGATGGAGTCGGTCGTAAAGGAAATAAACTCGATAGCCGAACAGGTCGCCGAGCTCAACAACCAGATATCGGGTATCGAGGTCGGCGGCATGCAGGCGAACGACCTTCGCGACCAGCGGGACCTCCTCCTTGAGGACCTCTCCGGCATGGTGGAGATATCCACCATCGAATCCGAGACGGGCCAGACGGACGTCTACATCGGCGGGTTTTTCCTCGTCACCGGCATAACGTCCGCTCCGCTTGAGCTGGAGATAAACCCCGAGTCCCCGGTCTACGATATCGTCAGCAGGGGGACCGTCCTTAACGACAGGATCACCGGCGGGTCCCTGAAGGGGCACCTCGAAGGGGCCGCCATATACGACGAGGCCGAAGACAAGCTCAATCTCCTTGCCGCAAGCCTCATAAAAGAGGTGAACCTCCAGCACTCCCAGGGTTACGGGCTCGACGGGACTACGGGTACGGACTTCTTCGCGGCGCCCGCCGTCTACACCCACGCCTCCAGCGGGAACGCCGGAGGCGCGGTCGTAGCCAACGGCGCGGTAACGGATTACAGCCAGTTGACGCTTAACGACTACGAGGTAAGGTTCTCAAGCGCATCGAGCTACACCATCGTAAATACCGACACCAGCGCGGTGGTCACTCAGGGGGCTTATACGTCCGGCTCCGCCATAACGTTCGAGGGCCTGAGCTTCACTATTTCCGACAACACAGGCGCCCCGGCCGCCGGAGACAAGTTCGAGATTAGCGTCAAGAAGAACGCCGCGGAACTGATTGACGTCGCGGTCACGGACCCGAACGCGATAGCCGCTTCCTCGACGCTTGCCGGAGTGCCAGGGGACAACCTGAACGCGATGGCGCTCGCAGACCTCAAGGGCGCGGCGCTTATCGAGGGAGCCACCTTCAACGACTATTACAACCGGATAGTGAGCGACGTGGGGTTCGTCTCCAGCGAGGCATCCGGGAGCTACGACGCCCAGTCAAAGCTCGTTGAGGAGTTGAAGTCGGCGAGGGAGTCGGTATCCGGCGTTTCTATCGAAGAAGAGGCTATAAACCTCATAAAACTCCAGCGGGCTTACGAGGCCGCGGCAAAGGTTATGGCCACCGCGGACAGTATGTTGGAGACGCTCCTCAACCTAAGGTAGGGCCGATATGAGAGTAACCCAGAACATCACCTATAACACTTACATAAATGACATAATGAGGCGGCAGGAGTCGCTCTATAAGCTCTCCAAACAGCTCTCGACCGGCAAGGCGGTAAACGCCCCATCGGACGACCCGGTGAAGACGGACAAGATACTCACGTCAAAGTCGATACTTTCCGGGTTCGAGCAGTACGACAGGAACATGGACTCCGCGCTCGATTACCTCAATACCTCAGAGGACGCGTTCGCAAGCGTCAAGGACGTTATCATGACGCTCCAGGAACTCGCGACCACCTCGGCCACCGGCACTTCCGACGCGTCATCGAGGGCAAATACCGCGGTTACGGTGGACCAGCTATATCAACAGCTCCTGACCATCGCGAACACCAACTACGATAATAAGTACGCTTTCGCGGGCTATAAGACCGGGACCGAGCCATTTGACCAGACCGGGAACTACCTGGGCGACACCAACTCTTACCAGGTCCGCGTAAATTCTTCCGGCTACATGACAGTCGGCGTAAACGGCGGAGAGGTCTTTAAGGGCGTCGGCGGGGGCGTGGACATATTCCAGACGGTCTCAGACCTCGCGACAGCGCTCAATAACAACGACTCGGCCGGCATTCAGGCCGCCGGCACAAACCTCGAGAGCGCGTTTCAGCAGGTCTCGAACGCGGTCTCCGACATAGGCGGCAGGATCACGAGGATAACGTCCGCGAAAAACGACCTCTCGAGCGCCAGGCTTGACGTCGAGACGATGATAGGCACCCTTGAGGACGCCGACATCGCGCGAGTGATATCCGAGCTCACCCTTGGCCAGACCGCGCTTGAGGCGGCGATGTCATCCGCCGGGAAGGTCATAAGCGTCAATATCTTCGACTACCTGTAAGCAAAATACCGGGGGAGAACGTAATGACGGCGGGTCTGGAAGGCGCGCCATGGATACGTTGATATGTGCAATAAACCAGGATAATATGTATTAAAAAAACATGCCAGGGAGGGCGATATGCTTGTATTGACAAGGAAGTCGGGAGAGGCGATCCGGATAGGCGGAGACATAAAGGTCGTAGTCGTTGAAGTAAAGGAAAACCACGTAAAGCTCGGGATAGAGGCCCCTGCCGCCATGAGCGTGCACAGGGAGGAGATATTTATAAGGATACAGGAGGAGAACCTTAGCGCCTCCACGCTCCCGGCCGACGTCTCAGATACCCTAAAGAGGTTAAAAAACAAATGAATGTAGCAAGGGAATCGACGCAGGAGATCGTATTCGAGACGCACAGGTTTGGGACGCTCTCTGTAACGGAGGAGAAGGTAATATCCTTCGCGCAGGGGATACCCGGGTTCAAGAACCTCCGGAGGTTCATCCTCATAGACCACGACTCGGAGGGGCTCTTCAAGTGGCTCCAGTCCGTAGAGGACCCGCTTGTCGCGTTCCTCCTCACGAACCCGAACCTCTATAAGCCGGACTACTCGGTCCCCCTGAGGAAGAACGACATAGAGACGCTCGACGTGAAGGATATGAAGAACCTCGTCTCCCTTGTCATGGTCTGCTTCGCCAACGGCAAAGTGACGCTGAACCTGAAGGGCCCGGTTCTCTTCAACTCCGAGAACATGAGGGCCCTCCAGTGCATAATTGACAGGGATGACTATCAGTCGCACTTCGTGATCAACATCTAAAGCCTTTTCCAGGGCCGCCCCCCTAAAGGGGGGCGGCCTTTTTGGCGCCCTCTCGACCGGCAAAAACTTCTCGTTGGTTTTCTGTCAGACCTGTAAAAACTTCCTTGTCATATTATTGACGATACCCCCTACAAACCCCCCAACGCCGTAGTAAAATTCAAGTAAATCGCAGGGCTTCCCGATATGGAGTTTAATGGCATGTATGTTGCATTAAACTAATCCAAAATCAGCAGGAGCCTATCATGGACCTGAACGGAAGGACAGTACTTATCACCGGCGGCACGGGGTCGCTCGGCAAGAAGCTTACGAGGAAGATACTCTCAAGATACCACCCGAAGCGCCTCATAATATTAAGCAGGGACGAGCTAAAGCAGTCCGAGATGGCACAGTCCTTTGCGGACCCGTGCCTACGGTTCTTCATAGGCGACGTAAGGGACAAGGACAGGCTCTACAGGGCCTTTGACGGCGTCGATTTCATCATACACGCCGCGGCCCTAAAGCAGGTCCCGGCCGCCGAGTACAACCCGTTCGAGGCGATAAAGACGAACGTCCTCGGCGCCCAGAACGTAATAGACGTGGCGGTGGATAAGGGCGTTAAGAGGGTCGTAGCCTTGAGCACCGACAAGGCCGCGAACCCCATAAACCTCTACGGCGCGACAAAACTCTGCTCTGACAAGCTCTTCATAGCCGGTAACTCCTATGCCGGAGGCAAGCCCACGAGGTTCTCGGTCGTCAGATACGGGAACGTCGTCGGTAGCCGCGGCTCTGTAATACCGTTTTTCCTCAAGATGAGGGAGACCGGGGTCCTTCCCATAACCGACCCCCGGATGACGCGGTTCTGGATAACGCTCGACCAGGGCGCGGACCTCGTCCTCTCGTCGTTTGAAAGGATGAAGGGCGGGGAGATATTCGTCCCCAAGATTCCGAGCGCCGGGATGATGGACGTAGCCAGAGCCATAGCCCCCGAGTGTGCGACTAAGGTCGTCGGCATAAGGCCGGGCGAGAAGCTCCACGAAACGCTCATATCCGAGGACGACGGCAGGCACACGCTTGAGTACGACACCCACTACGTCATCCAGCCCCAGTTCAGCTGGTGGGGCGAGGAGAGGAAGAACGGCGGAAAGCCCGTCGCCGAGGGGTTCAGCTACTCGAGCGACAATAACAGCGACGTCCTGAACACACTGCAGATAAAGAACATAATAAAGGAGTTTTGCGATGCCGAGGAGAGCGATATCCTACGGGCGGCAAACAATTGAGGAAGACGACATAAAGGCCGTAGTAGCGGCCTTGAGGTCGGATTTTCTTACACAGGGGCCGCTTGTTTCAGAGTTCGAAGAGCTCATAAAGGCGCATACAGGGGCTAAATACGCGGTCGCGTGCTCAAGCGGCACCGCGGCCCTGCACATCGCGCACCTCGCATCCGGCATAGGCAAGGGGGATAAGGTCATAACCTCTCCCATAACATTTCTCGCTTCCGCCAACGCGGCGCTATACACAGGGGCGTCCCCGGTATTCGCCGACATCGACCCGAATACATTCAACATCGACCCGGCTGAGATAGAGAAGA
The DNA here is from genome assembly GCA_016212705.1 of Deltaproteobacteria bacterium. Classification (GTDB taxonomy): domain Bacteria; phylum Desulfobacterota; class GWC2-55-46; order GWC2-55-46; family GWC2-55-46; genus GWB2-55-19. The sequence goes on from JACREU010000070.1 coordinate 67,083, forward strand.
AGATAAGGTACAACTCTCCTGTAAAGGCGATAGTCCCGGTCCATTTCGCGGGGCTCCCGGCGGACATGGAATCCGTTCGCGTCATCGCGAAAAAGCATGGCGCCGTCGTTATCGAGGACGCCTGCCACGCCCTCGGCGCGTCCTGGAAGGATTCCAGGGGTGCCGTCCACAGGGTCGGCTCCTGCTCTCACTCTGATATGACCGTATTCAGCTTCCATCCCGTGAAGGCTATCACCACATGCGAGGGCGGGGCTGTCACGACCAACGACAAAAGGCTCTACGAGAGGCTCAAGAGGCTCCGGACCCACGGCGTTACGAAGGATGAAGTGGAGTTTGAGCTCCCGAGCGACGGCCCGTGGTACTACGAGATGCAGGAGCCGGGGTTCAATTACAGGCTACCGGATGTGAACGCGGCGCTCGGCATAAGCCAGATAAAAAAGCTTGAGAGGTTTGTATCCCGGAGGGCCGAGATAGCCTCTCTTTATTCCGCGATGCTCTCCAAACACCAGTTCGTGAGGATGCAGGCGGAAAGCGAGGGGAGGTCGAGCGCATGGCACCTCTATTCGGTAAGGATCCCGTTTGAGGAGCTCGGGGCGTCAAAGGCCGACTGGTTCTCGATGATGAGGTCGATCGGCATACACCCGCAGGTACACTACATACCCGTACACCTCCAGCCGTATTACAGGAGGGCCTTCGGGTACGGGCCCGGGGACTTCCCGAGGGCCGAGGCCATGTACGCCGAAGAGGTGAGCCTGCCGATATACCCGGGGTTGACGGATGAGGAGGCCGGGGCCGTAGTCGCCGGGTTGGTCTCGACGCTTGCGTGCGCGTCCGCGGCAAGGGGCGCTGTAAGGCCGCGCGCCGCGATGTAATTGGACTTTGCTTCCGGAAAGGAGGTACGGGAGATGATGCCGGTATATGTCTGCAAAAGGTGTTGTCACGAGTTCGCAGGTTGGGGGGTGCACTACGTATCGAGGAACGGCAACAGGCTCGTATGCCCTGACTGCTCAGGCAACCTCGCGGAGAAGGGTGAGACGAAGGCCACGGCCGGGAAGCAGGATGGGATAATAGAGAGGCCTTTGAAGGGCGACGCCGCTTGAGCTTTAAGAGCATCAAGGCCGCGATAATAGGTTGCGGCAGGGTCGCGTGGATGCTTGAAGACGACCCGCTGGATACGAAGCCCTGCACCCACATGGGCGCGTACAGGTCGTTTGACGCGGGAGTCGTCGAAGTCATAGCCGCCTCCGACACAAATAACGAAAGGCTGAGGACCTTCGGCGAGAGATACGGAGTCGAGGGGCTATACAGCGATTACAGGACGATGCTTAAGGAAGAGGGGCCGGAGATAGTGAGCATATGCGCATGGGCGACGGACAGGCATAGAATGGCGCTCGACGCGATGGAGGCCGGCGTAAAAGGCATCTGGTGCGAAAAGGCGCTCGCAACATCGCTCGACGAGGCCCGGGAAATAGCCGAGGCCTCCGAAGCAAAGGGTGTGGCGATGATAGTATCGCACCTCAGGCGCTGGAGCGGCGAGTACAATAAGGCCAGGGAGATAATTGATGACAACGGCATAGGGACACTGCAATCCATCGTATGCCACTTTAGCGGCAGTCTGCTACACACAGGGACACACGCATTCGACATATTGTTGTGGTTCCTGGGGCCCGCCGAATGGGTCATGGGAGAGATAGAAAAGGCGGCAGGCAAAAACGATTGGGAGACCCCGGAGGACTCCGGAGGCAGGGCCTTTATACAATTCAGGAACGGCGCATACGCGACAATCCACGCCGAGGCAAAGGCGTACTTCTTCTTCGAGTTCGATATCATCGGTTCGAATGGCAGGATTAGGATCGGGAACAACGGGGTGCTTGAATATTACATACCGAAGGATAGCCGTTATTATACGGGCCTTAAGGAGCTTTACGCGGAGACTTTCCCTGAGTTCGAGCAGGGGAACATCTGGACCGAGGCGCTCGGCAACCTTATAAACTCGGTAAACGGGATTGAGGCGAGCAGGAATACCCCAAGGGACGGGTACATGGCGCTTGAGCTCGCTTTAGCCATACACGAATCGTCAAGGTCAGGAGATAAGGTATATATCCCGCTGAGGGAGAGCAAAATAAAGGTGAGGAGCAGGTAAATGAGGCCGGTAATAAATATCGGTAAGAGAAAGATAGGCGCGGGCAACCCCGCTTACATCATAGCCGAGATAGGCTCGAACCACGACGGAGATCTGGAGAAGGCGAAGGAGCTCGTCAGGGCCTCCAGGTATGCGGGCGCCGACGCGGTAAAGATTCAGTCGTTCACCGCCGAGGGGTTGCTGAACAGGCTTAAGCCCGATGAGAACGGCAGATGGGTCGCTCACCCGGCGTACCCGGTAATTGAGCGGCTCTCCGTGCCGGACGACTGGCATTTTTCTCTTATGGAGTACTCGAAGTCGCTGGGAATATCCTTTCTCTCAGCCCCGTTCGATATCGAGAGGGCCGAGCTCCTTGAAAGGGTCGGTGTCGAGGCCTACAAGATAGCCTCAGGCGAGCTTACTAACGAGCCGCTCCTTAAGGCGGTCGCTTCCTTTGGAAGGCCCGTGATCCTTTCCACGGGCGCGTCGTACCTGGAAGAGGTGAGAAGGGCCGTCGAGGTGATAGAGTCTTTAGGCAACTCGGAGATAGCGCTCCTCCACTGCGCCTCGCTCTATCCGCCGTCATACAGGGACGTGAACATACGCGCGATGGCTACCCTTAAGGACACGTTCGGCTGTCCCGTAGGTTTCTCCGACCACACGCCGGGACACACCATACCTGTCGCGGCTATTGCCCTCGGCGGCTCGATAATCGAAAAGCACATCACTCTGGATAAGAACCTCAAGGGCCTCGACCACCCGTACGCGATGGAGGTCGAGGAGTTCAAGACGATGGTGCAGGAGATAAGGAGCCTCGAAGAGGCGCTCGGGAGCGGCGTAAAGGAGCCCTCGGAGCGGGAGATTGGCGAGAGGGTCGGCGCGCGCCGCTCCATATACGCGCGAATAGATATCGAGAAGGGCGCAGTGATAGACGAGACCATGCTTAAGGTCGTCCGGCACGCCTACGGCCTGCCGCCTTCTGACCTCAACGGGCTTGTCGGAAAAACGGCCTTGAGAAGCCTTTCCAGGGATATGCCGGTAAGGAGCGAGGACATATGCCGCTAAGGTCGGATATCTCGCCGGTAGTAGCGATAATACAGGCCCGTATGAGCTCGACGAGGCTCCCATCAAAGGTGATGAAGCCGATATGCGGCAAGCCCATACTCTGGCACGTCGTCAACCGCTTGAAGGCCGCCAAGTACCTTGACGAGGTGATGGTCGCTACGACTACGCACCCATCTGACGATGTGATCGAGGAGTGGTGCTCGCTTACGGGCGTTCCTTCGTACAGGGGTAGCCTCGAAGACGTGCTGGAGAGGTATTACGGCGCGGCCTCAAAGGCAGGGGCAAGGACAGTCGTCCGGATTACAGCCGACTGCCCCCTCATAGAGCCCGATCTGGTGGATAAGGCCGTAGAGAAGTTCTCAGAGGGTGTATACGACCACGTCGGGGTGGATTCGTCCTTTCCCGACGGGCTCGATTGCGAGGTCTTTTCATTCGACGCCCTGACGAAGGCGCGCAGTGAGGCCATGCTCGCCTCCGAAAGGGAGCATGTAACGCCCTACATCTGGAAGAACCCCGGCCTCTTCAGGCTCGGGGCGATAAAGAGCCCGGAGGACCTCTCTCACATGCGCTGGACCGTGGACGACGAGAAGGACTTGAAATTGGTCACCGAGATTTACGAGGCCCTTTACAGGGGGGATGACGTCTTCCACATGAGGGAGATACTGTCGTTCTTGAGCAGAAACAGCCGTCTCCTCGATATCAACTCCATGACAGCCAGGAACGAGGGGTACGCCAGGTCGCTTAAAGAGGACAGGGTAGCAGAGAAGGCCGTCTGATTATTTCACAGAAAGAGGTGGCGTAAGATGAAGGTATTGACGAAAGGTTTTCCGGTATCAGACGAATTGTGGGAGAAGGCAAAAAGGCTCATACCCGCCGGCACGCAGACCTTGAGCAAGGGGCCTGACCAGTTCGTGAGGGGGGTAACGCCCAAGTACCTCAAATCAGGCTCCGGTTGCCACGTATGGGACGCGGACGGGAACGTCTACATCGACTACCCGCTCGCGCTCGGCCCCATTCTCTTAGGCTATGACTACAAGCCGGTCGTGGACGCCGTCATAAGGCAGGTGAGGGAAGGGACGGTCTTTACGCTCATGCACCCGCTCGAAGTCGAGGTCGCCGAGATACTCACATCCATCATCCCGTCCGCCGAGATGGTCAGGTTCGCCAAAAACGGGGCGGATGTCACGAGCTCCGCGATAAAGGTGGCCAGGGCCGCGACAGGCAGGGACCATATCGCCTACTCCGGCTACCACGGTTGCCAGGACTGGTACGCGGTGACGACGCCGAGGGACAAGGGCATACCGAAGGTATTCAAGGAGTTCATGCACCCCTTCGAGTACAACAGGATAGAGACGCTTGAGGCGGCCTTTGCCGAGAACCCGGGTAAAATAGCCTGCGTTATAATGGAGGTCCCGGGGACCGACCCGGCCATAGACCCGGCGACCGGAAAAAACTTCCTGCAAAGGGTAAAGGAGCTCTCCCACGCAAACGGCGCGCTCTTCGTCCTCGACGAGATAGTCACGGGCTTTCGGTATTCGATTGGCGGCGCCCAGAAGTTCTACAACGTCACCCCTGACCTCTCTTGCTTCGGCAAGGGAATGGCGAACGGGTTTGCGATATCGGCGCTTGTAGGAAAGAGGGAGTTCATGAAGGAGCTCGACGAGGTCTTCTTCTCCATGACGTATTCGGGCGACACCATCGGGCTCGCCGCGGCAAAGGCTACGATAACGGAGCTCCTGAGCAAGCCAGTCCTCGACCATATATGGACGATGGGCGAGGCCCTGCATACGGAGGTAAACACCTTCGCCGAATCCGCTGGAGTGAATTTCAGGATCTCCGGCAAGCCGCCGAGGGCCGGGCTTTCGGTTAAGAACAGGAAGGGAGAGGACGACCTCTTATTAAAGAGCCTGTTCCTCCAGGAGACCGTAAAAAGGGGCATACTCTTCGGCGGCCCGGTATTCATATGCTACTCGCATTCTCCGGAGGACATTGAAAAGACCGTCGAGGCCGCGTGCGAGGCTATAAGCGTCATCAAGGAGGCCGAGGAGAGCGGAGAGCCCGCGAAGTTCCTCGAAGGCGAGCCGGTCGGCGTGGTCTTCAGGCAGAGGACCTGATTTTTAGAGACGGCCTAAAACCACATTCTGAAAGGTGTCAAGTACGATGGTAAACGCGAAGATACTGGTAGTCGGTTGCGGCTCGATAGGCAGAAGGCACATAAATAACCTCAAGTCGCTCGGCATAACGAGGTTCGTCCTCTGCGACCCGAACGCGGAGATGCTCAGGAAGGCCTCGGCCGGAATAGAGGGCGCGGCGCTTGTTGCGGACTTAAAGGCCGCCCTTAACGAGAGGCCGGACGCGGCGATCATCTGCACGCCGTCTTCCATGCACCTCGAAATGGCGAGAGAGCTTGTCTCAAGGGGCGTACACTGCCTCATCGAGAAGCCCATCTCACACACGATAGACGGTTGCGAGGAGCTCGAGAGAATAGTCGAGGAAAAGGGCGTCGTCGCCATGATGGCGATGTGTTACAGGTTCCACCCGGCGTTCCAGCACATCAAGCGCCTGCTCGACGCCAACGCCATCGGCAGGGTATACCACGCCAACTACTACGGAGGGCATTATCTCCCGGACTGGCACCCGCTCTCCGACTACAGGAAGGAGTACGCGGCGAAAAAGTCGCTCGGCGGCGGGGTGGTGCTGACATCCATACACGGGCTCGACAATGTGCGCTGGCTCTTCGGCGAAGTAGTTCAAGCGCACGCGTTCGTGGACAAGGTGAGTTCACTCGAAATGGATGTCGAGGACCTCGCGCTCGGCGTCTTCAGGATGGAAAACGGCTCTTACGTGAGCTGGCAGACGGACTTTCTCCAGAGGACTGGTCAGCACAGGCTCGTAATAGCCGGGGAGCTCGGCACCATAAGGGCGAACATGTCCGATGGGGAGATCGAGATATTCCACGTGGATACTGGAAGATGGACATCCGAGAGGGTCCTCTTCGAGATAAACACCATGTACGTGAAGGAGATGAAGGAGTTCCTCGAGTGCGTCCATAAGAAGACGAGGCCGCTCTTGAATATCTCTGAAGGCATAAAGACGCTCAGGCTCGCCGCAGGGCTCAAGGCATCAGGCGACAGGATGGCCCGTAAAGGGGAGCTATGCGCGACGGCGTGACCATCTGGACAGAGGGCGGGGCTTATATAGGCATGGGCCATCTGGTCAGGTGCATAAACGTCGCCTCCGCGCTCGACGCGCTCGGCGTCTCGGTCAGCTTTCTCGTAAACAGCGACAGGGCCGTTATTGAGAGGCTCGACGGCGCCGGGCTCACGCATAGCGCATGTCCGGCAGGCTGGGAGCGCACTGAGGGCATTGCGCACGGGATAGTGCTCATCGACACCAGAAAGGACGTCACAACGGTTATATCAGCGCTCAAGCGTTCCGGAAAGAAGGTCGTTCTACTCGACAATACCGTATCGATTGGGGCTGACCTCGTGATAATCCCATCCGCGCTTTACAGGGAAAAGGCGGACAAAGTCAAGGGTGGAGGAGAATTCGTGATAGTGAACGAGAAGTTTCGCTCGCGCAGAGGCCCTGAGATAAGGCACGCGTTACCCTTGAAGGTGCTCGTCACAATGGGCGGCGCCGACCCGTTCAGGCTGACCGAGCTGGTATTGAAGTCGCTTAGCGACATGGAAGGGGTGGAGGTCACGACCGTCATCGGCCCGGCATTCAGCCCCGAGAGGGACCTTAAGGCCCTCGTCAAATGGCGTCCTGGTTTCAGGTTCGCTGAGGGTATAAGGGACCTGAGCCCGCTCATGGCCGCGTCCCACGTGGCGATTACCGCCGTAGGGACTACGATATACGAGCTCGCCTGCATGGGCGTGCCGTCTATCCTCATAGGCAACTACGAAAGCGACAAGGCCGACCTCAGGGGTTTCGAGCGGCTCGGGGCCTCAATAAGCCTCGGCCATTATAAGGACGCTACACCAGAGGCGATACAAAGTGCGGTTAAGAAGTTCCGGGACGAGGCGTTCTGGAGGAAGGCGTCCGAAAGGGCGCTTAAGCTCGTCGACGGCAGGGGAGCCGAAAGGATAGCCTCTCTCATAGAGGGTTTCTGCAACGAAGGGCCGGCTACGAAAACGGAAGGCGTACAGCATGCATAACGGCAGGCTCATAGACAAGGCCAACGGGTACGGGATAATCGAGTGCGAGACGTGCGGGTTCATCCACACCGACCCGATCCCATCGACAGAGGAGCTGGAGCGGGTCTACAGGGACGAATATTACAAAGAGGAAAAACCGCTCTACATAGAACGCACCATAGAGGACCTCCGGTGGTGGGAGACCGTCTACGACGACCGCTACGAATTCCTGGAAAATGAGCTCAAGGAGGGCAGGAGGTCCATACTCGACGTCGGCTCAGGCCCCGGATATTTTCTGAAGCGCGGAATGAAAAGGGGATGGAAGGTCCTTGGCATAGAGCCCTCAAGACAGGCCTCGGCTCACGCGAGGACGCTCGGCGTCGAGGTTGAGAACGCCTTTCTCGACGCCCGGCTCACCGCCTCCATCGGAAAACGCTTCGACGCCGTCCATCTGTCAGAGGTCCTGGAACACGTGCCGGACCCGGCGGAGATATTAAAGCTCGCGCACACGCTGCTTGAAGACAACGGCATAGTATGCTGTGTCGCCCCCAACGACTTCAGCCCAGTGCAGAAGACCCTCTCCGAGAGGCTCAATTATTCGCACTACTGGCTCGCGCCTCCACACCACATAAATTATTTCAATCACGCGACACTCTCGGCGCTCCTCAAGAGGTGCGGGTTCTCTGTCATCGGCTCCACCTCGATGTTCCCGATGGATTTCTTCCTCCTCATGGGCGACAACTACGTGGGGAACGACGAGGTCGGCAGGGCCAGCCACTTAAGGAGAAAGCGGCTCGACATAATGTTGAACGAGCCGGAACTCAGGGAATTCAAAAAAGAGATGTACGGGATAATGGCCAAGCACGGAATCGGCCGTGAGGCCGTAATATTCGGCAAGAAGGAGAATAGATGATGGCAGGAAAGACGCTCGTAATGCTCCCGGAATCCTACCCCGTAGCCAGACTCCTTTGCGAGTACGTCTTCAGTGAGGAGTCTTCGCGCCCCGACCTCCTGATACTCAGGAAGCAGAGGCCCGGCTTCGAGAGGATAATATCGGAGTTCGCCTTCGGGAAGGTACATGAGATAGACGAGGAGTACTACGGGAGGGTCACGAAGCCGGAGTCGGCGGGGTTTCTCCGCGAGATGATGAGGTCGCCGTATGACGTCGCCTTCTTTCCCTTCAACACGTTCAGGGCCAACGCCTTCCTCTTCGGGTCTTTGCTCGCTAAAGAGGTGCGGGCCGTGAATTCATCGCTCTATCATAGAAAGAAACTCCCGGTGGTGAGCTTCAGTCTCGGCGAGGAGAGGAGGCTACCCGCGAACACCCCCTGGGCCCCGATAATGGACGAGGTCCTCCGGACCAAGGACAGGATAGTAGATATCCTCAAGGAGAAAGGCGACAGGTTCGAGGTCTCCGGCGAGAGGCCGACCTTCGGCATACTCCACGGCTTTGCGCACGATCTTGAGATTTTCTGCAAGTACGCGCTTGGCGCGCTCTACGCTAAGGATAAGCGCGTGCTCGACATAGGCGGCGGGCTCGGCTTCGGGTCGTTCCTCCTGTCGCGCTTTGCGGACAAGGCATTTTTCGTCGATAGGTCCAAAGACGCCGTTCGGTTCGTCGAGGAGATGTGGGTGGAGAGCGCCCCTAACATCGTCCCCATCTGCGGGGACGCCGACGCGATCGATAACGGCAAGGGCTCGTTCGACTGCATATTCCTGATGGACGTCCTGGAGCACGTCCCGGACCCGCTCGGCCTTTTAAACAAGGCTCGGAGGCTCCTTAAAAATGACGGCACGCTGATCGTTACGACCCCGGAGGAGGACTACTACCCCTACAGCGTCTGCCCGCCGGAGCGCTGGAGCGATCCGGAGGAGAAGCTAATAGACGAGGCCATATGGCCGTGGCACATACAGGCGCTGGGCGAGGAGAGGCTCCTGCCGCTCCTTAAGGCCGCGTCTTTCGAGGTGGCCGAGAAGAGTTACACGACGTATCTCAAGGGCTACGAATTCAGCGGCGACCTGAAAGAGGCGAGGGCGCGCGGCGACGTGGATTCGGTCATAGGGTCTCTGAACGATCTTACCAAATGGGACATCCGCGACTTCGGCCTAACGTACGAGCGCGACCCGTACTTCTCAGCCGCCTCCTACAATATCGTCGCAAGAAAGGCGGCCTGAGGTGACAAGGACCAGGGCCGCGATACTGGAATCCAGGAACGCCCCTCTGAGCGTCCGGGAGGTCTCTCTATCGGAGCCAATGGAGAGGGAGGTCCTCGTGAAGATGGAGATGGCGGGTCTTTGCAGGAGCGACCTCAACGCGATAGTCGGCCACACACGCTACGACATGCCGCTTGTCCTCGGCCACGAGGGCGCGGGGACCGTCGTCCGCACAGGCAAGGGCGTCACGTCACTTAAAGAGGGCGACCGCGTCGTTTTGAGCTGGGCCGCCTTCTGCGGAGACTGCTTCTTCTGCAAAAAAGGGCTCAACCACCAGTGCCATACCGTCGCCTGGCCCCGCGGCAAGGGCCTCCTTCCGGACTGGACGACACGTTTCAGCGAAGGAGATAATCCCATATTCCACTTCAACGGGGTCTCGTCATTCAGCGAATACACGGTCGTCTACGAGACCGGGTGCGTGAAGGTCGATGACGGCATACCCTTCGAAGTGGCATCCGTCGTCGGCTGTTCGGTCGTGACAGGCATAGGGGCGGTATATAATACCGCGAATGTGGAGGAAGGCTCGACAACGCTCGTCGTAGGCGGAGGCAACGTAGGCATGTCCGTCATCCAGGCCCTTAAGATAAAGGGCGCCGCGCTGATCATAGCAGTCGACCCGAAGGCGGAGAAGCATACGGCGATAAAAGACGCGGGCGCGGATATCGTACTCTCGGATATTTCAATTGATGAAATAAGGAAGGCGACCGGGGGCTTCGGCGTCGATTACGCCTTTGACGGGGCAGCGACGGAGGAGACGCTGAACGCCTCTTTGGCCGCTGTAAGGAGGGCAGGGACCGTCGTCATGGTCGGCTCCCCGCACCCGCTCGCGAAGTACTCGGTCCAGCCGATAGAGTTCCACCTTGAGAAGAAGATCATAGGCTCGCTCTACGGGTCTTCAAACCCGGTGCGCGACATACCGAGGCTACTTGAGTTCTACAGGCAGGGGAGGCTCAAACTCGACGGCTTTACCGCTGGCAGTTACCGGCTTGAGGAAATAAACGCCGCCATAAAGGCGCTTGAGAACAACGGCGGCAAATATACCATCACATTCAATTAACCTAAGGAGGGTTTGATGAACATCTTTCTGGACACCGCTAACATAGAGGAGATAAAAAAGGCTAAGAGGTGGGGGGTGCTGAAGGGGCTCACGACGAACCCATCGATTGTAGCGAGGGAAGGGAAGGACTTCGTCAAACTCGCCAAGGAGCTCTGCGATCTCGTTCACCCGTACCCTGTAAGCCTTGAGGTCGTCGACAGGACCGGCGAGGGGATGGCCGAGCAGGCCCGCACGATTTCCGAGCTCGGCAGGAACGTCGTCGTGAAGCTACCTGCGAACCCCGAAGGCCTCGCGGCCTTGAACCTCCTTAAGGGCGAGAACATAAAGACGAACCTGACGCTCGTATTCTCGACGTCCCAGGCGCTCCTCGCGATGAGCGCGGGTGCAACGTACGTAAGCCCATTTATCGGCAGGCTTGAGGACAGGGGCTACGAGGGTATAGGGCTTGTCCGCGACATCATGCACATACATAACGCCTATAAGTTCAAGACCGAGATCATAGCGGCGTCGATACGCGACCCGCACCAGGTTATCGAGGCCGCGAAGACCGGCGCGCACATCATCACGATGCCGTTCGCTGTCCTTGAAAAGATGCTCCTTAACACCATGACGGACACGGACCTCGAAAAATTCCTCTCCGACTGGGAAAAGGTCCCCGGCAGGGGAGAGGCCTTCTCAAGAAGGAGGGTCGAAAACGTTGGCTAACCGATTCAAGGCGGCCTTGTTCAAAGGCCCCGGAGAGCTTGAGGTAAGGGAGGTGTCCGCGCCGGAGTTGAACCCCGGAGAGGTCCTCGTAAGGGTGCGCGCATGCGGCATCTGCGGGAGCGACTTGAACATCTTCAGGAGAGACCCGCCCATCCCGAAGTACTGGGGCGGGCACGAGATAAGCGGAGAGGTTGCGGCGATCGGGCCTGGCGTCGAGGGGCTGAACGCGGGAGAGCGCGTGAGTGTCGCGCCGCTTATCCCGTGCGGCAAATGCGAGTTATGCAGGGCAGGGCTTGAAAACATCTGCCCGGACTGCGTATTCATAAGCTTCAACGCGCGCGGCGGCTTTTCCGAGTTCGTCGTGGCGCCCCGGGAGAACATATACAGGCTACCCGATAAAATGGGTTTTGACGAGGCGGTCTTATTGGAGCCGCTCGCCGACGTCCTGCACTCTTTTAAGAGGGCAGGCGATATTGCCGGGAAAATGATAGTCGTAGTCGGTTGCGGCACCATAGGGCTTTTGACCGTCGTTGCGGCAAAGGCGCTCGGCGCGCAAAAAATAGTAGCCATCGGCAAGTACGGCCACCAGAGGAGGCTTGCGACCATGCTCGGGGCAGACGCGGCCCTCGGTTCAACCGACGCCGGAATTGAGAGGCTTGTTATTGAGGCGCTCAAAGGCGCGAAGGCCGACCTTGTATTCGAGACCGTCGGCGGCTACGAGAGCGAATCGATTGCGCAGTCTTTGAATATCCTCAGGCCAGGCGGTACGCTCATGCTCTCGGGCGTACACTACAAGACGCCAAACATGAACCTTAAGTTCCTGACCGAGAGGGAGATAGAGATAAAGGGGACGCAGAGGTACAGGAGGGAGGACTACGCCTCTGCCATAGACCTCTATGCGAAGGGCGCGATAAACGGTTCACTCCTCGTCACCCACAGGGTGAGCCTTGAAGAAATTATGAAAGGATATTCCATCGCGTTCGACAAGGACGCTAACAGCGCGGTAAAGGTGGTCGTATGCCCGTAAAAGGTAAGACGATTCTCATCATCTCAGGCGGCGTGGAGGCTGTCCCTATAATTGAGAGGGCAAAGGCCTTGGGGCTTAAGGTCGCGGTCTCGGACGGCAACCCGGACGCACCGGGCTTCAGGTTGGCTGACTTTAAGATCATCGCAAGCACGTATGACGAAAAGAAGACGGCGGAACTCGCTTTCGAGCTGAACGAGGCCGAGAGGATAGACGGCGTCATGGCCGCGGCGGCGGATGTGCCTTTGACGGTCGCCGCTGTCGCCGAAAGGTTAAAACTACCCGGCATAAGCGTAAATTCGGCCAGGATAGTGGCGGATAAGCTCCTTATGAAGGAGACCTTTTCCGCCTCAGGGGTCCCGGTGCCGTGGTTCTCGCAGGTGAGGAGCGCGGTACACCTTGAAAAATTATTGTGGGAGAAAAAGACGCTTGTTATAAAGCCGGTGGACAGCAGAGGCGCAAGGGGTGTTGTCCGCCTCGTCGAGGGCGTCGACATCGCCTGGGCGTTTGACGAGGCTATGAAAAACTCGCCTTCCTGCAGAGTCATGGCCGAGGAGTGGGTGAACGGAAGGCAGATAAGCACCGAATCCATTATAACACCCGATGGAGTAATAACCCCGGGGCTCTCCGACAGGAACTACGAACAGCTTGAGCGGTTCGCGCCTTTCGTAATAGAGGACGGCGGTGACCTCCCCGCGATTTTAACCGTGGATGAGAGGGCAGGGATAGACCGGATAATAGGAAAGGTCGCTCGCGCCATAGGCATGAAGAGCGGGACGATAAAGGGCGATATAGTGATAGGGGAGTCCGGCCCCGTCGTCATAGAGGTCGCGGCGCGCTTAAGCGGCGGGTATTTTTGCAGTCACACGATACCGCTCTCAACGGGCACGGACTTTGTCGGGGCCGCGATACTGCTGGCCCTTGGCGAGGAGATAGGGTTGAACGATTTCAGGCCGAAGGCCGCGAAGGCCGTCTGCCAGAGGTTCCTTTTTCCTGAGCCGGGAATAGTAAGAAAGGTATACGTCCCGGAGATGCAGGAGGAATCGCTTGCCATGCTCAAGGTCTATGTGAAGGTGGGCGACGAGGTAAAGAGGATCACGAGCCACCCGTGCAGGGCGGGCATGGCGGTCACGACCGGAGATACGCGCGAAGGGGCGAGGGCCGCCATAAAGAGGGTCTTCGACAGGGTTACTGTCGTTGTAGAGCCCGGGATACCTGTTTGAATGGAGAGGGGACCAAGATGAAAAAGATACTTCTCGTCCAGCCTAACATGAGGGTCGCCACCTCCGGGCAAAGGATTGTTTATCCGCCGATCGGCATCATGTACCTCGCATCTGTCCTTGAGAAAAAAGGCTACGAGGTAGAGATACTCGACTGCCAGACCGAGGGGTTGGATAAGGGCGCGGAGGTCATAGACGGATACGTGGAAGTCGGCATCCCAATTGACGAGATAGCCGGGAGGATAACGGCCTCAAGGCCGGACCTCGTCGGCATTACCTGCAACTTTTCGGTCATGGTCCCGCACATGATGGAGGCGTCGCGGCTTGTTAAAAAGCTCTTTCCCTCAGTGCCGGTCGTCGCAGGGGGCAACCACCCGACGTCGCTTCCGGAAGAGGTGATGGGAGAGGGTTCAATCGACTACGTCATCATGGGCGAGGGCGAGGTCTCGTTCCCCATGCTGATAGAGGCGATCGTGGAAGGCAAGGGCTTCGAGTCCGTCCCAGGCCTCGTCTGGAGGAGGGACGGGGCGATTATAAAAAACAAGATGGGCGCCTTAATACACGACCTCGACAGCCTTCCGTATCCGGCGTGGCACCTCTTCCCTTATGAGAAGTACAGCAGACACTACAAGCCCCGCGCAGTCACCTGGGGGGAGGCGCAGGCTATGCCTTCGGTCCTGACGACCCGGGGGTGCGCCGGAGGGTGCGTCTTCTGCTCGGTCCACAAGACCATGGGGAGCAAGTTCAGGGCGAGGAATCTCGACGACGTCTTCAAGGAGATACGCTTCCTTGTGGATACCTATAAGATAAAGAAGCTCATGATAATCGACGACAACTTCACGCACAACAAGAACCGGGCCAAGGAGTTCTGCGACGAGTTCAAGAAACAGGGGCTCGATATTGAATTGCACTTCATGGTGCTCGCGCTCTGGTGCATGGACGAGGAGTTGATCGACAAGCTCAAATCCATCGGGTGCGCCTCGATGGGCTTTGCTATCGAGTCAGGCGTGCAGGACATACTCACTAATGTCGTAAAGAAGCCCCTGAAGCTCGTCCGCGCGATGGAACTCCTGAAATACGCGCGCTCTCAAGGCATACACCTTACAGGGACTTTTGTAATAGGTTTTCCGGGCGAGACGAAGTTGGACATAAGGAGGAGCCTGTACATGGCGAACTACTCGGGGCTTTTTGACAGCAGGGAGATATACATTGCCACACCGCTCCCCGGCTCCGCGCTCTTCGAGCAGTGCGTGCGGGAAGGGCTCCTCGCCGAAGGCTTTTCGTACTCGAAGGTCGAGGTAGTAAAGCCGAATATAAAGACAAAGGACTTTTCTCCGGACTTCATAACGACGATACTTGAGGCCGACAGGACGCACCACCTCATAAAGACCAATCCCAGGAGGACGCTGAGGCTCGTAAGGGACGTCTGGAGGAGGAGGCGCGAGCACTTCCTGCCCGTCTTATACGAGACCTCGAAGATGTTCGTCAAATACGACTTTCTGAGACTCAGGGAGGAGTACCCTTGATGTCAAAGGCGCCGCGACTGCACCTTTATACCACGTTTCACTGCAACCTCGCCTTCTCGACGATTGAGCGCGGGGCCTTCCCTACTGTCATCGAGAGGTGCTACTGGCCAATCCTCCGGCTCGCGGAAGACGGGTTCCCGGTCGCCATTGAGATGACCGCATGGACCCTTAAGGAGGTCAACGCGCTCGACCCTGGTTTTGTTTCAAGGCTTAAGGAGCTGTGGGATTTGAAGAAGATCGAGTTCATCGGCTCGGGATTTTCGCAGGCTATCTTCCCGCTCATCCCGACTGAAGTCAACCGATGGAACCTTGAGGCCGGGATGAGGCATTATACGGAGATACTCGGCAGACGCCCGGAAGTCGCGCTCGTGAACGAGCAGACGTTTTCACGCGGCCTCGTTGACCTTTATAAGGCCGCGGGCTACAAGTCCGTCATAATGGACTGGAACAACTCTCATAAATACAATAATTTTCCGAAGGGGCTCGTCTATTTCCCGCAGAGGGCAAAGGGGCTCGCAACCGATATTGAGGTCGTCTGGAGCCATTCCATCGCCTTCCAGAAGTTCCAGAGGCTCATACACGGCGGCGTATCCACGGAAGAGTACATGGAGTACCTCGCCACGCATTATTCCAATAGCGAGGAGAGGTCCTTTGTCCTCTATACCAACGATGCCGAGGTCTTTGATTACAGGCCCGGCAACGAAGAGGTCAAAAAGACCGAGTGGGCGCGCATACGCGACCTGCTCTCCCGCATACGAGGGGACGAGAGGTTTACGCTCTCCACGCCCGGGAGGGTGAGCGAGTTTTTCAAGGGTAACCCGAAGGCGGGACACAGTCTCTCGCTTGAGTCAACGGAGACGCCGGTCGTATGCAAGAAGCAGGACAAATATAACCCCGCTCGCTGGGCCGTAGCCGGGAGGGACAGCGTCCACATCAACACCGAGTGCTACAGGGTCTACAAAAATATTTCAAGACTGATGGAATCCGGCGCGCTCTCCACGGACGAGGCCGACGAGTACAAGGAGCTGATCTCCGACCTCTGGGGGAGTGATTTCAGATCCAATACGATCGACGAGAAGTTTCAGTACTTCCAGAACAGGCTCGGGTGGCTCAAAACCGAGACGGAGCGGCTCCTCAAGAGGACGCCTGTTATCGCCGGAGGCGCTCCGCCCCCCGCGCTTCAGGCCGGAGAGCCTTTAGTACACGAGGCAGGGAGGCCCTCAAAGAGAGGGGCCGGGATAACAAGGGCGGAAAACTCGCTTATCATAACGACCGGGACGGTCGAGGCGGAGTTCCTCCCCTCAAGGGGATTCGCCATTAAAAAGGCCGTCTTTCCCGGGGTCTTCGACAAGCCTCTCATAGGCACTATCCCGCACGGTTACTATGAAGACATAAGGCTCGGCGCAGACTTCTTCACCGGCCACCTTATACACGTTTCGAGGGACGGGAAGAAGACGACGGACCTTAAACCCGCCACGGCGGATATAACTGAAAACGACGCATCCGTCGTGCTTGAGGCGAAGATGCCTCTGGACATTGGGTTCCTGACGAAGACTTACGAGATATCGAAGACCGAGCCGTCGATATCCCTGAGCCTCAAGCTCAAGGTAAACGGCCTCCTCGCCTCCTCCTTGAGGCTCGGGATATTCACGTTCTTGCCGGGCTCTTTCGACGCTGATACCCTCTGGTACGAATCTATAAACGGAGGCGCGGGCCCGGAGAGGTTTTCCCTCAAGGGGAAAACCGTTTCCCATGACGAGCCCGTGAGCCAGGCGGTCTCTGCATCAAGCTGTCTCGGCGCGACCGACGGACGCGTAAGGATAGGGGACTGCCGGAAGGCCCTGGAGATATCGACGGACAAGTCTAAGCTCTTTTCGGTCCCTATGCTCAGGTACATGGAGCTTGCCGAGGAGGGCAAGTTTTTCCTCCGGCTACAGCATTCCGTCGGAGAGGTCGACGACACCGCGTGGTGGGTGTGGCGCGGGGTCAACGAGATAACCTTCAACATAAAGGCCCTCAAAGGGGATGGCAAATGACGGTATTTGAGAAGAACCGCCGTAAGATAGCCTCAAAAGACCCCGCTGTCTTCGAAAGGCTTGAAAATTGCCGGTCCGTGGAATTAGAAGAGGCGAAGTCTGGCGGAGCCACCTTCAGATACAAGGGCATATACTTCCACAGCAGATACAACCCCGCAACTGAAGCCGACGTTCAGGCAGTGGAGATGGCGGGCAAAAAGCCTGATTGGGTATTTCTCTTCGGGCTCGGTTGCGGGCACCTCTTAAGCGCGCTCGTTCGAAAGGGGTTTAAAAAGGTCATCGTCTTCGAGCCGTCAACTGAGATATTGAAAGGCGCGCTGGAGAATATCGACCTCTCTTCGGTCTTTGACGAGGAGAAGGTCTTTCTGGCGGTAGATATGCACGCGGCGATAGAGAGGCTCCGCGGTGAGACCGAAGGGTTTGATAATCTCCTTGTCTACTCCACGGCCCCGTACAGGTCCGTCTTCCCGAAAGAGCTCTCTGATTTCACGAACAGGATACACAACGCGCACATTACGAACCAGGTAGGCATAAAAACGGACATGAAGTCCCGGAGCGCCTGGATAGATAACTACCTCTCGAACCTGAAGGCGCTGCCTTTTGCCCCGCCCATCGATGTCCTACGGGATAAGTTCAAGGGCGTGCCGATGATAATCGCCGGGGCCGGGCCGTCGCTTAGGAAGAACGGAGAGCTCCTCAGGGAATTCAAGGGCAGGGCGCTTATAGTCGCGGCCATCACCTCGTATAAGCCGCTCTTGAAGCTTGGGGTAGTCCCGGACTTTGTAATAGCCTCCGAGATGGTCGACCTCCCCGAGTACTTCACCTTAGGGGAGGACGACAAAAAGACGAGGCTCATCCTGGGGGAGCTTTCGCACCCCGGGATGTTCGGGAGGGATGTAAAGGGCAAGTTCGTTTTTTTCAGCCCATACCTTGCGTTATCCTCCTCTCATGCCGGGCTCTGGGGGAGCTCGTACTTCCCGGCCATAGGCGGGTCCGTGACGACAGCGGCGCTCGACATGGGTATAATGTTCGGTTGTAACCCGATAACCTTCGTCGGGCAGGACCTCTCATTCGGGGAAAACGAGACGCACGCCCCAGGCGGCGTCTATGTGGCGCAGAACGTGAGGATAGACAAGGAAAACGGGCTGATATCCGTCGAGGACGAGTACATAAACGATAAGCAGACATACACCTACAAGCTCCAGTGGTTAAAGGGCCTCTCGGGAAAACCAGTGCCTTCGAAGTACGACTGGGCGACCTTCCACCAGTGGTTTGAGAACTACATGCATTATCTTGAAAAGGAAAGGCCCGGCGTAAGGGTCATAAACGCTACCGAGGGCGGGGCGTACATAGAGGGAATGGAGCATACGACATTAAGGCACGTGCTCGAAACCTGCCTGAACAGGGAACTGACCCTTGAGGCGACCATCGACGAGGCGGTTGCGTCGAGGCCGAGGATAGACTATACTTCTCTCGAAGCGTCTTTTAGTGATACGGCCGCGGTCTTGAGCCGGGTCAACAGGCTCGCCGCCTCAATTCTCAAGGAGGCGGCTGAGGCGAAGGGTATCTATACTAAAATGGGGCTCACCTCCGGGCTAAAGGGGAATGTAGACAGGATCAAGAGGCTTGAGGAATCGATATTCGATGAATCTGACCGCGCCAAGTTCATGTGGGAGGCGCTTATCAATAATACCTATGCCCTTAAGGAGTACCTCAAAGAGGATACGGACGGCAAGGCAGGAGAGGGCGTCCAATTTCTCCGGGACCTCGAAGCCGTAATCGTATCCTACAAGTCTATGACAGAGGTCTGCCGGAGGTTCGCAAAAAGGTTCGAGGAGGCGGCCTCATCCATAAGGGCGGCCCAAGGCAGTGAAGAAAACAGGGGTATTGCCGCCGGGCTATGACCGGAAGTATGAAGTTTATTTTTAAAGCTCTTGTTTTTAAACGGTTTTCAGGAGATTTGGATGGCCAAGGTCTATCTCGATAACATGCAGATCGATTACGAGGACACCGGCAAGGACTCAACGATCCGGGAGCTCGTTAGCGCCCTTGACAAGGAACTATTCTCTCTCAAGCGTTTCATCTTTGAGATAGCCGTGGACGGGACAGACGCGCCGCACGGATGGAGGGGAGGGGAGTTGTCGGGGAGAAAGCTCTCTGAGTGCGCTGATATCCGGCTTACGACCACATCCGTCGAAGACATGGCGATAGTTGGGCTCGATACCGTGCGCGAGTATATAAATGTCATCGGCGAGACGATAGAGGCCTGCGTGAAGGACTTGAGGATCGGGTCTCCTTCCGCAGAGGTGGCCTTCTCGACGGTATTCGATGGCGTAATTGAGGTGGTAAAGACCATGGACGCCCTCTCACAGGGGACGGTCCGCTATAATATGAAGCTTTTCAAAAAGAAGCCGGAGGAGTACTACAGCCCCCTCCACCAGAAGCTTGAAACCATTACAAATGTCAGGAAAAGCGGGGACACCGTCCTCCTCGCGGACGTATTGGAGTATGAGCTCAAGCCTCTTTTGGAGGAGATAAAAGAAGAGGTCTTCCATTAGGCTAAAAAAAAGTTAAAGTAAAAAAACTCACCGCCGATATAAATATTAAGAGGAGAGAGGCGAGTAAGGCCGAAAAGGAGGGTGGACTTAAGGCCGGCTGAAGACCTCAACACAAAACACGGCAAGGATGCCGATGTAAAACACTAAGGAGGGTACACCATGTCATTAGTCATCAATACAAACGTCGCCGCACTCGTAGCCCAGCAGAACCTCGCCACTTCGAACTCCCAGCTGAAAGTAAGCGTACAGAGACTCTCATCCGGCTTCAGGATCAACAGCTCAGCGGACGATGCCGCGGGCCTTGGCCGCGCCGACCAGCTTAAATCACAGTCGAGGATGATCCAGGCCTCCATAAGGAACGTCAACGACGGCGTGAGCGCCATGGAAATAAGCGACAAGGTCGCCGAGCAGATCACGAACATCGTCACAAGGATGGGCGAACTGGCCGCAAGCGCCGCGCAGGGCACCCTGGACACCACCAACAGGACCTACTACAGCGACGAGTTCGACAAGCTCAAGAGCGAAATCGACAGGATCGCGAACACCACCGAGTTCGGCGGCTACAAGCTCATCAACGGCGACACGTCCTATCTTACGATGTACATAGGCTTCAAGAACTCCACGAACGACCAGCTCTCCGTATCGCTAAAGGTCTTGACCACCGGCGCCAGCGGCCTTAACCTCTCGAGCGGCATACTCGGCTCCATCACCGGGGCCCTCTCCGCCCTCGATTCCGTCAGCGCGGCTTTGAAGACCATCAACGACGCAAGAGCCATCTACGGCGCCTCCTCCAACAGGCTGACCGCGGCGCTTTCGAACCTCCAGGTGACCTTCACGAACTACCAGGCCGCCGAATCGAGGATAAGGGACGCGGACTTCGCCTACGAGACCGCGCAGTACACAAAGAACCAGATAATGGTCCAGGCCGGCACCTCGGTGCTCGCCCAGGCCAACACACTGCCGCAGAACGCGCTTTCGCTTCTTAGGTAGTCAAAGATTTAAGCCTTGATCTGGCGGGGAGGCTCTGCCTCCCCGCCAAGTCCAGGGAGGGCATATGAGCATGGAATTCGCGATAAAGGACATTTCAAGGGCCGCAACTGAAAGGCCCGGCGAGGCATCCGGCAAGACCGCCGCCGCTAAAAAGGCCGAGGTGCGCTCGGGCGTAATCACGGACGCGGCCGAGGCCAAAAAGGACCTGCCCCCGAAGGAAGTCGAGGAGATAGCCTCCGACGTCCAGATCCACCTGAAGAGGCTCAACACCGAGCTCAGGTTCGAGGTCGACAATGAATCGGATGAAATGATCATAAAGATCATCGACCCCGAGACCAAGCAGGTGATAAGGCAGATACCGTCTGAAGAGCTCCTTGCCATAAGGGAGCGGATGAAAGACCTTATAGGGGTCCTTTACAACGCCAGGTCCTGAAACGACCGGAGAACTCCATCTCCATAGGAGCACCGAGCCATGGCCATTTCCGCGACCTCAGGGGTCGTCAGCAACATAGACTATCAAACTCTCATCTCCCAGCTCGTCGGCATAAGAAGGCAGTCGATTACACAGCTCTCGGAAGATAAGAAGACTCTCGAGAAGACCAACAGCGCCTACTCCAACCTGAACTCCAAGGTCGACGAGTTAAAGAGCGCGGCTGACGCCCTCAGGAACATGTCCGCCTTCAAGGTGTTCAAGACGACGGTTAGCGACGAGACGATACTCGGCGGCACTGCGTCATCGACCGCGTCAAAGGGGAGCTATTCGATCGTTGTCACGAACATCGCCAAGGCGCATAAGATAGCGGCCGACGGGTTTGCCGCCGAGACCTCGACAATCGCGGGGGCGGCGGGCTCCTTCAAGTTCACGGTAGGCGCGGGGGCCGAGCAGACGGTCGCGGTAGACGCCACGACGACGCTCGCCAATCTCCGGGACTCGATAAACGCGCTCGGCGCGGGGGTCACGGCCTCGATCGTAAACGACGGAAGCGCTACACCCTACAGGCTGATACTCACGAGCGGATCGACAGGGGCTTCAAACGGCGTCACCGTCACGCAGAACGACACAACGGTCGCGTTCAACACGACCCTCCAGGCCGCGCAGGACGCCTCGTTCACAGTCGACACCATGTCCTTCACGAGGGCGTCGAACACCATCACCGACGTCATAACCGGCGTCACCCTCGATCTTAAAAGCGGGGACGCGGCCAAGACAGTCACGCTCTCCGTGGACAGGGACTCCGACAAGATCGCGGAAAAGGTCACGGAGCTTCTGGACAAGTACAATTCCGCGGTCTCGTACATAAAGGCGAACAACCGCTACGACAGCGAGACGAAGGTAGCCGGCGCGTTTTTCGGGGACACCGTGGCCAGGTCCGTATGGGACGACTTGAGAAAGGTCATGTCGGGGGCGGTAGCCGGCCTGCCCGACACGATGAACAGGCTCCTCCACATAGGCGTCACGAGCAGTACGGACGGCGTATACTCACTCGACTCGTCCAAGCTCAAAACCGCGCTTTCGTCGAGCTTCGACGACGTCGTCGCCCTCTTCGAGGACGGGACCACGACCGACGGTTTCGGGGCCCTTATGTACAATGCCACATTTGGCATAACAGACACCGCGGACGGCAGGATAAAGGGAAGGCAGGACGGCCTCCAGGACAATATTAAAAAAATAGACGACGACATAAGGAACAAGGAGTACACGCTTTCGCTTTACGAGGACCAGCTCCGCGCGCAGTTCATGGGTCTTGAGTCGATGCTCGCGAGCCTTAAGACCCAGTCCAGCTTCCTTTCGAATTTATAGGAGATCCCATGAACAGGGTGGCGCAGTACCAGAATATACAGGTGATGACCGCGGACAAGGTCCGCATAATAATAATGCTCTACGACGGGGTATTGCGTTTCAACAGGTGCGCACAGAAGGCCATAGCAGAGAAGAAAATCGAGTCCCGCAACCTCTACATAAACAAGTCGCTGGCGATCATAAGCGAGCTCGCCAACTCCCTCAATATGGAGGAGGGCGGCGAAGTCGCCATGAACCTCGCGAGGCTTTACGACTTCGCGCAGTCGAGCCTCACAAAGGCGAACCTCACTAACGACGCGTCCGCCATAGACGGGGTCAACAGGGTGATGGCCGAGCTCAAGGCCGGATGGGAGGCGATAGCGCACTCTTCGAGCGCCACCGCCGCGGAGCCGAGGCGCGAGGGAGCGGGGGTGAGCTATGGGGGCTGAGAGGCGCCTCGATATTCTCCGGGCCGTGCTTGAGGCCTCTGTCCTGCAGAGGAGGCTCTTCGACGAGAGGAGGTTCGAGGAGCTTGTGTTTAAGCAGAAGGAGAGGGAGGCGCTATTCGCCGAACTCGCAACGCTCGGACCGATGGACGTTGTCCGGAAGGAGGCCGAGGCGCTCGTAAAGGGGATACTGGAGAGCGACAGGGTCCTGACCCTCTCCATGGAGTCCGCGAAGGCCGATATCGCCGGCAAGCTCGGCAGGATAAGTAAAGGCGCCATAATGATGAAGGCATACGGCTCTGCCAGCCGTTAGCCAAGACATTTTTTTGTTGTAATCCGCACTGTTGCATGTTTTTCCTCAGTCCGTTTATTAAGCCGCCGCAATCCGCTAAGCCTTCTTTCCGAACCCCGAAAACACTAAAAAAAAACTAAAGCAAAAGGCATCTTCCGCCGATATAAGAAGTGACCGTAAATAAAATTGGGGGAGGGGCCAAATGTTAAAGATAGACACGCTCCCGGGACAGAACCTGGCGCTCTCAGACAAGTATTCAAACAATAACGCGAGGGGCCGCCAGGAGGACGCAAGGCCCTCCGAGGGGGATTCGGTTGTTATCTCCGAGGAAGGCAAGAAGAAGCACATCATGGGCCAGCTCATGGCGCGGATATCCGATAATAACGGCGCCAAGAAACCCTGAAAATCGCGTATTGACAGGCGCCGCGCCGCAATTGTATATTTCAACTGCGGCTGTTAACGCACTAAGAAACGGGTCCCACAGTGGCGAATGACAACTTCAAGATACTCATAACGGACGACGACGGCGATCTCCGGGAGCTCTTGACCGAGGCGGTCAAGAACTGGGGCTATACGGTCTCAGTGGCAAAGGACGGGGAAGAGGCCTTGAGGAAGCTCCGCATGGAGAGGTACGATATCGTCATCACCGACCTGATGATGCCGGTGATGGACGGGCTCGCGCTCTTGAAAAGGATTAAGGAGCTCGACAGCGAGATACTCGTGATAATCATCACGGGATACGCTACGATCGAGACCGCGGTAAAGGCCATCGAGGCCGGCGCCTACGACTACATAGCCAAACCCTTCAGGCTCGACGAGCTGATGATCGTCATAAAGAACGCGTGCGAGAGGCTCCGCCTGATGCTCCAGAACAAGGGGCTCCTTGACGAACTCCGGACCGCTTACGGCGAGATATCGGTATTGAAGAACGCGCTCGCCCAGCAGAACGGCCCGAGGGACCAGAATGATTCAGGCGCGTCCTTCCCGGCCCTGCAGAAGGATGCGCCCCCGCCTCAGAAGCAACAGGAGTACCTGAAGGAAGCGGACCGCTTCATAAGGACAAAACCGGCGCTCAAGTCGAATTGAGAGGGTCGCGTCAGGGAAGACAAGATGGAACTACAGACTGCGGTAGCGATACCTGATCAGTTCAGGATAATGTTCATCGACGACGACGATTCGGTACGCGAGTCGGTGAGCGAGATACTCGAGCGCAAGGGATGGCAGGTGGACGCGTTCTCGAACGCCGAAGGGGCGCTCTCGGCGCTCCGAGGCGGACAATACGACTGCGTGCTCGCCGACATAAACATGCCGGGTTTGAGCGGCATGAACTTCCTGCTGATGGCCAGGGAGTCCGCGCCCGACGTGCCGGTTGTGATGGTGACCGGGTATCCCTCGATAGACCTCGCCGTCGAGGCGATGAAGATAGGCGCCGTCGACTTTCTCGCCAAACCCTTCAAGACGCAGGAACTCGAGATAATCGTCAGGAAGGCCGTGAGCGAGGCACGGGTAGTACGGGTCCACGAGGAGGCCAAGCCGGACTCCGGCAGGACGATAGTCCATCTCCCGGAGCTCGCCAGAAGGAGGCTCGAGGACAAGATAAAGGAGCTCTCGATCCTGCACACCATAAGCGAGACGCTCGACGAGGTGAGCGAGAAGGAAGACATATTCAGGAAGACAATGGACATCGCCCAGATCATAACGGACGCAGGCAGGGCGTTCATTATGGTGGTGGAGAGTGACGGAGCGGCCCTTGTGGTCCGCGCCGCGTCAGGTTACGACGGCGACATCGTTGGCCTCGCTTTCCCGGCCTCTGAGGAGCCTTTCAACGGCGTCATTAAAAATAAATGCTACTCGCACGTCCTCGTGGACGGCCGCGACCTCTCGCCGCTCATCGCAGGGTCGTTCGGCCCGGGCAAGAGGCCTTCGCTCCTCCTCGCGCCACTCACTATAAACAGGGAGGTCGTCGTCATCCTCGGGCTCGCCGGGATGGACGGCATGGTCGAGTTTACGAACGACGCGTTGACGCTCCTGCTGAACCTCACGGCGAAGGCGTCTCTCAAGCTCGAGAATATCGCGCTCTCGGAGAACATATTCACCTCCATCATCGCGGGGCTCAATTCGCTCATAAACGCGCTTGACGCGCGCGACACCTACACCAAGGACCATTCGAACAGGGTGACCAGGTACGCTGTGCAGATAGCCAAGGCCCTTGAGTGCAGACAGGACATAGTCGACAGCATAAGCTTCGCCGGCCCGCTCCACGATATAGGCAAGATCGCCATAAGGGACGATATCCTCCTCAAACAGGGGCAGTTCTCGATAGACGAGAGGGAGATAATGAAGTCGCACGTCGTCAGGGGCGAGGAGATATTGAAGCCGCTTAACCTGCTCGCGCTGGAGAGGGCCGTCGTCCTCTATCACCACGAGAGATGGGACGGAGGCGGTTACCCGAAGGGGCTCTCCAGGGGCGACATCCCAATCGTAGCGCGCATATTCAGCGTGGCTGACACCTTTGACGCGATGACTTCGACTCGTCCGTACAGGAAGGCCCTTCCCTTTGAGGTTGCGAAGGACGAGATAGTCAGGTGCGCCGGCACGCAGTTCGACCCGGAGGTGGTCGACGGCTTCCTCCACTCAGGGATCCTTAAGGAGGGCCAATGACGGACTTCAGGGAAGGGGTGTCGACTGAAGGAAAGCGCGAGTTTGTAAGGACCAGCGACAATATCCCCGTCTACTACGAGCTTCTCTCCGGGGAGGTCCCTGAGGGCGCGCAACCGGACTGGGAGCTCCTCTTCGACGACATCGACCCGAAGCCCGAGGAGAACCCCAGGCTCTACGAGCTCCTCTTCGACATCAACCAGAAGCTCAACATACTCTTGAATCACATGTCAGGGCAAGGCGGCTTCAACATCCCGGAGGCGAGAGACGTGAACATAAGCGGCGGGGGATTGCGGTTCTTCAGCGCCGAGCGTTTCAACCCCGGAGACAGGCTTTTTTTAAAGACCTTTCTCCCCACGCACGCGCACATCATAAAGATAAAGTGCGAGGTCGTCCGCTCCGCTCCGACCGGCAATGATAAGTACGAGACGGCCGTCAAGTACGTCGACATGGACGAGACGACCCGCGACAAGATAATAAGGTACATCTTCGCCAAGCAGAGAAAACTGCTCCGCGGCGAGAAGACCACCGAAAAGTAGCATTCACCGGCTCCCTTGTAATACCCCCTCATAATAAAGTATAATGTAATCCATTGAATCGGGCCTTCTTTAAAAAGGCCTTTTCGCGTTTCTCCGCCCTTAAATGCTCGAAAAAACATTTAGAAATACGATAAAGAGGCTCGGGATGCTCAGGAAGGGCGACGCGGTCCTCGCGGCGGTCTCAGGCGGCGTCGACTCAATCGTCATGCTCCGTCTCCTCGGTTCCGTAAAAGACGAGCTTGGACTCAAGCTCTCGGTCTGCCACCTGAACCACAACATGAGGGGGGCGGAATCCAGGCGCGACCTCGAGTTCGTCAAAAAGACGGCCCGCGGCCTGGGCCTTAAGTTCATCGGAAAGACGCTCGGTAAAGGCTCCCTCGTCCTGAAGGGCAAGTCTCTCCAGGAGGCGGCGCGCGAGGAGCGCTACGCGTTTTTCGAGGCCGCCGCGAAAAAGACCGGGGCCGGCAGGATCGCCCTCGGACACACGCTCGACGACCAGGCGGAGACGGTGCTTTTGAGGCTCTTGAAGGGCGCGTCCTTGAGCGGCCTCTCGGGGATCCCGCCCGTCCGCGCGCCTTTTATAAGGCCCCTCATTGAGGTTAAGAGGGAGGAGATAGAGAGGTACGCAACGGACAATGGCATCGACTTTGTAACGGATTCTACGAACAAGATTCCCAAGTATCTGAGGAACAGCGTAAGGCTCTCCCTCATCCCTTTCATAGAGAAAAACTATAATTGCTCCGTAAAAGAGACGCTCGCGAGGACCGCGTCCGTCCTCGCCGTCGACAACGCCTTCATCATCGAGGCGGCGCGGGAGGCGTTCGATGAGGTTGTGGTGGAGAGCAGGGGGGCAGTAGCCATTGACAGGCCCAGGACCGCCTCCCTCCACAGGGCCGTTTCGTCGCGGGTCTTCCTTAAGGCCCTGGGGAGGTTCGACCCCGCATCCGCCTCTGACCTCTCATCCGCCCATGTCGAGGCCTTCCATGCGGTTGTGGAAGGGAGGTCTCCATCGGCCTCGATCAAGCTCCCCGGCGGAATCGTCCTAAGGCGCGAGTATGACAGGGTGATAATTGCGCGAGGCACGACCGATAAAAGGAAGCCATTCGAGAAAATACTCAAAGTCCCGGGGAGGACCGTAATCCCCGGCTGTGGGGCCTTTGTGGCCGAGGTTTCAAATAAGAGACCGAAGTCCATCGTGACCGGGGTGGATACCATATATCTCGACCTCGACGAGGCCGGAGACGGCCTTTTTTTAAGGCCATTCATCCCCGGAGACAGGATCGTCCCTTTCGGCATGACAGGGCATAAGAAGGTTAAGGATATCTTAATCGACGCGAAGGCCCCGAGGCATACCCGCCAGTCCATCCCATTACTCTTAAAGGGAGGGGATGTCATATGGGTCCCCGGGATAAAGAGGTCGGACCTCTTCAGGGTCACCGGCAGGACCGTCAGAGTCCTCAAGGTGGAATGGGTGGGTCGAGGCGGCTAAAAATCGCTTTAATTCGTCCATGAAAAGTTATAGAATTAACAGTTCAAATCCATGCCGCGCGTAACTGGCTCAAAAGGCATCGAAACTGAAGTCATACTCAACGGGGGATAGCCCATAATGATAATGCCTTATAAGGGGATAAACCCCCGTATCCACGAGACGGCCTTCATAGTCGATAACGCGTCCATCATAGGGGACGTCGAGATAGGCGAACACTCGAGCGTCTGGTTCAATGCGGTGGTTCGCGGCGACGTCCACTACATCCGCATAGGCAAGAGGACTAATGTCCAGGACAATTGCACCCTCCATGTCACGAAAGACACGTACCCGCTTATAATCGGCAACGACATAACCATAGGGCACAACGTCATACTCCACGGTTGCACCGTAAGGGACAGGTGTCTCATAGGCATGGGCTCGATAATACTCGATAACGCGGAAGTGGGCGAGGACTCGATAATCGGCGCGGGCGCGCTCGTGACCGAAGGCATGAAGGTCCCTCCCAGGTCGCTCGTTTTGGGCGTCCCCGGCAAGGTAAAGAGGGCGCTTACGGACGACGAGGTCGCGCGCATCCTTAAGTCCGCCGGGAACTATATGGAGTATTCGAGAAACTACCTCGAATACAGGGGGGCTTAGGTGTTCGGAGGGCTTTCCTTCATGGGTCTCCTTTCAAAGGGCGGGGTTACGGTCGTCGTCCTCGGGCTCCTTTCGGTACTGTCCATCGCGGTCATGCTTGAGAGGGCGTGGGCCTTTAGAAAGTTCAGGAGGGGGATATTCGACCTCATCGGGCCGCTAAAAAAGACGCTTGACAGTAGCGGCCTCTCTGTTGCGGCCGGTTATTCGGGCGTGGCGGAATCCCCCCTTGGAAGGGTGTTCCTCGCCGGTTACGGGAAGCGCGGCAAAAAGAAGGATGTCATAGAAGGCGCGATGGAGCTCGCCGGGAGGCGTGAGGTACAAAAGCTGGAGCGGTTTCTGGGGGTCATCGGGACTATCGGCTCGACGGCCCCGTTCATCGGTCTCTTCGGCACTGTCCTCGGCATCATAAGGGCCTTTAGCGACATGGCGCTCACTCAAGGGGCGTCCCCCTCGGCCGTTGCCGACGGCATAGCCGAGGCGCTCGTTGCGACAGCCGCCGGGCTTTTCGTAGCCATACCGGCTGTGGCCGCGTACAACTACTTCGTAAGGACCGTTTCAAAATATTCGCTTGAGCTCGAGGCCTCGGCCTCGGAGTTCACGGAGGCTTTTATATCCGATGGCATGGAAGATAAACGATAATAAAGAGCGGATGATGGCCGAGATAAACATCACGCCCTTGACCGACGTGATGCTCGTCCTCCTCGTCATATTCATGGTGACGACGCCGCTCATCATGACCGAGTCCTTCAAGATAAAGCTCCCGAGGGCGGTCACCTCCGACGCCGAGCCCGGCAGGGGGGCCATAGTCGCGGTGAGCTCTGACGGGGCAATAAACTTAAACGGCAAGCCGGTCTCTCTTGCCGGCCTCTCAGGTGAATTAAGGGCCGGGTTTGAGGCAGGCAAGGACAGGACCGTCGTCGTCAAGGCCGACGGCGACGCCCGCCACAGCCTGATAGTAAGGATACTCGACACCGCGAAGCTCGCCGGGGCCGAGAGGCTATCCATCGCAACCGAGAGGGAGTAGGCTTCCGCAATAGATGAGATACGCGTCCATCGACATCGGCACGAACACCCTGAGGCTGTTAATAGCCGAGCCTGGCGCGGACAAGGGTCTCAGACCCATCTTATACAAGAGGGCGATAACGAGGCTCGGCGGCGGTTACTCGGAGGATGGGGGGATATCGGATGAGGCGGCAAGGCGCGCCATAAAGGCGCTTGAGGACTTTAAGAAAGAGATAGACTCAAGCGGGGTTGCGAGGGTCCTCGCATTCGCCACAAGTGTCGTAAGGCGCGCTAAAAACAGCGCGGCGTTTAAAAGCGAGGTCCTGGAAAAGACCGGGCTGGAAATAACCGTCATAACAGGCGCCGAGGAGGCCCGGCTGTCGCTCCAGGGCGTCCTGTCGGTCATAAAGGACGAGTCCCCGGAAAGGCTCGTCATCGACATAGGCGGCGGCTCGACGGAGTTCATATTCACGGATAAA
Source organism: Deltaproteobacteria bacterium (assembly GCA_016212705.1). GTDB lineage: Bacteria > Desulfobacterota > GWC2-55-46 > GWC2-55-46 > GWC2-55-46 > GWB2-55-19. Next base: position 97,060 of record JACREU010000070.1, read on the forward strand.
GACGGCGCCGCGCTCGAGTGGTCGATGGAGATGGGTGTCGTCCACCTGACCGAACGGCACTTGAAAAGCGACCCTCCCGTGGCGATGGAGATATCCGCCCTTGAGAACGAGATAGGGTCTGTAATAGGTGAGTTAAGGAAACGCGCATCCAGGGCCGGGATCGATCTGGAGAGATACTCCGGCAAAGGCGGCGCGATATTCGTAGGCACCGCCGGGACCATCACGACGCTCGCCGCGCTCGACCAGGACCTTGCCGTCTACGATAAAAGCCGCATAAACAATTACGTCCTCAAGAAGGCGAATGTGGAGCGGATGTACAGGGGGCTCCTTTCCATGAGCATTAAGGAGCGCGAGAGGGTATTGTCGCTGGAGAAGGGCAGGGAAGACCTGATCATCCCCGGGTCCGCCATTACGCTCCTTACAATGGAGGCCTTCGGCTTTTCTTCCATTACGGTCGTTGACGCCGGGCTCCTCGAAGGCATAATATTGAACGAGATAAATAAGACCGTCTTATAACGGGAGGTTTAACGCATGGATTATCTTAAGATAAAGAACGCATTGACCTTTGACGACGTGCTCCTGGAGCCGTCGTTCTCGAAGGTGCTTCCGAGGGACGCCGACATCTCAACGAGGCTCACTAACGAGATAAGGCTCAATATCCCGCTCATGAGCGCGGCGATGGACACTGTGACCGAGTCCCGCATGGCCATAGCCATAGCGCAGGCCGGGGGCATCGGCATCATACACAAGAACCTTACGATAGACGAGCAGGCGGCGATGGTCGACAAGGTCAAGAAGTACGAGTCCGTCATAATCTCAAAACCCATGACCTTAAGCCCCGAGCAGAAGGTCGAGGACGCGCTCGATATAATGAGGAGGGAGCAGATATCGGGCTTCCCGATCGTCAAGGACGGCGTCCTCGTCGGCATACTCACCAACAGGGACTTGAGGTTCGAGACGAACCCATTGAGAAAGATATCCGAGATTATGACGACGAAGGTCATAACCGTCCCTTGCGGGACGTCCATCGAAAAGGCCAAGGAGATGCTCCACAAGCACAGGATAGAGAAGCTCCCTGTGGTCGATAAAAAGAACAGGCTTAAGGGCCTCATCACCGTAACCGACATCGAGAAGAGGGAGAAGTACCCGGACTCCTGCAAGGACGTCCTCGGCAGGCTCCGCGTGGGCGCGGCCGTCGGGGTGTCTTTTGACAGGGAGGCGCGTATTGAGGCCCTCATTAAGGCTGGCGCGGACTGCATCATCATCGACACCGCCCACGGCCACAGTAGCGGCGTAATCGACGCGGTCAGGTCCACGAAGAAGAGCTTCAACTGCCAGTTGATAGCAGGCAATATCGCGACCGCGCAGGCGGCTGAAGCGCTCATCAAGGCCGGGGTAGACGCCATAAAGGTCGGCGTCGGACCGGGATCCATCTGCACGACAAGGATAGTCACCGGCATAGGGGTGCCGCAGATAACAGCGGTGAGCGATTGCGTGGCCGTCGCGCGGAAAAAGAACATCCCGGTCATTTCCGACGGCGGAATAAAGTATTCCGGCGATATCACAAAGGCGCTCGCGGCAGGGGCCGACTCCATAATGATAGGAGGCTTGTTTGCCGGGACGGACGAGTCCCCCGGAGAGACGATCCTGTATCAGGGCCGCACCTTCAAGGTCTACAGGGGCATGGGCTCGATCGAGGCGATGAAGAAGGGGTCGAAAGACAGGTACTTTCAGGAGGACGTGGAGAGCGAGCTTAAACTCGTGCCCGAAGGCATAGAGGGGAGGGTCCCGCACAAAGGCCCCATCGCCTCGACCATCTTCCAGCTCATAGGCGGCCTCCGTGCCGGTATGGGCTACTGCGGCTCAAGGACGATACCCGAGCTCCACGAGAAGGCGCGGTTCGTAAAGATAACGTCGTCGGGGTTAAGAGAGAGCCACGTCCACGACGTAACGATAACCAAAGAGGCCCCGAACTACAAGCAGGAGGCGTAACGGCGGAGGAGACCCCGTCATTTAACCGACATGGACATACACTCAGAAAAGGTACTTATACTCGACTTCGGTTCCCAGTACACCCAGCTAATAGCCCGGAGGGTGAGGGAGGCGAAGGTCTACTGCGAAATACACCCCTTTAATTCGGGGCTTGCGTCCGTAAGGGCGTTTAACCCCAAGGGCATCATACTCTCGGGAGGCCCGTCCTCGGTCTATGACAAGGGCGCGCCGACGATAGGCAAGGAGATTTTCGGTCTCGGCGTCCAGGTGCTCGGCATCTGCTACGGCATGCAGCTTATTGCCAAGCTCCTCAACGGCAAGGTCGAGAGGTCGAATAAACGCGAGTACGGAGGAGCCGACCTCGTCATAGAAAACGCCGGAGACCTGTTCAAGGGGCTGGGTTCCGGCCCTATGAAGGTCTGGATGAGCCACGGCGACAGGGTAGAGGCCCTGCCGCCGGGATTCCAGACCATCGCGAGGTCCGCCAACTCCGCGATCTGCGCGATGGGGGACGCAAAACGTAAAATATACGGCGTCCAGTTCCACCCCGAGGTCGTCCACACCCCGAAGGGGGATAAGATACTCAGGAACTTCCTCTTCCAGGTATGCGCTTTGAAGCCGGCGTGGACGATGAAGTCGTTTATAGAGACGTCGATTGAGGGCATCAGGGCAAGGGCCGGAGAAGACCGCGTCGTCTGCGGCATAAGCGGCGGGGTGGACTCCGCCGTAGCCGCGCTCCTCGTCCACAAGGCGATAGGCGCGCGTCTCACCTGCATATTCGTCGACAACGGCGTCTTGAGAAAAAATGAGGCCGACAAGGTCGAGGCGACTTTAAAAAAGAGCTTTCACATGAACATCCGCCGCGTCAACGCCTCGGCCAGGTTCCTCAAGAAGCTCAAGGGTGTAGAGGACCCCGAGAGGAAGAGGAAGATAATAGGCGGGGAGTTCGTCCGGGTCTTCGAGGCGGAGGCGAAGAAGATAAAGAATGTAAAGTTCCTCGCGCAGGGGACCCTATATCCCGACGTCATCGAGAGCGTATCCTTCAAGGGGCCATCGGCTACGATAAAGAGCCACCACAACGTCGGCGGTTTGCTCAAGAAGATGAAGCTCAAACTCATTGAGCCGCTCCGCGAACTTTTCAAGGACGAGGTGAGGGCTTTGGGCAGGGAGATGGGTATGCCGGACGAGGTAATCGACCGCCAGCCGTTCCCCGGCCCCGGCCTCGCCATAAGGATTATCGGTGAAGTAACGAAGAAAAGGTGCGATATATTAAGAGAGGCCGACGCGATAGTCCTTGAGGAGATAAAGTCAGCGGGGCTGTATAAGAAGATGTGGCAGTCGTTCGCGGTGCTCCTGCCCATACGGACCGTCGGGGTCATGGGGGACGAGAGGACCTACGAGAACACCGTCGCGCTCCGCGCCGTGGAGAGCGTGGACGGCATGACCGCGGACTGGGTGAAGCTCCCCTACGAGGTCATGGAGAACATATCGAGGCGCGTCATAAACGAGGTCAGGGGCGTAAACAGGGTAGTATACGACATAAGCTCTAAACCACCATCAACTATAGAATGGGAGTAGCTCAGGACATGGTAGAGGACCTCAAGGGCAAGGAGACTTGGCGGCTTTTCAGGATAATGAGCGAATTCATCGAGGGGTTCGACGAGCTCTCGGACATGGGCCCGGCGGTCTCGATTTTCGGCTCGGCGAGGATAAACCAGAACAACAGGTATTACAAGAAGACCGAGGAGATAGCGGCCCTCCTTTCCAAAAACGGGTATGCGATCATAACGGGCGGCGGCCCAGGCATCATGGAGGCGGCGAACAAGGGCGCCTGCAAGAACGGCGGGGCGTCGGTCGGCCTCAACATCACGCTCCCGCAGGAGCAGAGGCCGAACAGGTACCAGTCCAAGGCGCTCCACTTCAAGTACTTCTTCGCCAGAAAGGTGATGTTCGTCAAGTACGCCATCGGGTACGTCTGCATGCCCGGAGGCTTCGGCACGCTGGATGAGTTCTTCGAGGCGTTGACGCTCATCCAGACCCACAAGATACACCCGTTCCCGCTCATACTCTTCGGGCGGGAGTACTGGGCGCCGCTCCTCGACTTCATGAAAAAGACGATGATCAAGTACAAGACGATCACGCCCGAGGACCTGAACTTCATCGACGTCACCGACGACCCCAAAGAGGTCCTCCGCATCATCAACAGGCACATGAAATGGAAGAAGAAGCTCATAAAGTCCTCCTCAGGGAAAAAGAGCGCGAAGGGGCGGACCAGGGTCGTGAAAAAAAAGCTCGTTCCTTAAGGGGGGATTTTAAATGGACGACCACGGTCACGAAGAGAAGCTCAGAAAAGTTTCGATATCGCTCGAAGACGAACAGATAGATATGCTCAAGGAGCTTGCCGAAGAGTACAAGGGCAAGCTCGGCCAGAGGTGGACCTTGAGCGCCATGATAAGGGTCGCGGTCGGCGACTTCCTCACGAAGATGGGGAAGATGAGCTGAAAGCGCGCCCGGCGCGCCCATGTCATTCCTGATGTTTTTATCGGGAATCCATGGACGTCATATGCGGGAATTACAAAAGACACTGGATTCCCGCTTAATGTCCGCGGGAACGACATCATGCCGTGGTATTGTCCATCTCCCCGGACCAGCCGGTACAAATTTATCCAGGGGTCTTAATGCTCTCTAACCACATCACGGCCGTAAAGGGCCGCGTCGATTCCCGCAAGGACGTCACCGTCGAAGAGAGGAACTCTCTCGTCGCGCTTGCCGAGGCGAGGCTCTCCGAAGGCTTCGAGACCTACCACTGGAACGCCAACATCCACGGCATTGTCATCCGCTTATACACGAATTCCGCCCACCTCTACGACTTCTGGGTGGAGAACTGGTTCCCCGGCCCGAGGACCCAGAATGTGCTCCCGCACGGGGTCATATACGCGGTAACGGGCATTGAAGGCAGGGACCCGCACGCCTATTACAACCACGAGACGAGGACCGCCGTATTCGTAAACACCGAATACTACGGCCAGTGCAAGTCGTGGGCCCTCGGCATGGCCGCCGACATACTCGAGACACAGCACAACATCCACTCCATACACGGCTCGTGCGCGGTTTTGCACGGCAAGGGGGTCGTCATAATAGCGCCGACCGGCACCGGGAAATCCACGCACACGTGGGGGCTCATGCAACTGCCGGACGGGAAGATACACTCCGACGACTGGGTCTTCCTCCAGTACAAGAAGGGGCTCGCAATGGCGGATATCTCTGAGAGGAAGTTCTACCTCCGCACGGACATGGTAAGGAGCTTCCCCAACCTCCGGCGCCTCCTTGACCGCTGCAAGTGCGAGAACGTCCCGGACGACGACTTCGTCGCGTTCGCTAACTCGAGGGCGATACTCGACCCGGAGTGGATATGCGGGGCCGACAAGTTCGTCGAGAGGGCGGTCGTAAAGTCTGTTATACTTCTGCGTAGGGACGCCGACTCGCCTGCTGAGGCGAGGCTTAATGCGGCCGAGGCGATAGCCATACTCGAAGAGGGGAAGATACAGGTGCTCGCGGGGGCGGGCGCGGACGTCGGGTCCTTTAAATACGAGCCGTTCTACAACCCGTATCTTCTGGTCAGGAGGAACGAGGCCCAGAGGGCTTTCTTCTCCTCCCTTTTCGAGTCGGCTACGTGCCACGTATTGAATACCGGAGTGGAAACGGTCGAAGAGACGCAGGCGAGGATAAGGCGGATAATAAAGGAGGCTTGAAGCGCCATGAAGACTGCCTTGGGACTGTTTCTTTGCCTGTCGATATTCCTAAGCGGGTGCGTAGTCATTACGCTGCCCACGGCCGAGCCTCTCGTTGAAAAGGTCATAGGGGGCGAGGGCGACTCCAAGGTCCTATTGATCGACATATCCGGCATCATAACCGACAGCGACAGGAAAGACGCCGTCTTCTCGACGAAGCAGAACATGACCGCCCGGATAAGGGAGGAGCTTGACAAGGCCACTGAAGACGAGGACGTAAAGGCCGTGGTGCTCCGCATAGACTCTCCGGGCGGGGCTGTCACGACATCCGACATCATCGCCCATGAGATAAAGAAGTTCAAGGATAAGAAGAAGGTCCCCGTAATAGCCGAGCTCATGGATGTAGCCGCCTCAGGCGGCTACTATATCGCGGCGGCCTCCGACAGGATAATAGCCCACCCGACAACGGTCACCGGCTCCATAGGGGTCGTCGCCTTCAGCGTAAACGCTTCAGGGCTCCTTGAGAAGGTAGGTATCGCCAACCAGACGATAAAGTCCGGGGATAAAAAAGACATAGGCTCGATACTCCGTCCCATGACGGGTGACGAAAGAATCATACTCCAGTCGATCATAGACGACCTCTACGAGAGGTTCCTCGACGTCGTAATGGACGGGAGAAAGGGCTCTTTTACGCGCGAAGAGCTTAAGAAAATCGCCGACGGCAGGGTATATACCGCCCGGCAGGCGCTTGACTTGAAGCTCATCGACGAGATAGGCTACCTCGACGACGCGGTTGAAGCCGCCAAATCAAAGGCCGGTATAAAAGAGGCGCGCCTCGTCGCCTACGCCCTTCCGCGCTCGTACAGGAACAACATCTATTCAAGCCTTGCAGACCTGCCGGTCTCCATCAACCTCGTCAATATCGACGCGGGCTCGTTCACAGGGAGGCCAGGCATGAGCTTCATGTACCTCTGGATGCAGTAAGGAGCCGGTTGAAGTTCTGCCTTGAAGACATATGCAGGCTCGGGTTTGCGCTCGGCCTCTCAAGCCTCATCGTATTCGCATTAGGGCACGCCGGCCTCATTACGCCGCCTTTTCTCCTCCTCCCCATATTCATTCCTGCGGCTTTTCTCTTGTTCTTTGCATGGCGCTGGAAAAGGACGCGCCTCCCTCAGGAATGGACGCTCTACGAGAAGTTTCTTGCCGCGGCAGTCGTCTTTTCTATAATCATAGCCGTGCCGCTCGCCCTCATCCCCCCGGTCGTCCGCGACGAGCTCATCTCCCACCTCGCGATCCCGAAGCTCTACCTCCAAAAGGGCGCGATACACGAGATACCCTTCATGAACTATTCGTACCTGCCGCAGAACATCGACCTCTTATACATGGTCTCGCTCGGGCTCGGTAGCGACGTCGTCCCCAAGCTCATCCATCTCGGGTTCGCCGTCGCGACCGGGCTCGTCATATACTTCTATCTCTCGCGCGCCTCAGGCAGGGCGACGGGCCTTGTCGGGATGCTCCTTTACCTTGCAACGCCGCTTGTAGCCAACCTTTCGAGGACCGCGTACATCGACCACGGAGCGGCGTTCTACTCGACGCTCGCGGTTGTCGCGGCCCTCCGGTGGAGGGAGGATGACGGGTTCAGATGGCTCGCCGTCTCAGCCATATCCACGGGACTTGCGCTCTCGGCGAAGTACAATACGATACTTACATTCGCCCTTATAACGGGTTTTGTTTTCATGGTCCGCGTAAATAAAAAGCAATATGCGCGCTCTCTCGCCGATACCGCCGTCTTTATCGCGGTCGCCGTCTTTGTGCTCTCCCCGTGGCTGGCGCGGAATTATCTCTGGACAGGGTCTCCGCTTTATCCCATTTACGAGAGCGCGGCCTCGTCAGTTGGAAAGGGCGAGGGGGTGCATGTGACGACGGAGCTCGCGCCGATCGCCAAGAGGATCGTCCTCTACGACGAAGGCGCGCTCGATATCGTCCTCATACCAATAAGGATATTCATCGGGGGAGAGGATAACTCGATCCAGAAGTTCGACGGCGTGCTTAATCCTCTATTCCTCGTCCTCATGCCGCTCGCGTTTATAAAGAGGCGGGGAGGGGACATAAAGTACCTCGCGCTCTTCGCCGGGCTCTTTATAACGATGGCGATACTCTCAGTTGACCTCGTGACCAGATACCTTTTACCTGTAATCCCTCTTTTTGCGATATTCGCCGCGCTCGGCCTCAGGAACCTCTATGATACAAGGCTTAAGTGGCTCGCTATCGCGCTCGCGGTCGCTACGGTCGGCTTTTGCCTCGCCTACGAAAAGGGGCTTTATGATAAATACAGGCCGCTCTCGTATCTCTTCGGGAATGACACCAGAGAGGCGTACCTTGAAAGGATGCTCCCTGATTACAAGGCCGTCTCATACGCCAACAGCCGCATCCCCGAAGGCTCCAGGGTCTTCCTCCTCTTTTCAGGCGACAGGGGATATTACTGGGAGAGGGACTACTTTTACGGCGACAGGATGGGTAAGCTCCTGAAAGTCATGGTGCTCTCATCTAAAAACGCGGAGGAATTCAAGGCAAGGCTCCGCGCCATTGGGATAACCCACTTGTTCTTTAACGACGAGATATTTGAGAGGTTCTTGAACGACAACTTCGATGGAGACGGCCTCAAGCGCGTCGCTGAGTTTTTCAACGTTCACGCGAAGAGGCTCTTTGACGCGAACGGTTATTCTATATACGAGATAAAATAAGGGGCAAGAGTAGATGCGGAACTTCATGCGCAGGCGGCCCTTTCGGGCCGCCTGCGCCTTTTTTACGGCTTAGGCTCCGGTTCAGCCTTGTTGCCGTTCGGCCCTACAATCGAGACTACGTAAGAGTCGAGCGTTATGTACTTCCTCGCTATCCTCAGGACGTCATCAACGGTAACTGCCTCGATCTTGCCCAGATACTCCCTGCTGAACCCGTAGCCCAGACCGTAGAGCTCGTTATTCGCCATGTCGGAGGCCTGGCTCGATACCTCCTGGAGACCTATCTCGTAGGAGCCTATGAGCGACATCCTGGCGCGGTTCAGCTCGTCGCTTGCCACAGGGTTCGTCCTTATCTCTTCGAGCTCCTTTAGGAGCGCCGCAATGGCCTGGTCTTTCTTCTCCGGCGCCGAGGCTATGTAGACGCCGAATATGCCGGGGTCCGCGCCTTCGCGCTCAACGGCGCTTACGCTGTATGCGAGAGAGAGCCTGTCCCTAAGGTTTATGAATAACCTGCCGCCCTGGCCGGAGAGTATCTCGCTTAAGACCCTTAACGGATAACTGTCCTCGTTGCCTATGGTGGTGCCGGGGAAGGCTATCGCCATGTGGGTCTGCTCCTTATCCTTCATCTCTCCGGTCTTTACTATGCCGGACGGCGGAGGGTCGAGCAGAGGGCGCGCAAGCGCCTTCCCGGTATTCTTGAAGTCCGTGAAGGCCGCCTTTACCTTCTCTATCGCGTAATCGGTCTTCACGTCTCCGACTATCGTCAGTATCATCCGGTCAGGCACGAAGAACGCCTCGTGGTGGGCGACCATGTCGTCGCGCCTGAAATCCGCGACAGTCTCCCTGGTGCCTATGGCGGGCATACCGTATGGATGGACCTTGAAGAGCTCTTTATACAAGAGCTTGAAGGTATAGCCCGGCAGGTTGTCCTCCTGCCTGTTTATCCCCGCGAGGGTGTCCTTCCGGAGCTTCTCAATCTCGGCTTCAGGGAAGACAGGGTTTAAAAGGACGTCGGCGAATATCCCGAGCCCCTTGTCGAAGAAGGATGATAAGAACTTGCCGGACGCCCCCGTGGAGTTCCAGCCGGAAAAGCCCGATACTCCGCCGGCCATCTCCTCGACCTCGCGGGAGAGTTCCTCCCGCGTCCTCTTTGCAGTGCCCCTTGTGAGCATCGCTCCGGTGAAGTTCCCTACGCCGTTTTTGTCCGGCTTTTCAAACCTGAGGCCGCCGGGGAACGCCCCGTAAAACGCGACCGTCGGGTTTGAGTGGACCTCTTTTACGATGAGCGTGATGCCGTTTTCAAGCCTCACCTTTGTTGTTTTTGTATCCGCCTCGGCATTTGCCGGCTTCGAAGATGCCGTTTTTAAGGATGCGGCTATTGTTCCGGCTATCGCGTCCCTTGAAATGGGAGGGGCGTCCTTCGGGAGGAGCGTGGAGACGGTCATCGCCTCGGGGTTGATGTACTTCGCGAGCACGCGTCTTATGTCGTCCGAACCCACCTTCCTTATCCCCTCGATGTATTTTCTTTCGTAGTTGACGTCCCCGAGGTTCGTCTCGAAGTACCCGAGCTTTCCGGCTATCCCGTCCGTCGTCTCCCGCGAGTAGACGAAGTCGCTCTCGATGTTGAACTTCGCCCTCTCTATCTCCTCGTGGTCTGGCCCCTCGTGTTTGAGCCTCTCAAGCTCTGAGATGGTCCCTGAAATCGCGTCCTCGATGTTCCCGGGCTCAAGGACAGCGGTTATGAAGAAGAGACCGGGGTCCTTAAGAGACATGCCGTATGAGGATATCCCGTGGACGAGGGATTTTTCCAGCTTGAGTTTTTTGTAGAGCCTCGATGTCTCCCCGCCTCCGAGTATCACTTCCGCGACGTCGAGCGCGTATATGTCCGGGTCCTTAAGAGAAGGGATGTGGAAGGCGAGCCCGAGGTGTCCGTCCTTTATGGGTCTTGTGAGTATCTCGGTCTTAAGTACCTTCTGCGCGGGCTCGACGGGCCTCTTTTTATGGGGGTCCTCGGCCTTCTTAAAGCCCCTGAAGGCTTTTTTGACCTCTGAGAGCGCGGCAGAGCCGTCGACGTCGCCGGAGATGACAAGCGTCATGTTGTTGGGGACGTACCAGCGCCTGAAGAAGCCCAGTATCTGGGGCCTCGTGAATGAGCTTACCGTCTCCTGATAGCCGATGACCGGCCTCCTGTACGGATGCGTCGTGTAAGCGTTCCGGAGGATCGACTTGTACATCGTCCTCCCGGGGCTGTCCTCGTTCATCCGTATCTCCTCAATGACGACCTCGAGCTCTTTTTTGAGCTCTTCGGGGTCGAAGGCGGAGTTCTGTATGGCGTCCGCTATGACGTCGAGGCCGGTTGAGAAGTGCCTGCTCGGCACGGTCAGGTGGTAGACGGTATTGTCAAAGGAGGTGTACGCGTTTATGTCGCCGCCGACGGACTCAATCATCGAGGCGAGCTCTCCGACCGTCCTCTTGCCAGTCCCCTTGAACAACATGTGCTCGAATACATGGGAGATGCCGGCCTCTTTGTCGGTCTCGTCCGCGCTCCCGACCCTTACCCACATCTGGACCGAGACGACAGGGGCCGAACGGGCCTCCTCTATGATTACCGTAAGGCCGTTCGAAAGCCTGTGCCTCTGGACCCCGTCGGTCGCCTGAGAGTCTGCCGCGAATAGCGCGAGTACGACCGTGAAAAGGGCGGCGTATAAGACCATCCTTGCTCTTAACATCGTATAAAACCTCCGTTTTCAATTCCGAATAAATAAGGATAAACCAAAACCCGCCCATTTTCAACCCCTCTGCCTTGACACAAAAGAAAAACCCGCTATTATTTTGCTGACGGGCCGGTTATCGGCTTGGAGTTTAGTATAACGGAGGGGCCGATGTTGGGAGCGGGGAGATGAGGAACAGGAGCGCCCTCGTCATAGTCGACCTCCAGAACGACTTCTGCCCCAAAGGGGCGCTACCGGTACCGGGTGGCGACGGGATAGTCCCGGTTGTAAACAGGTATCTGGACCTTTTTATGGCCGCCGGGGTGCAGGTCTTCTTCACAAGAGACTGGCACCCGGCAAGGACTGTCCACTTTAAGGAATTCGGCGGCTCGTGGCCGCCGCACTGCGTACAGGGGACAGAGGGCGCGCGATTCCATCCGGGGGTTAAGATGCCCGCTGACGCGGTAATAATCACAAAGGGCGAATCTCCGGAAGGCGACAGCTACTCCGGTTTTGACGGCTTTGACCCTGTTGGCCTGGACTTCGAGGCCTCCATCAAGGGGAGGGGTATAACGCACATCTACCTTGGAGGGCTCGCGGGAGACTACTGCGTAAAGGCGACCGCGCTGGACGGACTTGGCAGAGGCTTCAAGGTGACGGTCCTCCTCGACGCCATAAAGGGCGTTGACGCCAGGCCCGGCGATTCGGAGAGGGCACTCGAAGAGATGCTGGCAAAAGGCGCCGAAACGTCTACGATAGACGAGATAGACTTCACATAATAAAGGACGGATTATGGACGCGCCAAGGATAACAAGGGAAGAGCTCAAGAGGAAGATAGAGGCCGGGGAGCCGCTTACGATACTCGACGTCCGTAACACGACCGATTACGCGGCCTCCTCAAAGAGGTTGCCAAAGGCGATACGGATACCTTTAAAAGAGCTCGAGTTAAGGTTAGGCGAACTCGATAAGGCGAAAGAGGCGGTAGCCTACTGCACCTGAACAGACGAGCACTCGAGCGCCGGTGCGGCGCTCATCCTCCTGGACAATGGGTTTAAAAAGGCGAGCGCGCTCATAGGCGGCTTCAGCGCGTGGCAGGCGTCTGGACTGCCGCTTGACGATAAGTAGCTGAATACGCGCTCAACCCCAGCCAAAGGCTTCATCAAGCCTTTGGAAAAAAATATCAGGTATACCTGTCCATTATCCCTTACGGGACCTCTTTAAGTCCGTTGGGCTTGTTATGAGCGTCGGGTCCATGAGACGGTCCCATTCCTTTCCCGTCATTATGCCTTTCCCGATAACAATGTCCTTTATCGTCTCTCCGGTACGAAGGGCCTCCTTTGCGACAGAGGCCGCCTCGTCGTAACCGATGAAGGTGTTGAGGAGCGTCGCAAGCCCGGCAGAGCGCTCGAAAAGCCCCGCGCACCTCTTCGCGTCCGCCTTTATGCCTGCCACGCATTTATCCGTAAACGCGGCAATTGCGGAGCCGAGTATCTCTATCGATTGGAGGATATTATAGTTTATGACCGGGCCCATGACGTTCAATTCCAGCTGTCCGGCCTGGACGGCCAGGGCTACGGCCGCGTCATTGCCGATGACCTGAAAGCAGACCATAGTGAGCATCTCGGCCATCACCGGGTTGACCTTACCCGGCATAATGGAAGAGCCGGGCTGGAGAGCCGGGAGCCTTATTTCGGAGAGCCCGGTATTCGGGCCTGAGCTCAAAAGCCGGAGGTCGTTCGAGACCCGTATGAGCTCAAGGCTTAAGTTCCGGAGCTCGCCTGAGAAAGAGGCAAAGTCCGCCATGCTGTTCAAGGCCTCGAATGGGTCCTTTGCCTTGACAAAGCGAACCCCTGAGACTTTAGAGAGCTCTCTTGTGACCGTTTCCCTGTACTTTGGGTGCGTGTTAATGCCCGTGCCGACGGCCGTCCCGCCGAGGCCTGTCGTTCTCATGCGGCCGAGCGCTGTCTTAAGGCGAAGACTGGAGTTTTTAACGGCTGAGGCGTATGAGCCGAACTCCTCTCCGAGCGTCACCGGGACGGCGTCCTGGAGGTGGGTCCTCCCGGACTTGATGATTGAGGAGAACTCCCTCGATTTTTTCCTGAGCGCGGTCTCAAAAGAGGCGAGGGGGGCCAGGATGGTCTCTGAGGAAAGGAGGATAGCGAGGCGCAGGGCCGTCGGCATCGTGTCGTTCGTCGACTGGCTCCTGTTGACGTGGTCGTTCGGGTGTACGAGCGAGTAGTCGCCTTTTTTTCCGCCGAGGAGCTCTATCGCCCTGTTGGCGATGACCTCGTTCGCGTTCATGTTGTGCGACGTGCCGGCCCCTGCCTGGTATGCGTCCACTATGAACTCTCCGTCGAATAGGCCTTCGGCGGCCTCAATGGAGGCCCTCATTATGGCGGAGGCCGTCTTTTTGTCGAGGAGGCCGAGCAACATGTTCGCGGAAGCAGAGGCGTGCTTCACAAGTGCGGTAGCCCTTATGAACGTCCGTTTTGGCCGGATGCCGCTTACTTGAAAGTTCTCGCGCGCGCGGAGCGTCTGTATCCCGTAATAGGCGTCTTTAGGGACCATCCGCTCGCCGAGCGAGTCTCTTTCTCGTCTGAACTTAACAGGCATGTTTTTTGAAGTGTTTATTCCCTGATAATCTTTCTGTCCGGTTTGAGCGGCTGGCTTATATCTATATGCCCCTTTAGTGTCTCCGCCTTCTTTCCCTCTATGAGTATCTGGACCTCTTCGATCTCAGGGAAGTTGAGGGCCACGGTGTTTACAATTGAGTATACCGTTAAAATCTCGCCTGTGGAGCCGCCGGGGTGGTCCTCTGAGACCTCCTTGCTGAGATCGACTGAGGCGGAGCGTTGTTTTATGTTGACCCGGAGCACCCTTGTGGACTCCGGGATGGTGCCTTCGCCGTCCCTGATCGCCGTCCTTAGGGCTTCGCGCACCTCGCTCTCCACGGACCCGTCAGGTATCAGCGTTTTTTTTGGCGCGAGGCGCTCTCCTTCATCGTCGGCGATATATACGAGGATCTCTTTCGTTGGCCTCTCCCAGGGGGCTCTCCCGCTGTATACGGATATGAGTACGAGCCCGGCCACTATGGTAATGACCGCCGCGATGGCTACCGTAAGCGCGCCAGAGCCTTTGCCGGTCCGTTTCTTCTTCGGCTTCGGCCTGTCTTTTCCCTTTTCAGGTCTCTTTTTTTTAGCCATGTCAGGTTTTACAGGCCTTCAATGTTGGCAAGCTCCGCGCGTTCAAGCCCCTCTCCGTAGAACCTCCTGCCGACTGCGAGGAACCGCTCTGGAGAGTCGGTCACGAAGAAGCTGTGCGTGGTATTCGCTCCGCTATTCAAGAGCGCCTTTTCCGAGAGTATGCGTTTAACCTCAACGGCGGTCGCCTCTGCCGAGTCTATCAGGCGGACGGACGCGCCCATGACCCTTGAGATGATATCCTTAAGGAGCGGGTAATGCGTGCAACCGAGGACGAGCGTGTCGACGCCGGAGTTTTTCAAGTCCAGCAGATACCTCTCGGCGACAAGCATGGTTACATCGTCTTCGTTCCAGCCCTCCTCGACGAGCGGCACGAAGAGAGGGCATGCCTTTACGAACGTCTCGACGGACGGGTCTATCATTTTTATAGCGGAGGCGTAAGCCCCGCTCCTGATAGTGCCTTCGGTCCCGATGACCCCTATGCGCTTATTCCTCGTGGCCGAAACGGCCGCCTTTGCGCCGGGCTCGATGACGCCGAGGACCGGGATGCCGAGTTTCAGCGTGAGCTTCGGCACCGCAAGCGCCGAAGCCGTGTTGCACGCCGCCACGAGGAACTTTATGTCGTGCCTCATAAGGAACGAGGCGACCTCGAACGAGTACCGCTCAATCGTCTCCTTCGACTTCGACCCGTAGGGGACGCGCGCCGTGTCGCCGAGATAAATGGTGTTCTCGTCTGGCAGGAGCCTCGTTATCTCCCGGAGGACCGTCAGGCCCCCGATGCCGGAATCGAATACCCCTATGGGGTTTTTAGTCATCTTAGAAGGACCCGAGTGGACTTTTGCAATACTTGAGTGTATGTAATTACCGGGTGCGATGTCAACCTTTTCGCAGGAGACGGAAAAACCCGTTTATTATATAATTAACGCATGAAAACTGCAAAGGAAAGGGAGAGGCCGTGGAGAACCCTGAGATAGCGCGCGTGTTCCATGAGATAGCCGACCTCCTTGAGATAAAGGGCGGGGATTTATTCAGGGTCCGCTCATACAGGAACGCCGCGTTAATTATTGACGGACTCGAAGAGCCGCTCCGCTCGCTCTATGGAAAAAACGGCGTGGAAGGCCTGAAACACATACCCGGCATAGGGGAATCGACCCGTTCAAAGGTCGTCGAGATGCTCGCAACCGGCTATTGCGCCTACCACGACGAGCTCCTGAGAGAGATACCGGCGGGTATGCTCGATATGATAAAGGTCGCGTCGCTCGGCCCGAGGAAAGCGGCCATACTCCACAAGGTACTCGGCGTCTCCTCCATTGACGGGCTTGAGAGGGCGGCCAGAGAGGGGAGGATACGGGACCTCCCGGGATTCGGAGAAGTGAGTGAGAGAAAGATATTGAAGGGGATAGAGGCATTGAGATTGATATCGGGCAAGTGGAAGATATCTACCGCCCTTCGCTGCGGGGAGGCCTTCAGGGACTACCTGAAGGCCGTACCCGGAATATTCGAAATAGTCTTGTCAGGGAGCCTCCGCAGGTGGAAGGAGGAGGTCGGGGACCTCGATATCCTCGCCACCTGCAAGGACCCGGAGGCAGTGATGGATAGGTTTCTAACGCACCCGGAGATAAAGGACGTGCTCGCAAAAGGCAAGACGAAGTCCACGGTGGCGCTTAAGTCAGGACTTCAGGTCGATCTCCGCGCGCTGGATAAAAAGTCTTTCGGCGCGGCGCTACAGTATTTTACCGGGTCCAAGGCGCATAACGTCGCCATACGAGACAGGGCAAAAAGGATGGGGCTTAAGGTGAGCGAGTACGGGGTATTTAATTCCGCGACCGGCAAGCGGGTGGCCGGGAGTAAGGAAGAGGACGTCTACAAGGCCGTGGGGCTCCCGTGGATCCCGCCGGAACTCCGTGAGATGAAGGGCGAGATAGAGGCCGCCCTTGAGGGGAGGCTCCCTGAGCCGCTCCTACCGGAGGAGATCAGGGGCGACCTCCATGTACACACGGATGAGAGCGACGGTGGCTCCACGCTCGACGCCATGGCAGAGGCGGCTATTAGTATGGGCTACGAGTACATCGCCGTCACCGACCACTCTAAGGCGGTGGGCATAGCCCACGGGCTCGACGAGGCGCGGATACTCGCGCAGATGGCGTATGTGGACGAATTCAACAAACACCTGAAGAAAAAGGGGGAGAGGTTCAGGGTCCTGAAGGGGAGCGAGGTAGACATAAGGGGAGACGGGACGCTCGACCATTCGGAAAAGGTGCTTGGCGCCCTCGACTGCGTCGTAGCGGCGGTCCATTCAGGCTTCGGAATGAAGAAGGGGGAGATGACCGCGAGGATTATAAAGGCCGTTCAAACCGGCCTCGTGAACATCCTCGCCCACCCGACCGGGAGGCTCTTGGGCGAGAGGGGACCTTACGAAGTAGATATGGAAGCTGTCATGGATGAGGCGAAGAAACACAACGTCGCCCTTGAACTGAACTCCTGCCCGGAGAGGCTCGACCTTAACGACATACACCTGAGGCTCGCAAAGGACAAGGGCGTCAAGATAGCCATTTCCACCGACGCGCATTCGATAAACCATCTTCAGAATATCGTCTACGGCATACACGCGGCCAGAAGGGGGTGGATAGAGAAGAAGGACGTGATAAACACGTTGCCGTTGAAGGGGCTGATGAGGTTCCTCAAGAAGGGGTAGGGAGGTATTCGCGGAAGCCGGTTGTGTTAGCGAAGCGTGCCCCGACAAAATATTTTTTGGCAAAAGCCCTTTTGCGCGCACTGCGCGCTTTTGGGCATAGGATTCGCTTGCTTTCTACCTCCCCCACCCGCTCGCTCGCGCTACGCGCTTCGTGACAATCCACCCAGGCTCGCCCGTCTCTGCCTCCCTTAGGCTTCGCTCACCTATGCCCTGGGTTTTTGAAAAAAACTACCCAGAACCCAACTTACGGGGCTGAAGAACCGAGACGTGCAGATATCTCTCCACATCTTTGAAACGACCACCCTGTCTGTTTAAAGGCGGTTCCGCTACGGCAATAACCACACCCTCCATTATGTTTAGAATATTAGATAAGTTGTTCTGTTTATTTCTGGGTGGATCTGTTAAGGTATTGTTTTTCTTTACGATGCTAAAACCAAACCAGGAAAAAGAATCCCATCTACCAGCCAAATCATCTTGTGTGTGTTGTCGGAGTCTGCTACCTAATCTATTTCCTTTTCCTCCAGTCTGTCCAATATAAACCAATCGATAGTCTGCATATAAAGCGTAAATACCCACCTGTTCCCAAAAATCAACATCTCCACTCTTTTTTGCTGTGCTTAATTTTCCCGATAAGCTACCTTTCTTGCCCTTCCCTTTAGCGCCGAAATTAACATCTTCGCGCTTCCAAAAAAGCCCCATGTTTTTGATCATTAACCCTCCTCAAGCTACACTTTGTCTGTTCAGAAGGCAGGTTGGGTTAGCAAAGCGTAACCCAATATCAAAGAGCGCAAACGGCTCTGTCTGAATTTTCAAAGGTGCGCTGAATGAATTCTGAAAAATATATGTCTTTATTGGTGGTACTGACAAGCCTGCTCGTCTGCGGCCCCGCGTTCCAAAGCGCTATCGCTCAATCCTCTACACCGCAGTTATGGTATTCGTCTTTCTGGGGCTCTCCAGCGACTCGACCTTGACCTTGATTATGCGGTTAAGCTCCACGTCCACTATCGTGAACCTCTGGCCCTGGTAGATGACGAATTCGCCGCCCCTCGGTATCCTCTGGAGTTTCGCGAGCATGAACCCCGCGAGCGTGTGGTACTCCTCCTCGGTCTCCTCGTCTATTACGACGCCGAGGTCCTCAAGGTCCCTGATGGAGGCCGAGGCGTCTATGACCATCGTGCCGTCGCGTAGTTTCTCCACGAGCCCGCCCTTGTCGGTATCGTACTCGTCCTCTATCTCTCCGACTATCTCTTCCAGGATGTCCTCGATAGTCACGAGCCCGTCGACGTCGCCGTGCTCGTCAACGACGACGGCCATGTGGACCTTCCGCCTCTGCATCTCGCGGAGCAACCTGCTTATCATGATCGAGTTCGGGACAAAGTACGGGGTGCGGAGCAGGTCCTTAAGGACTATCGGCCTGCCCTGCTCCATGGCCCTGAAGAGGTCTTTGTTATAGAGGATGCCTACTACACGCTCAAGCGTCTCCCTGTATACAGGGTACCTCGAAAACCCCGTCTCCGAGATGTACTTCAACGACTGCTCAGGTGGCATGTTCACTTCAATTGCGCTAAACTTGTGCTTCGGGACCATGACCTCCTTTACGGTCGTGTCCGCGAACTCGAATACGCCGTGGAGGAGGTCGGCCTCGGTCTCCTCGAAAATGCCCGTCTCCCTGCCTTCCTGTATGAAGAACTTTATCTCCTCTTCAGAGATAAATACCCGCTTGTCCGGCTCCTTCACGTTAAGGAGCTTCAGCACCCCCTTGTTGGAGGCGGTAAGTATCCTTATGAAGAAGGACGAAAATTGAGAGAGGAGGTTCAAGGGGCGCGCCGAAAAACACGCTATCCTCTCGGCGTAGCGCAGAGCCAAAGACTTCGGCACGAGCTCGCCGATTACGAGGGTTGCGTACGATATCACTACGACAACGACGCCGAGTGATACGAACTCCGAGAACTCCTGCAGAGGCCCGAAGGGAATAGCCGCGAAGACGGGCCTTAAGTGCGAGGCCGCGGTGTAGCCGCCTATGACAGAGGCGAGCGTGCCGACTACGGTCACGCCCACCTGGACTGTCGCGAGGAACCTGTCCGGGTCGTCCTTCATCCGGTTTACGACCCCGGCGGAGATGTTGCCGTCCTTTGCGAGTTTTTCAAGCGCCGACCTCTTGGCGGAGATTATCGCAATCTCCGCGCCTGAGAAAAAGCCGTTCAGGAGTATTAAAACAACAACGATTATAACCTCGAATATAAGGCCTTCCAAAGATACCAGTCCTCCAGGGCGCGGGCTAAATACCCGTGCGCACCTTAAAATTTATAATGTGATTTAAAATTGAAAGTTTATTGGAAAAGGCCTGGGTATAAGGTATGGGATTATCTCGTCGCATCGATAAAATAGTATATCACAAAAGGAATCTTTTAATCAACAGGTGAAGAGAGCAGGTTGCCCTCCGAAGGAGGGCAACCTGCTGATTTAATTCATTTTTCAGACCCTTTTCGCCTTGAAGGCGGAGACCCCGGGATACTGCGCGACAGAGCCAAGTTCCTCTTCTATCCTCAATAACTGGTTGTATTTTGCCGTCCTGTCTGTCCGCGATGCCGAGCCGGTCTTTATCTGTCCGGCGTTTGTCGCGACACTAATATCGGCGATCGTCGCGTCTTCCGTCTCGCCGCTCCTGTGGGAGATGACGGCCGTGTACCCGGCCCTCTTGGCCATCTCCACGGCTTCGAGCGTCTCGGTCAGCGTCCCAATCTGGTTGACCTTCACGAGTATGGAGTTACCGACCTCCTCCAGGATGCCCCTTGAGAGTTTCGCGACGTTCGTCACAAAGAGGTCGTCTCCTACGAGCTGGACCCTGTGGCCGAGCCTCTTCGTTAAAAGCCTCCATCCCTTCCAGTCCTCCTCGGAGAGCCCGTCCTCGACGGAGACTACGGGGTAGTCCTTCACTATCCCTTCGAGGTACTCTACCATCTCGTCAGACGATATTTCCTTGCCTTCGAGCGTGTAGTCGCCTTCCTTGTAGAGCTCGCTTGAGGCGCAGTCGAGCGCGATGAAGACGTCTTTCCCGGCCTTGTACCCTGCGGCGTCGATGGCCTTTATGATGACCTCTATCGCCTCCCTGTTCGACTTCAATTCCGGCGCGAAGCCGCCCTCGTCGCCGACGGCCGTAGAGAGCCCCCGTTTCTTAAGTATCGCCTTCAGGTTATGGAATATCTCAACGCCTGCCCGGAGCGACTCCTTAAACGACGTGAAACCCGCGGGGACGGCCATGAACTCCTGTATATCCAGGTTGTTGTTCGCGTGTGCACCGCCGTTTATGATGTTCATCATGGGCACGGGAAGGACGCGCGCGTTCGCGCCTCCGATGTATCTGTAGAGCGGGAGCATCGCGGCTTCAGATGCCGCCTTGGCGCACGCCATCGAGACGCCGAGTATCGCGTTCGCGCCGAGCTTGCCTTTATTGTCGGTCCCGTCGAGGTCTATCATGGTCTTATCGATGAGAACCTGGTCGGAAGCGTCCATGCCGATGAGTTCCTTGGCGATCTTCTCTTCCACGTTCCTTACGGCCTTCAGTACGCCCTTGCCGAGATACCTCTTCTTGTCGTTGTCCCTGAGCTCCACGGCCTCGAACTTGCCTGTTGAGGCGCCTGAGGGCACCGCGGCGCGGCCCCTGAAACCGCCGTCGAGCGTGACCTCCACCTCGACCGTCGGGTTGCCCCTGGAATCAAGTATCTCCCTTGCGGAAATATCTACTATCGTGGTCATCAACCCTCCTCAAGCATCAGTGGAATTTAGCGGATATAAGGTCTGGAAAGGATAAAGAGCATTAATTATACTTTTGGAGATGAAAAATGCAAGGCAAAACACTCGGCAATACCGCCAAGGAATCCCTTGCGGAAACCAGGCACAAGGGATATCATTGATTTGCCGCATGTTTTTCCTTATAAGAGTGCGGGATTCCGCCGAAATACATATTGGGGGCCATGTCCACCTTATCCATATTAAGTCTCTTCGGCGGAGTTATGCTCATCCTCTACGGGATGAGGCTTGCGGGCGAGGGCCTTCAGCGGGCCGCGGGGGCGCGCCTCCGCAGTTTTCTCATTACAGCCACCTCCAACCGCTTCAAAAGTCTCGGCGCCGGCGCGGCTATAACCGCGCTCTTGCAGTCATCGAGCGCTACAACCGTCATGCTCGTCGGCTTCGTCGGCTCAGGCCTCTTAGGCCTCGGGGAGACGATGGGCGTCATCCTCGGCGCCGACATCGGGACGACCCTCACGGTCCAGATAATCGCCTTCAGGGTCTACGACTACGCGATAGCCGTAATCGGCGCAGGCATACTCATC
The DNA here is from genome assembly GCA_016212705.1 of Deltaproteobacteria bacterium. Lineage (GTDB taxonomy): Bacteria > Desulfobacterota > GWC2-55-46 > GWC2-55-46 > GWC2-55-46 > GWB2-55-19. The sequence continues at coordinate 118,464 of JACREU010000070.1, forward strand.
AGATACATCGGCAGGCGCGGCCCGGCAAAGGACCTGGGGCAGGCGATACTCGGCTTCGGGTTCGTGTTTTTCGCGCTAAAGACCCTCACGGAGACGTTTGAGCCTATAGCCAGAAACCCGCTCTGGACCGAGATACTCTTAAGCTTAAGCCGGGACCCATTCGCCGGGATAATAGTGACCGCGCTATTGACGGCACTCCTCCATTCGAGCGCGGCTACGCTCGGCCTTGCCATCACGTTCGCGCACGCTGGGTTATTGACGCTGGATTCCGCCATGCCGATAGTATTGGGTGCGAACATCGGCACGAGTGTGAGCGCCATAGTCTCGTCATTTGGGGCCAACATCGACGCCAGAAGGGTCGCAATAGCCCATGTCCTCTTCAAGGTGCTGGGCGTTGTCATAGTAATACCCGTTCTCGGCGTGTTTACGCACCTCGTCGGCCTTTCCACGCCGGACCTCGCCAGGCAGATAGCTAACGCGCACACCTTCTTTAATATCGCCATCGCGCTTTTATTCCTCCCCTTTACCGGGCCTTTTACCAACTTCGTAAAGATACTCCTTCCAGAGAGGGAGGAAAAGAAACGGTTCGGGCCCAAGTATCTCGACCCGATGGTCCTCGCTTCACCCACGCTCGCGCTCGTACAGGCGTCGAGGGAGACCCTGAGGGCCTCAGACATAGTCGGCGAGATGCTCAAAAAGTCGATTGAGGTGTTCGAGAGGAACGACCTCGACCTACTTGAGTCGATTGAGGAGAGGGACGACGACGTCGACCTCCTCGACCGGGAGGTGAAGCTCTATCTCACAAAGCTCTCCAAAGAGAGCCTCTCGGATGAGCAGGCGAGGAGAGAGCTCGAGATAATGCTCTTCTCCGACAACATCGAGAACATAGGCGACGTAATAGACAAGAACATCATGGACCTCGCCCGTAAAAAGATAAAGGGGGGTCTCTCTTTCTCGAAGGAGGGGATGGACGAGATACGCCTCCTCCACCAGAAGGTCATGGAGAACTTCGAGACCGGGGTAGCGGCGTTCGCCGGGGGCGACGGGGAGCTTGCAAGGAAGCTTTTGAGCCACAAGGCGAAGATATCCGAGCTCGAAAGGGAGCTCCGGCAGGCCCACATAAACAGGCTCCACAAGGGGCTCAAGGAATCCATCGACACGAGCGCCATACACTTGGACGTCCTCACTAACCTCAAGAGGATAAACTCCTACATCTCCAACGCGGCATATCCCATCCTTGAAAAGGAGAAGGAATAGGCGTCAAGTTGCAAATCCGGCGGATGAGGATATAATCCTTTAATGGATGCTTCGTCCGATTGGCTTTTTTTTTCGCGCCGGGTCAGGTAAATGCTCCTCGGTCTTTTTTTTTTGATAGCTTCGGTGACTACCGGGGACGAGGCTCTTATTAAGGCCTCCGAGGCGTTTGCCCGGCTTGATACCTATACCGTTACCATCAAGTCCGAGGGCACGGCGAGGGAGGAGATAAGGTACTTCTTCAGGAAGCCCGGCTGGATAAGGATGGAGTTTGAGGAGCCACACAGGGGGGCGGTCCTTGTATATAACCCGGATTTGAAGCGCGTGAAGCTCCGCCCGTTCGCATTTTTCAAATACCTCGTAATGGACCTCTCCCCTGAAGACAGGCTTATAAGGAGCTCGAAGGGGCACACGGTGGATAAGTCTCACATCGGGGCCCTCCTTGAAAATGTCGAGTCATTAAAGGACGCAGGCGAGGCGAGGCTCATGGGGCAAGAGTCTCTCAACGGCAGGGACACGGTCGTTCTGGAAGTAACCGGCAAAGAGGGAAAAGAGGTTAACGGCGTCCACAGATACGTCATCTGGCTCGATAACAGGCTTTTCCTTCCGATAAAGATCTCGTCCTACGCCCTTGGCGGAGTAAAAACAGAAGACGTCGACATGACGGACATCGAGGCCGGCTCATATCTGCCGATGGACCTTTTTGACTTCAAGTAACGCGACTCTGATAAACCCGTTAGGACTTGAGGAGGTCATGGGATGCGTCGGTTTTAATACAGAGACCCTTCCGGGAGAGGCCTTGTTGAATCGAGCAGTCCCCGCCTTTCATCGCGCGCCCCGTTCCAGGGGGGCGTTATTCACACGGCAGACACGAAAGAGGTTTTATGAAGAGATACGATTGCCTTGTCATAGGCTCTGGCCCAGGCGGCCAGAAGGCGGCGATACAGGCGGCCAAGCTCGGTAAGAAGGTCGCGATAATCGAGCGGTCCCCCTACATCGGCGGCGCGGGCCTCCACACCGGGACGCTGCCGTCGAAGACGCTCAGAGAGACCGCGCTCTTCTTAACCGGCTTTAAGCAGAGGGCGGTCTTCGGCTTTCAGTTCACGCTCGGACGGGAAGTGACGCTCACCGAGCTCATGTACAAGAAGACCGAGGTCATAAGGAAGCAGATGGAGGTCATAATCGACCAGTTCAACAGGAACAACGTGGAGATAATCTACGGGGACGCGTCGTTCGTTGACGGACACACGCTTCTCGTCAAGGGTAGGACCGGAGCGGGAGAGGAGATCACAAGCGATTTTATCATAATAGCGACAGGTTCGAGGCCCGCGCGCCCATCTGACATACCCTTTGACTCCGAATATGTCTATGACAGCGACACGATTTTGAGGCTCGACGCAATCCCGAGGAGCCTGACAATTGTCGGCGGCGGGATAATCGGGTGCGAGTACGCCTGCATCTTCGCCTCCCTCGGCGTCTCGGTGAACCTCGTTGAGAGGAAGGAGAGGCTCCTCGTGTTCGCCGACGAGGAGATAGTAAACAGCCTCATATACTGGATGAGGCACTCGGGCGTGACCTTGAGGCTCAAGGAAGAGGTCGTTAAGATTGCGACAGACGGCGAAAGGGTAGCCACGCACCTTAAAAGCGGAAAGCTCATATTGTCTGAAAAGCTCCTCTATACGATGGGAAGGGTAGGGAATACCGACAGCCTTAACCTGGACGCCGTAGGCATAAAGGCGGGGGAGAGGGGGCTTCTTAAGGTGGACAACGGGTTCAGGACCGTTGTCCCGCACATATACGCCATAGGCGACGTTATTGGGTTTCCCTCGCTCGCCTCGACTTCGATGGAGCAGGGCAGGCGCGCCGTATGCCACGCCTTCGAGAAGGAAGGGCTTACCTGCGAGATCGCCGGCCACCTGCCCTTCGGCATATACACCATACCGGAGATATCTATGGCAGGCGAGACCGAGGACAGCCTCTCTGAAAAGAGGGTCGCCTACGAGACCGGTTGCGCGTACTTTCACGAGGTCGCGCGCGGGCAGATAACGGGGGACGTCCACGGGATGCTTAAACTCCTCTTCGACAGGGATACGAGGAGGCTTCTGGGCGTCCACATAATAGGGGAAAAGGCCTCAGAGCTCATCCACATAGGCCAGGCGGTGCTTAACTTCGGCGGCCCCATAGACTACTTCAAGGACGTCGTCTTTAATTACCCTACGCTATCTGAGGCTTATAAAGAGGCCGCTCTGAACGGCCTTAATAAACTTTGAAAGAATCCATTCGTAAAGGAGGCATGAAATGAAGGTGAATGTAATATTCCACAGCGTCTACGGGCACGTCTGGAAGATGGCCGAGGCGATAGCGGCCGGCGCTAAGGAGGCCGGGGCGGATGTCTCGGTGCTCCAGGTAAAGGAGACGCTCACCGACGATATCATCGCCAGTATGAGGGCGACCGAGGCGAAGAAGGCCTTCGCCCACGTGCCTCAGGCGACGCTCGACGACCTGAGCGAGCCTGACGCCGTCATATTCGGCACGCCTACGCGCTTCGGGAATATGTCCGCGCAGATGAGGGCATTTCTGGATTCTACCGGCGGCCTCTGGATGAAGGGGGCGCTCATCGGCAAGGTCGGCTCCGTATTCGCTTCGACCGCTACCCAGCACGGCGGACAGGAGTCTACAATATTGAGCTTCCATACGACCCTTCTCCATCACGGCATGATTATAGTCGGCCTCCCGTACTCGGAGCAGAGGCAGATGACGATGAGTGAAATAAGCGGCGGAAGCCCATATGGGGCGACGACCATAGCCTCGCCAACGGGAGACAGGACGCCGTCGGAAAACGAGCTTGCCATGGCCCGCTTCCAGGGCAAACACGTCGCGGGTATCGCCGGCAGGCTCTTCAGGTAGAGTTTTGCATACAATATGGTGCTTGACCCGGGCAGGGGACAACCCTGCCCTTTTTTTATGCGCATTCCGGCAGGACGGCGCGAAAGGCGAGACGGGCCGCATGGCGCGCCATGAATGTTTGAATGGATAAATAGATAATAAAAACAATTGATTTGCCGGGCCATTGACATCGTGGGAATGTAAGGCAATACTTAGGCAAGAGATAAAGACCTCTATTCATACAACCCCTAAGAGGAGCGGATGATGAGGCTTGTAAATTCTTCCGAGCAGATTGTCTTCATAGAGGCTGGAAAGGTGAGGCTCGAAGGCTCGCTCGTAGTGCCGGAAGGCGCGGTAGGCGTGGTGCTTTTCGCGCACGGAAGCGGGTCTTCACGCCACAGCCCCAGGAACAACTTCGTGGCGCAGGTCTTAAGGAAGTCGGGGATGGGCACGCTCCTCATGGACCTCCTTACGAGGGAAGAGGACATGGACTATGACGCGAGGTTTGATATAGAACTCCTCTCCGGCAGGCTGGAAACTGCTACCCACTGGCTTAAAGACGAGATGCCTGGTACAAGTATCGGGTAATTCGGGGCCTCGACCGGCGCGGCGGCGGCGCTTAAGGCCGCGGTCAGCATGGGGGAGGCCATAGGCGCCGTCGTCTCGCGCGGCGGGAGGCCAGACCTCGCCCTTGACTCCCTGCCCAAGGTCAAGGCGCCTACGCTCCTTATCGTCGGCGGCAGGGACGATGTTGTAATTGATCTTAACAGGAAGGCTTACGCGCGGCTCAAGTGCGACAAGGAGCTTGTCATAGTGCCTGGGGCGACCCATCTCTTCGAGGAGCCAGGGGCGCTTGAGGAGGTAGCGAGGCTCGCGGCCTTCTGGTTCAAGGAGAGGCTGAAGCCGGCGGAGGCTCGGATATAGTCTTGAAAATATTAGCTGAGATTAAGACCTGTTGCGTCCTGCCGGGCTTTTCTCGGCATGGGGATTCTCGCTACGGCCTCCCCCTCCCCCGCTCGGCGCGGGGCCAATTTCAAATCGGGTCACTTAAGTCTACCTGAAGCACAGTTGTCCGATACGGATTTGCCAGTCCGGCGAGGACCGCTCGCCTCTTAGGGCGCTGTCGCGCCTTTTTACTCCCCCTGCTCGCTCACCCCATGCCCTGGTTATTTTAAAAACAAAAACGAATAGACGCATCTTTAACTCCTCCCCTTTTTACAAGGGGAGGCGGGGTGGGGTCGTATTTATAGATTTGTCGATAAAAAAGATGGGATTGCTTCGCTTCGCTCGCAATGACAGCACTGTTTACCTCTTCCCGTACATCCTTGCCACGAACTCCCCGTAGCCGTTGTACTTTATCGTAGGCACGCGCTCGTCCGTATCTATTATCCGCTCCGTCGCCTGCGACCAGCGCGGGTGCGGGACCTCGGGGTTGACGTTCGCGGTGAAATCGTACTCATCCGGCGCGAGCGTGTTCCAGAAGGTCTTGGGCTCCTCTTCCACGAAGTCTATCTTTACAATCGACTTTATGTTCTTGAAGCCGTACTTCCACGGGACGATGAGCCTTATGGGCGCGCCGTGCTGTTTCGGGAGCTCGTGGCCGTATATGCCGGTCGCGATGAACGTCAGCTCATTCATAGCCTCCTCCATAGTAAGCCCCTCTTCATAGGGCCAGGGGAGCCAGAACCGGAGCTTTTGGCTGAGGGCCCAGCTCCTGTTGTGGAAGGTCCTCATCCTTATGTATTTCGCCGACGACATCGGCGAGACCTTTTTTATGAGAGCGCTTAAGGGAAACCCGGTCCACGGGACGGTCATGGCCCACGCCTCCACGCACCTGAACCTGTACAGGCGTTCTTCAAGCGGCAGTTCCCTTACGAGTTCGTCTATGTCATAGACGCGGGGCTTGTGCACGAGCCCGCCTACTTCCACCTGCCAGGGGCGCGTCTCCATCGCATCCACATCCTTCCAGACGCTCTTAAACGACGAGAACTCGTAAAAGTTATTGTATTTGGCCGCCGCGAGCTCGTCGGTTATCTTCCGGTCGACCGCGTATTTTGCGTTCCTCTGCGCGGGGTAGAGGTGTGAGGTCAAAGTCCTGGGTATCTTTATGATCCCTTCCTCTCCCTTTTTCCCGAAGAGGTCGAATATGGACGCGTTGTTCAGAAAAAGCCCGGCGTTCACCCCAACTACCCCCATCATCTTTACGAAGTCGCGCCTCTTGAGGTATATATCCTCGGGTGTCGCCTCGCTTTCGGGCCTCTCCCACTGTTTTTTACGTTTAATGAGCATGTATTGAGTATATCCTAAAACCAGCCCTTGACAATGGGGCCGGTTTTTGAAAACCTGATAGTATAAAGACTTTAAGGGAGATCGAATGATAAAGACGGCGGCCGACCTTTTTGTAGAGTGCCTGGAGAGGGAAGGGGTAAGGTATATTTTCGGCATCCCGGGAGAAGAGTCGCTCGTGCTCCTTGAATCCATCAGGAAGTCTTCCATAAAGTTCATTGTGACGAGGCACGAGCAGGCCGCGGCGTTCATGGCCGCGACATGCGGACGCTTGACAGGCAGGGCCGGGGTTGTGCTCTCGACCCTGGGGCCGGGCGCAACGAACCTTGTAACGGGTGTGGCCTTTGCGCAATTGGGAGGGATGCCGCTTGTCGTCATCACCGGGCAGAAACCCGTAAGACGCTCCAAACAGGGGCTCTTTCAGATTATCAACGTCCTTGAGATGATGTCGCCCATAACAAAGGCGACAAGGCAGATTACCTCGGGCGACCTTGTCCCTTCGCTCGTCAGGGAGGCGTTCAGGAGGGCGGAGGAGGAGAGGCCCGGAGCAGTGCACCTCGAGTTCCCCGAGGACATCGCTTCCGAGCACGCGATAGCGGGCCCGATAGACTCTGCGAAACTGCGGAGACCCGGCCCTGACGCCAAGGCGATAGAGACGGCGGTCGACATGATAGAGGCCTCAAGCCACCCGCTCCTACTCATCGCCGCGGCGGCGAACAGGAAGAGGGTCTCGGTCGAGCTCGAGGAGCTCATACGGAAGACCGGCATCCCGTTCTTCACGACACAGATGGGCAAGGGTGTGGTCGACGAGAGGAGCGTGCTGTCGCTCGGCACCGCGGCGTTATCGGAAAAGGACTTCCTTCACAGGGCCATAGAGCGCTCTGACCTCATAATCGCCGTCGGGCACGACGTAACGGAAAAACCGCCCGCCATCATGGGCTATGACAGCCGCAAGGTCATTCATATAAACTTCTATTCAGCCCCGGTCGACGACGTTTATTATCCCACGCACGAGGTCCTGGGGGACATCGCCCAGAGCATCCGGGCCATAACGGCGCTCGTAAGGCCGCAGTCGCATTGGGACTTCGGGTTTTTCATGAAGGTCATCGCGTCGCGGAAGGCCCATGTGCTGGAAAAGTCCGGCGACGACGGCTTCCCCGTAAAGCCGCAGAGGCTCGTCTCCGAGTTAAGAAGGCACATCCCGGCAGACGGCATACTCGCGCTCGATAATGGCATGTACAAGATATGGATAGCGAGAAACTACCCCGCATACGCGAGGAACACGGTCCTCCTTGACAACGCGCTCGCCTCGATGGGCGCCGGGCTTTCAGCGGCGATTGCGGCAAAGATCATAAACCCTGAGAGGAAGGTCGTGTGTGTCGCGGGCGACGGCGGCTTCATGATGAACTCGCAGGAGATAGAGACCGCGATAAGGCTCTCACTCGACCTCGTCGTCGTCATAGTAAACGACGGGGGCTACGGCATGATAAAATGGAAACAGGACTCGATGAGGCTACCGGCCTTCGGGCTTGATTTTTCCAACCCGGATTTTATCAAATACGCCGAGAGCTACGGGGCAAAGGGGGCGAGGGTGAATAGCGCCGGGGAACTCGGGCGAGAGCTCTCGGACGCCATTAATTCGAGCGGCGTGACCATCATAGATTGCCCGATAGATTATTCGGAGAACGTAAGGGTCCTTACAGACGAACTGACCATTAAGACATCACTGCTGTAATTATTACAGACAAAAATTTGCCAGGCGGGGTTGGCGTTAAGGCGGGTTAAGGCTGTAAACCTGAACCCGCAAAAAGTCCCGTCCGTCTGGACCTGCTAAAGGCTCTTTTTGAAGAAGCAGACCGAGAGCGGCGGCAGAGTGAGGCGCAAGGAATACGGCCTCTTGTGCGACGCTCTGTGGTCCGCATGGACGCCGCCGAGGTTGCCTTTGCCTCCGCCGCCGTATTCTACCGCGTCGCTGTTCAAGAGCTCCTTCCAGTAGCCGTCGACAGGCACGCCTACGCGGTAATCGGTCCTGAAAACGGGCGTGAGATTGCAGATGACAAGTATGATGTCATTGGCGTCGCGCCCCTTTCTTATGAAGCTTATGACGCTGTCTTCCCAGTCGTGGAAGTCTATCCACTCGAACCCCGCGTTCTCGAAGTCAGCCTGGTGGAGCGCGGTCTCTGTCCTGTATACCCTGTTAAGGTCCTTTACCCACGTCTGCATGCCGCTGTGTCTCGGGTACTGGAGGACGTGCCACTCGAGGCTCTCGTCGTGCGCCCATTCTTTCACCTGCCCCCATTCGCAACCCATGAAGAGGAGCTTTTTGCCGGGGTGGCCGTACATGTACCCGTAGAGGAGCCTTAGATTAGCGAACCTCTGCCACTCGTCCCCCGACATCTTGCCGAGGAGCGAACCCTTTCCATGTACGACCTCGTCGTGGGAGAGCGGCAACAGGAAGTTCTCGGTAAAGGCGTACCAGATGCTGAAGGTGAGCTGGTTGTGGTAATACTTCCTGTGTATGGGGTCTTTGGAGAAGTACTTGAGCGTGTCGTGCATCCAGCCCATGTTCCACTTCATGGAAAAACCGAGGCCCCCGAGGTGCGTCGGTTTCGAGACCATCGGCCAGGCCGTCGACTCCTCGGCGAACATCTGTATGTCCGGGTACTCCTGGTAGAGCGCCTCGTTCATCCTCTTGAGGAAGCTTATGGCGTCGATATTCTCCCTTCCGCCGTACTCGTTGGGTATCCACTCGCCCTCTTTCCTCGAATAGTCGAGATACAACATCGAGGCGACGGCGTCGACCCTGAGGCCGTCTATATGGTACTTGTCCAGCCAGAGCATCGCCGAGCTTATGAGAAAAGACCTCACTTCGTTCCTGCCGTAGTTGAATATGTTGCTCCCCCAGTCGGGATGGAAGCCCTTTTTCGGGTCAGAGTGCTCGAAGAGGTGCGTGCCGTCGAAGTAGGCGAGCCCGTATTCGTCTGACGGGAAGTGCGAAGGCACCCAGTCGAGGATGACCCCTATGCCGTTCTGATGGAGGTGGTCTACGAGGTACATGAAGTCCTGCGGGGTGCCGTACCTGGATGTCGGCGCGAAGTAGCCGAGCGTCTGGTACCCCCAGGAACCGTAGAACGGGTGCTCCATTATGGGCAGGAGCTCTACATGGGTAAAGCCCATCTCCTTGACGTAATCGGAGAGCTGGTGGGCGAGCTCCCGGTAATCGAGGTGCCGGTTGTTCTCCTCGGGGACGCGCCTCCAGGAGCCGAGATGCACCTCATAAATGGATATCGGCCCATTGAGGGAATTCCGGTGGAGGCGGCCCTCCATCCAATCGAGGTCGTTCCACTTATAATTTAAGTCCCAGACCATTGAGGCGGTCCTGGGCGGGACCTCCCAGCGGAGAGCGAAGGGGTCGCCCTTCTGGGCGCTGTAGCCGTGGTACCTCGATTTGATGTGGTACTTGTAGAGCGTGCCCGCGCCGAGCCCGGGCATGAACCCCTCCCATATCCCGGACCAGTCGTCCCGCACAGAGAGCTTGTGCGTCTCGGTCTTCCAGGAATTGAACTCGCCGATGACCGAGACCTCCTCGGCGTTCGGGGCCCATACGGCGAAGTGCACGCCCTTTACTCCGTTGACCTCGGTTAAGTGCGAACCCAGCTTGTTGTAGAGCTTGAAGTGGTTGCCTTCCTTGAAGAAGTAGACATCGTGGTCGGTGATATGGCTCGCGCCGTGGATTATCGCGTCCTGAGTCTGCATCGGTCCGCTCCTGTGGAAGTCGTTATGAAGCAATAAATATACCATAAAAGTCCGATTTTGTAGCAGGTTTATAGCAACCGGACGATCGGCGGCGCAAGGGTTGGTTTGACAAAAACCTTTGTAAGGCGGGCGTCATGGGTTTTAACAATTGAATTCTAAGCGATATTCCATTATATTGTCTACAATCGAATGCTCAGGAAAAGGGGCCCTATTGGCTGAAAAAACCGAGAAAAAAGTAATACTCGTATCGAACGACGACGGCATCCGCTCCGAAGGGATATTGAAGCTCGCAAGCGCGCTCAAAAAGGCCGGGACCGTCTATATCGTCGCCCCGGACAGGGAGAGGAGCGCGGCGAGCCACTCGCTCACCCTCCACAGGCCGCTCAGGGTCGAGGAGGTGGGCAAAAGGATGTACGCCGTAGACGGCACGCCTACCGACTGCGTGACGCTCGCGGTGAACGGCATCCTTCCGGTCCGCCCCGACATAGTGGTCTCCGGCATAAATAAGGGCGGGAACCTCGGAGAGGACGTCTCGTACTCGGGTACGGTATCAGCCGCCATGGAAGGCACGCTCCTCGGGATACCGTCGATTGCGTTCTCACTCGCCAAAAGGGAGGCGTTCGACTTCGGACCCGCCTCCGAGTTCGCGTTGAAGCTCGTCAGGTTCGTATTCAAGAAGGGGTTGCCGAAAGACACCCTCCTTAACGTCAACATCCCCCCGGTAAAGAGGATAAAGGGATACAGGATCACCAGACAGGGCAAACGCTTTTTCACCGACGTCGTAGTCGAGAAGGTCGACCCCAGGGGAAAGAAGTACTACTGGATAGGCGGGTCGATGGAGAGGTGGGTGGGCGGGGAGGACGCCGACTACTTTGCCATAAGCAAGGGGTACGTCTCCATCACGCCGATACACCTCGATATGACGAATATGAGCTCGATGCAGGAATTAAAAAAGTGGAAGATATAAAAGAGCGCCAAACTAAAGCATACCTGCGTTGCTCCTCGGCTTCGTCGTTGCGGGGGAGGTGAACACCTGACATGACCATCCGCGTAAAAAGGGACATATACGAAAGACAGCGTCAGCAGATGCTGGACAACCACCTCATCCCGAGGGGCATAAGCCAGTTGCAGGTCCTCCACGCCATGCTTACGGTCCCACGCCACATCTTCGTCGAAGAGGCGCTCTATTCCCAGGCATACAACGATTGCCCGCTCCCAATAGGCGAGAAGCAGACCATATCACAGCCCTATACCGTCGCACTGATGACAGAGGCGTTGAAGCTCGACGGCACGGAAAGGGTCCTTGAGATAGGCACCGGCTCAGGCTATCAGACGGCGGTCCTCTCCATGCTCGCATACAAGGTCTATACGGTTGAAAGGCTTTCTACCATCGCCTCGCGCGCGTTAAAGATACTCGACGGCCTCTTGTGCTCGAACGTCATAGTAAGGGTCGCCGACGGCACTATTGGCTGGCCTGACGAGGCGCCGTTCGACGCCATAATAACGACCGCCGGCTCCCCGCAGGTCCCCTCCGCCTACGTCGAACAGCTCAAACCAGGCGGCCGCCTCGTAATACCGGTCGGCCCTGAAGACTCCCAGGAACTGCTCCGCATCACCAAAAAGGCGGACGGCTCCACCACGACGGAGACGCTCGGGGGCTGCAGGTTCGTAAAACTCATCGGCAAACACGGCTGGTCCAAGAGTTGAGCCTAAGGACATTGGGGAAACCATTTACATGAAGGTCCTCTCAAAATCTTCGACTCCCGGGCCCGTTCAGGTTGATATGGCTAAGGCGCTGAATATTCCCTCCTATTTCCTCCCGCTTCTAATCTCTTTGTTGTTCTTTCTTAGCGGTTGTTTCGCCGGAGGCGGCGTCTACCACACCATCCACAAGGGAGAAACGCTCTACAGGATATCCAAGACCTACAATGTCGATATCCAGGACGTCGCCGAGCTCAATAACATCAAGGACCCAACTGAAATAAAGGCCGGCAAGAGGATATTCATACCCGGGGCAAGGAGGGTCAAAAAGGTCAAGCCGTATGTACCGGGTAGCAACGAGAAGGAGACCGAACCGGAGGGAAAGATAGTCATTGAGAAAGACAGGTTCTCCTGGCCTGTCCACGGCGTAATCGAGTCCCCTTTCGGGCCGAGGAACGGCGGCCGTCACGACGGCATTGATATTACGGCCAGGGAGGGCACGCCGGTGAAGGCGGCCGAGAACGGAGAGGCGGTATATGTCAGTTCGAGTCTCCGCGGTTACGGCAATATCATAATACTGAAACACAAGGATGACTTTTATACAGTGTACGCGCACAACGATAAAAACCTTGTGAAAACAGGTGAATCAGTAAAAAAAGGCGAGGTAATCGCGAACGTCGGCTCCACCGGCAACGCCACCGGGAGCCACCTCCACTTCGAGGTCAGGCAGGGCAAGACCGTCAGGAACCCGCTTTTTTTCTTGCCATAGCCCGTTTTTTATAGTAGAAACAGTATTATATGGAATAACCATCAAACCGCATCTCGGGTATGCTTCTCGTTCAAAATGAGGCGCGATATGAGAAGAACGAATGCACGCACTGAAGGCACGTTCATCCCGAGGCCCAATGAGCAGAGGGAGCCCGTCCAGGGTCCGTCAACCGATTCTTTAAACATCTTCTTCAGTTCAATAAAGAAGTACCCTCTGCTCACATCCAGGGAAGAAAAAGACCTCGCCAGGAAGATATCCAAGGGAGACCAGAAGGCCCGCCACCGGATGATAGAGTCGAACCTCAGGCTCGTCGTCAACATCGCAAAAAAATACATGAACAGGGGGTTCCCGCTCCAGGACTTGATAGAGGAGGGGAACATCGGGCTCATAAAGTCCGTCGAGAGGTTCAGGGCCGCCAAGGGGTGCAAGTTCTCGACATACGCCACTTATTGGATACGGCAGTCTATTGAGAGGGCGCTTGCGAATCAGTCGAACGTCGTCCGTCTCCCGATACACATTTCCGCCGACATAGCCAAGTTGAGCAGGGCGACCCACGAGCTCACGATGTCCCTTAACAGAGAACCTGACGCGCGGGAGCTCGCCGAGAGGACGGGTTTTTCTGGCAGATACGTAAAAAAACTTGACATCGTCTCCAAAAAAAGTTATTCACTCGAGGCGTCCCTCCCGGACGGGAGCGACCAGACGTTGCTGGATAAGCTTGAGGACCTGTCTGCCACGCCACAGCTGGAGACGCTCGATATGGCGCGGAAGTCGCGTAAGGTAGAGGCCTGGCTCTCGCTCTTGAGCGACCCCGAGAGGCGGATAATAAGGCTCAGGTTCGGCCTCGACTTCGCCGGCCCCCAGACGCTTGAGGAGATAGGCAAGGCATTCGGTATTACAAGGGAGCGGGTGAGGCAGATAGAGGTAAAGGCGCTTACGAAACTCAAGAAGATTATCGTCGAGAGGCACCATATAGCGACGCTCGACGCGGTCTAATAATACATACTAAAGGCAACAGGGAGAAGGAAATGGTCGAGGACCTCAAAAAATCCATACGCGACGTCCCTGATTTTCCGAAAAAAGGGATACTCTTCAAGGACATAACAACGCTTTGCAAGGAACCCGCGCTGTTCCAGCGCATGGTCGACCTCCTCGGCCACCGCTACGTCGGCAAAAGGGTTGACCTCGTCGTGGGCATAGAGGCGAGGGGGTTTATTATCGGCGCGGCGCTCGCCTACAAGCTCGGGGCCGGTATAGTGCTCGTTAGAAAGCCCGGGAAGCTCCCGCACAAGACCCACAAGGCGAGCTACACGCTCGAGTACGGCAAGGATTCCCTTGAGATACACCAGGACGCGATAGAGAAGGGGCAGAACGTCGTCATAGCCGACGACCTCCTTGCGACCGGCGGCACCGCTGGCGCGGTAACCAGCCTCGTTAATGATATGGGCGGCAACATAGTCGAGTGCGCCTTCATCGTCGAGCTTGAGGAGTTGAACGGCAGGGAGAAGTTGAGCCCGCACCCGGTATTTTCGCTGATAAAGTATTAGGCGGCGGAGGCTTAAAGGCCGGATGGGGTTCATCTCGGTCGCTTCGCTCTCTCGGAATGACGGCGGAATTTAATTTTTCAGAGTTTCCTTGGTAGTTCCTCATTGGCAAGGCACAAGGCGTCGGCCGTTTAAGGGCATTTGCGGTGCCTGGCGTTGATGGCTTTTGAGACCGCCTCGCACAATTCCTGCACCCTGTATGGTTTTACGACTACGCCGATAAAGCCGTAGCGCTCGTACTCGGCCATTATCGGGTCGTCCGAGTAACCGCTTGATACAATGGCCTTTATTGCGGGGTCTATCTCTTTAAGTCTTTGTATCGCCTCTTTTCCTCCCATGCCGCCGGGTATCGTAAGGTCCATTATGACTACATCGAAGGGACTTCCGGCCGCAAAGGCCTTTTGGTACATCTTTATCGCCTCTTCGCCAGAGGGGGCCGAGTGCGCTTCATAGCCTGATGTTTCGAGTATCTCCATCGCTATATCCCTTATCATCTCCTCGTCGTCCATGACGAGGAGCCTGCCGTGTCCCCTGGCAAGGGCTTCATCAGGACCCAGCGACCCAGCCTTCGAACCCTCTACGGCCTCATTCGAGGCCGGCAGATATATGTGGAATACGGTGCCAACGCCGGGCGTGGAATCGAACGAGACATGGCCGTTGTGCCTGGTGATGATGGAGTAGACGCTTGCGAGCCCTAATCCGTTGCCACCGCTCTTGGTGGTGAAGTATGGGTCGAATACCTTGTGCCTTATCTCATCGGGTATGCCGGGGCCGTTGTCCTCAATGGAAATCCTTACATAAGCCCCGTCTTTGAGCGACAGGCGTTTATTCGTCCCGGCGGCGTCCACGTTCCCGGCGCTTACCTTCACAACGCCGCCGCCGGGCATCGCCTGTTTGGCGTTTAAGATGATATTGCCTATGACCTGGCTGATCTGCCCAGGGTCTACCGCCGCAGTCTTGAGGCCGTCCGCGAATGAGAACTCGCACCTGACGTTCGAGCCGCGGAGAATGAACTCGGCGCTCGTCCGGACGATCTCGTTCACAACCGCAGTCTTTTTTACGGGAGCACCGCCCCTGGCAAACGTAAGGAGCTGTCCGGTCAGCTCCTTTGCGTGCATGGCCGCCTTCTCCGCCTCGTTCAAGGCCTGCTCCCGCCGGTCCTTATCCCGCGATTCCCTTGCGAAGTAGATGTTCCCGATAATGCCCGTGAGGACGTTGTTGAAGTCGTGGGCTATTCCGCCGGCGAGGACCCCGAGGGACTCGAGCTTCTCTATCTTCAAGATCTCCTCGTCCATTTTTCTGCGCTCGGTTATGTCCTGGACCGTGCCTACCGACCGCACTGGGCGGCCGTCCGGCGCATACTCGGTGAAACCCTTTTCTATCACATGTTTCACGGCGTCGTTTTTAAGGAGGAGCCTGTGGGTGATCTCGTAAGGGCGGCCGCTCTTGACCGATTCCATGTAGGCGTTGTCAACAAGGGCCCTGTCGTCGGGGTGGACGGCTGAGAGGAACGCCTCGTAAGAGGCCTCGAACTCCTCAGGGCTTATCTCGAATATGTTGTATATCTCCTTTGACCAGTAGAGCCTGTCGGATACGAGGTCCAGCTCCCAGTGGCCGAGCTTCGCCATATGTTGCGCGTACTCAAGGCTCGATTGACTCCTCTTGAGGGATGTTTCGGCGCGTCCTTTAAGTCTGTCGATGTTATGCGCCTCGATGAGGCTGGCGCAGGTGGAGAGGAGCGGATCGAGATAATTGACAAGTACCTCGTCGTAGCCGCCAGGGCGGTTCGCAAGCCCTACCATGCCGGCGAGTTTGCCGTTGTTGTAAAAGGGGATGCCGAGAAAGGCGTTTAGCGGCGGGTGGCCTTCGGGGATGCCGTGGCTCTTCGTGTCTTTAGAGGGGTTGTTGGAAATAAGGGGCTTCCCCGACGTGAGCACAGCGCCGTAGAGGGTGTTGAGTTTTCTGAACTCCAGGCCGGTCTTTGAATGCTCTTCGAGGAGGGCGCGCGTCGCGTCGTCCCAGGCAATGTTCGTGATGGCGTGCTCCTTGAGATAAGGCGCGCCATTGGCGTCGTAAAACACCTCCCCGATGAAGCCGTATTCGCTCTCCGTCAGGGTGAGGAGGGTCCCGAGGAGCTCGCCGAAAAGGACTCTCGTCTCGACATTCGCTATGAACTGCGACTGCGCCCTGCTGATGGCATTAATGAGGTCCTTTGTCTTCTGGAACTTCCGTTCGTTCTCAAGGCAATCGGGACAGGCGTTCTCCCCGTTGAGGTCTGCTTTTTTATTAAGCTCGGCAATAATGGAAATATCCCGGTCTGTCATGGCGCCTTCCCGTGCTATCCGCCTATGAGGCTCATCGTCCTCGAGCACTTTTTGAAAATATTCTCGTTTATATGATGGCGCTCCGGCTTTTCAGCGACAGCCTTGAAGAGCAGACGCTCGATTTCCTCGTCGTTGGACCCGTCCCTCAAGGCCTTTCTTATGTCTATTTCGCTGTCCGAAAAAAGACAGACACGGAGCTTGCCGTCTGAGGTGAGTCGGAGCCTGTTGCACGAGCCGCAGAAGTCCTCCGAGACCGGGCTTATGAAGCCGATCTCTCCGGGGGCGTCCTTCCAGCGGTATCTGCGCGCCGGGCCGGCCCCGCCCTTTGAATCTTTTATCGGCTCAAGGGGGCCGAGCCTGTCTTCTATGATGGATTTAAGTTCCTTCATGGTGAGGCACTTGTCCCTCTGCCACCCCTCCTGCGTGTTGAAGGGCATGTATTCGATGAAGCGGATGTGATAGGGCTTTGTCTTTGACATCAGGGCGAAGTCCAGCACCTCGTCGTCGTTGAAGCCCTTGATGACGACCATGTTTATCTTTACCGGCGTGAGCCCGGCCTTCTCAGCCTCATCGAGCCCGTCGAGCACGTCCTGGAGGTTGTCCCCGCGCGTCATCTTCTGGAACCTCTCGCGCTGTAAGGAATCGAGGCTGACGTTCACCCTCTTTAGCCCGGCGTCTTTGAGCCTCTGCGCGTAGTCCTTAAGCAGTACGCCGTTGGTCGTGAGGCTTAAATCCTCTATGCCGGGGATTTCCGCGAGCGAGGCGAGGAACTCTATGATGCCCTTCCTTACAAGAGGCTCCCCGCCGGTAATCCTTATCTTCGAGACCCCGTGCGCCGCGGCTATCCTCGCTATGCGGTGGAACTCCTCGTACCTGAGGATGTTGCCGGCCTCCGTTAAATCGATGCCCTCTGGCGGCATGCAGTAGACGCACCTTAGGTTACAGCGGTCTGTTACCGAGATGCGGAGATAATCGATCTTCCGTTCGTATGAGTCGACGAGCTTTGTCATGGTCATGGTGTTTTTAGTCCTCAGGCTCCAGCGGCTCCGCCTTTTTGGTCTTTGGCCTTGAGCCGGTATCCATCATGAAGAAATCCGGCGACGAATCCCTCGCCGCGCCAACGGATACTTCCTTAGGCGCGGTCCCTGCCTTGAATACCTCGAATACGGGGTCTTCGGTGGCGGATGAGGCGAGAAGGCCCGTAGCGGGGTCTATCCGCGCGAATTCAATCCCCTCTGGCGCCGGGAAGCTCCTTATCGGCGTACCGGCCGTCGCCCCCTGCATGAAACGGAGCCAGATGGGTAGCGCCGCCCTTCCGCCGGTTTCGCCCCTGCCGAGCTCCCTCTCTTCATCGTACCCTAACCAGGTCCCGGCCGCAAGCCCCGGGACATAACCCATGAACCAGGCGTCGTTTAAGTTGTTCGTGGTGCCGGTCTTGCCCGCGGCGGGCCTGCCGAGCGCCCTTGCCCTCATGCCGGTGCCGCGCTCGATTACGCTTTGCAGGAGGCTCGTCATAATGTAGGCCGTCTCAGGGCTTATTACCGGCGTTGAGAAGGGCCGGTCTTCCTCAAGCACCGTGCCTGACCGGTCCGCGACCTTCGTTATATACATCGTCTCGGGTCTGACCCCCATGTTGGCGAGGGTCGCGAAGGCGGTCGTCATCTCCTCGAGCGTCACGGCGGAAGAGCCGAGCGCCAGCGATAAGTCGCGCGCGAGCGGCGAGTTAATACCCAGGAGCCGCGCGTAGTTCAAGACGTGGTCTATGCCGATGTCCTTTAATACCTTTATGGTTATGATGTTCCGTGAGCGGGCGAGGGCCTCCCTGACGGTCGTCGGTCCCTCGAACTGCTCGTCGTAGTTCCTCGGCCTCCACTGTGTTTCCTTTATGGTCTCGTCGAATACAAGCGGGGAGTCCATGACGATGGTGGCCGGGGTGTAATTTCTGTCGATAGCGGCGGTGTAGATGATGGGCTTGAATGACGACCCCGGCTGTCTTAACGCCTGGGTCGCTCTGTTGAACTGGCTTTTTGAGAAGTCCGCGCCGCCGACCATCGCCCTTATCGCCCCGGTCTCGGGCTCTATGGCGAGGAGGGCGGCCTGCGCGAGAGGTTCCTGTTCGAGCTTTAAAGGCAGTATCATAGAGGCCTGCGGAGGCATATACTTAACCATCACCTCGACTACGTCGCCTGCGTGGAATATCTTTGATATGTCGGGCTCGGGTCTTCCGCCGTTCGGTGTGTTGGAGGGGTTATAGAGCTTTGCCCATTCGAGGTCGGCGCCGGTCACTACCCCGTGCCTCGACCCGATGTCGACCATGATCGCCGGGTTTCTGGAGTTTACGGCTGTTATAAGCCCCTTGTATATTTCTCCCTCTCTCAGCGGGTCGTAGAGCATTTTTTTATCCGCCTCTGCCCTGAAGGCGTCCGTCTCTTCCCTGGTCTTCAGGGTCGCGTCAGTCCCCCTGTAGCCGTGCCTCTTGTCGTACTCCCTTAAACCGTCCCTTACGGCGATGTTGGCGGCCTTCTGCGCCTCCACATCGAGCGTCGTGTGGACCTCGAGCCCGCCCTTGTAGAGCGCTTCCTGCCCGTACTTCTCTTCGAGATAGATGCGGATATTTTCGGTGAAGTACGGGGCGATGCCGAGGCTATCGGCCTTCCGGGGCCTTAGTTTCAGTTTTTTGGACGCCGCCTTCGCCGCGTCTTCAGCCGTTATGAAGCCCTCCTCGACCATCCTCTCAAGGACAAACTCCTGCCGCTTCCTCGCAAGCTCCATCGAGGCGTAGGGCGAGTATTTTGAAGGCGCCTTTGGAAGGCCGGCGAGGAGCGCGGCTTCGGAGAGGTCGAGGTCATGGACGTCTTTTCCGAAGTACGACTCGGCCGCGGTCTGGACGCCGTACGCGCCGTTGCCGAAGTATATCTGGTTAAGATATAGGGTGAGTATCTCGTCTTTCGTGAGGTGCTTTTCTATCCGGTAGGCGAGGATCGCCTCCCGGACCTTCCGGGAGAGCTTCCTCTCGGAGCTTAAAAAGCTCTTGGCGAGCTGTTGGGTTATCGTGGAGCCGCCCTGGACGACCTTTCCCGCCAACATGTTCTTGAACATGGCGCGGAGGATGGATATGTAGCTTATCCCCTCGTGCTCGAAGAACCTCGTGTCCTCGGCGGCCAAAAAGGCTGTTATGAGGTGCGGAGGGATCTTGCTCAAGGGCACGACGACGCGCCTCTCTATATAGAACTCCCCTATGATCCTTCCGTCGTGGGAGTAGACGTTGGTGACGAGGTTCGGGTGGTATTCCTCAAGTGTTCCAAGCGAGGGGAGGTCTCTCGTAAAGTAGAAGTAAGCGCTTAAAATAATCAGTATTATTCCAGCGGCGGCAATGCCAAGTATCCTCAGAAGACGCATTCGAAAATCATAGCAAAAACAGCGTGGTAAAGCAAGGTAAACGCCTTGAGAGGCCATAGTCGAACTCTACAAGCCCGAAGGTGGCCGCGGACCAGGGAGATGGGTCCAGCGGTTTTTTCTTTTAGTCTCCGCAAGAGCCGTCATTAAGGGCTATCAGCGGAAAAAAAATGCCGTAAAAAAAGTATCTTCGATGGCCCATTTTTTTTGTCACACCTGGGGCGTCCGCTTGGACTTGGTATTGATAAATATGATTTTTTGGGTTAAATTATAAAATATGGTCAGGTTAGAGGAAATCCTTGAAAAAGTAGCTGGTTACAACCCGTCCGCCGACCTCGATGTCATAAAGAAGGCCTATGTCTTCTCCGGGGTAGTCCATCAGGGACAGACGAGGGTCTCAGGAGAGCCCTACCTTAATCACCCCCTTGAAGTAGCCAATATCCTTACGAGCCTTAAAATGGATGCCGCGTCCATTGCAACGGGCCTCCTCCACGACACAGTCGAGGACACTCACACCACAATTGAGAAGATAGAGGAGGTCTTCGGCTCCGAGGTCGCGAATCTCGTCGACGGGCTCACAAAATTGAGCCGGATGACCTTCGAGAAGAAAGAGGACCAGGAGGCCGAGAACTTCCGCAAGATGATACTGGCCATGGGCCGGGACATCCGCGTAATACTCATAAAGCTCTGCGACAGGCTCCACAACATGCGGACATTGGGCGCGCTCGACCCGGCCAAACAGAAAAAGATAGCCCGGGAGACGCTCGACATCTACGCGCCGCTCGCGAACAGATTAGGCATCGGGTGGATGAAGTTCGAGCTCGAGGACCTCGCCTTCATGTACCTTGAGCCGGAGAAATACGCGTGGCTGAAAGACAGGCTCGCGAAGGAGCGGCTCCAGAGGGAGAGCTACCTTGAAGAGGTAAAGGGCATAATCGAGGAAAAGCTTAAGGAGCACGGGGTCTCGGGCGAGGTCACCGGCAGGTTCAAGCAGATATACAGCATATACAAGAAGATGAGCGACCAGGACGTGGACCTCGAAAACATCCACGACATCATCGCTTTTAGGGTCGTTGTAAAGGAGATAAAGGACTGCTACGAGGTCTTAGGGCTCGTCCACTCCATCTGGAAGCCGGTGCCCGGGCGTTTCAAGGACTACATCGCGATACCAAAGCTCAATCTCTACCAATCCCTGCACACGACCGTAGTCGGGCCTTACGGGATAAGGATGGAGGTCCAGATACGGACCGATGAGATGCACAGGATAGCCGAGTACGGGATCGCCGCGCACTGGAAGTACAAGGAAGGGGTCGCGGCCGGGGGCAAAGACGACAAGAGCTTCGCCTGGCTCCGGCAACTCCTCGAATGGCAAAAAGACCTCAAGGACTCCGACGAGTTCATGGAGTCGCTCAAAATAGACCACTTCCCCGAGGAGGTCTTTGTCTTTACACCCAAGGGCGCGGTAAAGGAGTTCCCGGTCGGCGCTACCCCGGTCGACTTCGCGTTTGCGATACATACCGACATAGGCAACAGGTGCGCCGGCGCCAAGGTCAACGGGCGCATGGTGCCTTTGAAGTACAAGCTGAGGAACGGCGACGTCGTCGAGATAACTACCGCGCAGTCGCACCACCCGTCGAAGGACTGGCTGAAGTTCGCTGTCAGCTCCAAGGCCAAGGCGCGCATCAGGCAGTGGATAAAGACCGAGGAGAGGGAAAAGTCCATCGACCTCGGAAAAGAGATTTGCGAGAAGGAGTTCCTGAAGCACGGGGTCGAGTACGCCAAAATACTCAAGGCCGGGGACCTCGAAAAGATATGCAAGGACCTGGGACTGAAGGACATCGACAGCCTCCTTGCCTCCATCGGCTACGGAAAGGTCTCCATACACCAGATACTCGGCAAGATCCTGCCGCCTGAGAAGCTCGAACAGAAACAGAAGTTCTTTTTCAGAAAGGTCCTCGACAAGTTCAAGTCCAAGCCGATAAGTAACGCGGTCGTAGTCAAGGGGGTCGAGGACGTGATGGTCCGGTTCGCCAAATGCTGTAACCCGCTCCCGGGC
The DNA here is from genome assembly GCA_016212705.1 of Deltaproteobacteria bacterium. GTDB lineage: Bacteria > Desulfobacterota > GWC2-55-46 > GWC2-55-46 > GWC2-55-46 > GWB2-55-19. The sequence continues at coordinate 140,436 of JACREU010000070.1, forward strand.
GACGAGATAGCCGGGTTCATCACCCACGGACAGGGGGTGGCGATACACGCGATGGGGTGCTCGAACCTTATGAACATAGACAGCGAAAGAAAGATCGACGTCGAGTGGGACAAAAAGGCGCGGACTACGAGGCCCGCTAAGATTGAGGTCCTCTGCCGTAACGAAAAAGGGTTGCTCGCCGAGATGACGAACGCCATAAAGGCCGCCGACGCCAACATTTCGAGCGCGGACATAAGGACTAACCAGGACAACAAGGCGGTCTGCACCTTTGAGGTCGAGGTAAACGACCTCCAGCACCTCAAATCCATAATGGCCGGGCTTCAGAAGATAAAGAAGGTCATAAAGGTGGAGAGGCTCCGTGGCGTCGCAAAGGACTCGGAGGGGGCGGTCTGAGTGGGGGCCGAGCCTGTTCGCCCAATGAATGATTTTCTGGGCCCCTATTTTATAAAGAGGGGCGAGGGGAGATTGTGGTTGCTCCTCCCCTTTACAAGGGGAGGTTGGGTGGGGTGTTTTTTGGGCATTACGCGATAGGCGCGGCTTGTAGAACTTTTTTAATCCCCCTTAAGAAAAGTTGGGAATATCTTGATTCAGTATTCCGCGAGTTTTTCGTTGTTTCGATTCTAATTTGCCCGTCCGGCAAGGACAGGAGGCTTGATGCAGAGAAAAGAGATAAAGACCGACAGGGCTCCGCGAGCCATAGGGCCGTACTCGCAGGCGGTACAGATAGGCCGGCATATTTACCTCTCAGGCCAGATACCGATAGAGCCTATGACGGGCGAGGTCGTGCCTGGGGATATCAAGATCCAGACGAGGCAGGTCTTGAGGAACCTGCAGATGGTCCTCAATGAAGCCGGCGCCGGGCTCAAAGACATCGTGAAGACGACTGTCTTCCTCAAGGACTTATCCAGGTTCGCCGAAATGAACGGCGTATACGGAGAGTTCTTCATGCCGCCATACCCGGCGAGGGCGACGGTCGAGGTCAGCGGACTCCCGAAGGGGGTCGAGATAGAGATAGACGCTATTGCGGTAATAGATGACGAGGCGTAGGGGGAGTGCGAGGGGCGCGGCTTTGTCTTTAAGAGAAAACAGACGCACGCCCCCTTCGCTCAAACAAAAGACCCGCCTTGCGGCGGGTCTTTAATCTGAAAGTGTTGGAGCGGATCAGGCGGCTTTGGTAATAGTCCCTGTGCGGATGCACCTGCTACATACCCGGATCTTCTTTACCTGGCCGTTCTGCAAAGCACGGACGGACTGGAGGTTTGGGTTCCATCTCCTCCTGGTCTTGTTATGGGCGTGGCTGACGTTGTTGCCGAATGTCGGGCCCTTTTTGCATATGTCGCATGTGGCTGCCATTTGCATCTCCTCCATGAAAATTGTAATCTAAAAAAAATAGCATAAAAGACCGGGCTACGCAAGGGATTTTTGAAGTATAATGAATAATAAGACAAATGACCGGGGGCTTGCGCTCGTCGCGGCCCTCATAGCATCGTACATTATATATCTCTTCTCCGGCTTCATCGGGGACGTGAGGGAGACAGGCTATGAGGCCAGCGGCAAGGCCGACGCGATAGTCGTGCTGACCGGCGGGCTCGGCAGGGCCGAGGTGGGGTTAAACCTCCTCTCTGTTGGCACGGCAGGGGTGATGGTATTGAGCGGGGTACATGAGGACGCTGACCTTGACTCCATATTTTTCAATAAAAAGCTTAATGAAAAAGATAAGTTAAGGATAATACTTGAGAAAAGGTCTCGTAGCACCATAGAGAACGCCATAGAGGTGAGGCGCATATTCGAGGAAAAGGGTTTCAGGTCCATGGTGCTCATCACCTCAGGCTATCACATGAAGAGGGCGCTCTACATATTCCGGAAGGTCATGCCCGAGGACTACGTCATAATGCCGTATAGTGTGGATTCGCCGAATTTCGATGAGACGAGGTGGTGGGGGTCGACTTCTTTTGGCCTCCTTACAGCCGAGTTCCTTAAATTTTACTGGTATGCCGCAGGTTTCGGGCTCGGGGTGTACGATACTTAGTGGTTTTTTCGAAAGGAGGTCTCATGAATAGGACGTTTTTGCATAAAAAGCCGGTTTTTCTGTTGGTTTCGTTGATTTTCCTGGCAGTAACTCTCGGGTTTGACTACCCGGCGCGGAAGATCCTGGCATTGAAGGACGCAACAGGCGAGGGGGCCAGTGGGGAGGTCGTGATTGAAAAGATGGGCATCACCTACGGCCAACGGTCAATCGGCATAGACTTATCCGGCCTCAAGCCCGGCGCGGTCTATACGGTATGGCTTGAGACGCAGGGGCCGAGGGAATTAAAACCCCTCGGTGTGGACGAGCACCACTTCAAGACCCGAGCGGACGGAAGGGCGCGTTACGTGACTCAGTCATCCGAGTACGATATCGACAACTTCCGCTGGGACTATATTACTATCTATCTTCACCCGGACGGAGACCCCGGGAACACTAAAGACATGACGCTCGCGCTTAAGGGGGATTTGAAGTACGGGTGGCATTCGTAGAGGGTTTTTGAAAAAGGCGGGACTCGTCGTTAGCCCAGCCTTAAAGACGACCTCCCCCGGCCCCTCCTTGTAAAGGAGGGGATTTTTTTTGCTCATCCCCTTTACAAGGAGACCTTTGCATAACCCTTCTCAAGGGGTGATTTATGCAAATCTTGAGAGAAAGAGGGTTTAAAATCATCCGGAGCAGGCGTATTCCGGTAATCGGTTCAATACGTGCTCCGCGGTGCATATCATTACCGGGCGGTCTCTATGTCCTTGCCAAAACCACCGCCCGCTTCAGTCCCGTAGGTCGGGTTAGCGGAGCGTAACCCGACAAATCTGTTTTTCCGAAAAGGTCGAAGGCTCCTATGGCTTCATAACTCCAACGACTCACCCGGCTTCAGTACCTCCACCCTGACCGGCTTTCCCGCAAGCCCGCGTCTAAACGCCTCCGGGTCCTGTTTTATGATATCGAATGTATTGTAGTGCATGGGGACTGCTATTTTGGGTTTCAGCATACCTATCGCCCGTACGGCGTCGTCGACGCCCATTGTGAAGTTGTCGCCTATGGGCACTAGCGCGCAGTCGATTGAGTTCGTCTCCCCTATCAAGACCATGTCGGAGAAAAGGCCGGTGTCTCCGGCGTGGTAGACGGTCTTCCCGTCGATCGTGACGAGAAATCCGCACGGGTTACCGGTAGCGGCCGTGTCTGTCGAGGAGCCGTGGTGGGCTATCGTCAGTTTGACCCTTCCGAACTGGAAGTCATGGCCGCCGCCTATGTGCATGGCGTGGCCGGTTGCGCCCCTTGCGAGACAGTAGTTCACGAGCTCGAATGTGCCTATGACAGGCGCGTTGTTCTTTTTCGATATCTCTACGGCGTCGCCGAGGTGGTCGCCGTGGCCGTGGGTCACAAGGACCGCGTTAACCTTTACTTCCTTAGGCGTTATCTTCGCGAGCGGGTTGCCGTTAAGGAACGGGTCTATTATGACGGATTGACCTTTGCCTTCGACGATAAAGCACGAATGACCCTGGTATGTGAGCTTCATCTGAGATACCTCCGTTGCGGGTTTCGCAGGCAGTAAATGATTTACCCTCCCAACAACCCCGGTCAGGGGAGGCGGGGAAAGATGATACTAAAACCCTTTTGTCTCCAACCCTTCCTTCTGAAGGAGGGCGGTTGTCACGCCCATGCCCGTCTCCTGCCCGCCATTTTTGGAGATGAGCGCAACGCCGCATGAAGGGCTCTTCTCCTTAAGAAAGGCGACGCGTGCGTCGGTCAAGCGGGCTATTTCAAGCACCGCCAGAGCGCCCCTTAAGAACTCTGCCGTCCTATCCGCGCCGTTTTCATCCGAGACAATGGCGCGGCCTTCGAGGACGTCTGTCCCGTCGCCTGAACCTATCCCGGCCCTCGGCCTCGGCGTCGGGAGTCCGCCGAGGACTTCGGGGCAGACAGGGATGGGTATGGCGCCCTTTAGCTCTTTGAGGGCTTCGGCGTTTAGCGCGTCATTGCCGTCGTACCTGGTCTTTAACCCCAGGAGGCAGGCGCTCACAAGTACAGTTTTGGATTTACTCATTGATTATTGACGGAAGACAATCCGTCATCCCCGCGATCATGACAAAGTTGTCGCGCGTTACTCTTGTGGATGTCTATAAATATATCAGGGGCGGGTCTTGTCCGCAAATATGGCTACAGGCGGGTTCTCAAGGGAGCCCGCGGGCTCAAGGCCGTCTTTTAAGACGACCCTCCGGCCTTTTAACTCGAGCCTGCCCTCTCCGATGAGGTGGATAGCCTCCGGGTAGATGCGGTGTTCTTTTTCGAGGATGCGTCTGCTTAAATCCTCGACGGTGTCGTTGTCTTTTACAGGTACGACCGCCTGTATGATGATCGGGCCGCTGTCAACGCCCTCGTCTACAAAATGGACTGTGCAACCAGAGAATTTTACCCCGTGTTCTATGGCCTTTTTCTGTACATCGAGGCCGGGGAAGGACGGCAGAAGGGCAGGGTGTATGTTTACGATACGCATTGGAAAGGCTTCAAGCATGGTCCGGGTGATTATCCGCATGAACCCGGCGAGCACGACCAATCCTACACCGTGTTTCTTGAGTCTCGCCGCAAGCTCCGCGTCGTAAGCCTCGCGGGTCGGGTAGTCTTCTTTTTTGATGACTTCGGCCGCTATGCCGTGCTTCTCGGCGCGCTTAAGCGCATAGGCGTCGGGTCTGTTCGATATAACGACCTTTATCTCAGCCGAGCACCTCCCAGCCTCGATCGAATCGATGATCGACTGCAGGTTCGTGCCGTTGCCTGAGACGAGGACGCCGACTTCTATCATTATACTTCTCCGAGAGGAGGCCCGGTGAGCTCGACGTCTTTTTCACGGTGGCCTCTGGTGGCGGTCCTGCCGATGAGATAGGGGGCTTCCCCGAGGGCTTTCAATGTCTTCATCGCCCCTTCCGCGTCTTTCTTCCTTACAACAAGAATAAGCCCTATGCCGCAGTTGAATGTCCGGAACATCTCCTCTTCATCTATAGGCCCGCCCTTCCTTATGAGCTCGAATACGGGAGGAATGGGCCATGCGCCTTTCTCGATTACCGCCTTTACATTTTTGGGCAGGACGCGCGGGATGTTGTCGAGGAAACCGCCGCCTGTTATGTGGGCCATGCCGAGGACGGTGTATTTCTTAAGGAGTTTTAATACGGGCTTTACATATATGCGCGTCGGCGCGAGCAGGGTAGCGCCTATGTCTTTTTTGAATCCAACTGGCTTGTCCTTGACCTTAAGGCTGAGCCGTTCGAAGACGACCTTTCTAGCGAGCGAATAGCCGTTGGAGTGGAGGCCGCTTGAGGCGAGGCCGATGATTGCGTCGCCTGGCCTTATCTTCGACCCGTCGATTATTTTTTTTCTGTCCACCACGCCTACCGCGAAACCCGCGAGATCGTACTCGCCCGGCTTGTACAACCCCGGCATCTCGGCTGTCTCGCCGCCGATGAGCGCGCACCCGGCGTCCTTGCATCCCTTTGCAATTCCTTTAACGACGTCGGAAGCGCGCCTTGCGTCGAGCCTGCCGGTTGCGAAGTAGTCGAGGAAGAAGAGGGGTTCCGCGCCGCTTACGAGTATATCGTTTACGCTCATCGCGACGAGGTCTATGCCGACGGTTGAGTGAAAGTCGGCCATGAAGGCTACCATGAGCTTTGTGCCGACGCCGTCGGTAGAGGATACGAGGACAGGGTCATTGAGCCCCTTGAACCTCGCGGAGAATAGCGCGCCGAATGCGCCGATGTCCCCGATGACTTCCTTTCTATAACTCGACCGTACATGCGGTTTGATGAGGTCTACAAGCCGCATCCCCTCGTCGATATCTACTCCGGCGTCTCTGTAGGAAATGGGTTTTTTCATAGCCGTATAGATTAATCGAAACTATTTTCAAAGTCAATGAAAGTCGGCATGGCGGCCCTCGCCATGCGCTCCACCTGAAGCCCGGGGTTCTCCGTGGAGAGTCCGATGGTTTTGCCTGCGCGCACAAGTTTATGTGCCTTTTTGAACAGAAAAATATCCATTCACATCTATGATGCATGTAAACAATAAGTCAAATCATTTCAATTATCTTGATATTTTTAAAACAATGGTTGTTGGCACTGCAATTGCAATACATAAAAGAACAAATCCAAAAAAAATGGGGAGGGCGTGGGTTGGGAGATTATCCGGTCAGGGTGCGGGTGTAGTGTGTGTTCCGCGCGCCTTTTGCCAGTCTTGAGACGTTTCAGGCATTAAGCCCTATCAACCAGTCAAACAAAAGGAGGTAGACGATGCGTATCACGGAGATCAAGGTCCTGCCGGTGGATGGTGACGAGAAGCTCAAGGCCTATGTGAGTATCAAGCTCGACGACTGCTTTGTGGTAAGGGACATGAAGGTCATAAAAGGCACGACAGGCTACTTCGTCGCCATGCCGGCCAAGAAGATGAAGGACGGGACCTACCGCGACCTCGTCCACCCGCTCGATAAGCCTACCCGCCAGAAGCTTGAGGAGCTCGTCCTCGACGAGTTCCTCAAGGTACAGAAGGAAGACGCAGGGACCTCCCTGCGGGATATCCATTGAAGTCGCTCGAGGCCTCAGCCTAAAGTCAATCGAAGGTCCTTGGGTCGCTTCGCCTCAACGCGGCGGAAGACCGTTATGACGCGGTTTTCAGAAAGAGTTGACCTTTTTTGATTAATATGTTGAAATACGCAGGACCTCAAGGCCCCTGGCTTACAACGCCAAGGGCCTTTTGGCTTAAGAGGCGCTGGAATAAACTTGATTTATATGATATATTTCCGTTGCGCATATGAAAAGGGCCCTGGAAGACCGTGGCGCAAATTTTAATAGCGCGGGAGCAACCGTGACATCCCTGGTTGATTTTTTTGGAGAGGTTTCCTGAAGGTAGCCCTTATACACGACTGGCTGACAGGCATGAGGGGAGGCGAGAAGGTCCTCGAGGTCCTTTGCGAGATTTTCCCCGAGGCTGACCTCTACACCATAATCCATGTGCCTGGCTCGGTTTCTGGTATAATCGAGAAGAGGAAAATCACTACATCCTTTATACAGAGGCTTCCGGGTGCGAGGTCGCGTTACAGGTCGTTCCTGCCGCTCTTTCCGATGGCCGTCGAGGGTTTCGACCTCTCAGGCTACGACCTCGTGGTATCGAGCAGTCACTGCGCGGCCAAAGGGGTAATTCCGCCCTCGAGCGCGCTCCACGTATCATACGTGCACACGCCCATGCGCTACGTATGGGACATGTACAACGACTACTTCGGCCCGGAGAGGACAGGCTTCCTCAAGAGGAAGGCGATAGGCGTATGCTCGCACTACCTCCGGATGTGGGACATTACATCGAGCGCGCGGGTCGACCATTACATAGCCAACTCCGCCCACGTCGCAAGGAGGATCGAGAAGTTCTACAGAAGGGAGTCGTCGGTCATACACCCGCCTGTGGACTGTTCGAGGTTCAGCGCGTCCAATGGGGACAAGGGCTACTACCTCGTCGTTTCGGCGTTCGCCCCGTACAAGAGGATAGACATCGCGGTCGACGCCTTCAACAAGCTCGGTAAAAGGCTCATCATCATCGGGTCCGGGCAGGACGAAAAACTGCTTAAGTCGAAGGCCTCAAGCAACATAGAGTTCCTCGGATGGAAAACGGACGCCGAACTCGCCGCATATTATTCCGGGTGCAGGGCGCTCATCTTTACCGGCGAGGAGGACTTCGGCATAGTCCCTCTTGAGGCGATGGCCTCAGGGAGGCCTGTCATAGCCTTTGCAAGGGGCGGGGCGCTTGAGACGGTCGTAGCGCCGTCCTCGGTGGATGAAGGGCCTACCGGGCTTTTTTTCAACGAGCAGACCGCAGAGTCCCTAATTGACGCGGTGAAGGCCTTCGAGGCCTCTGTTGGGGAGTTTGTCCCGGAGCGCGTATGGAGACACGCGCTTAAGTTCGACAGGCCTCTCTTCAAGGAGAGGCTCAGGGAACATATCATCAGACTATACAACGGCCAGCGGGTTAAGGGGTACGATGCTTAAGAAGCACAGCCAGCTTTTTGAGTCCCTGCTATTCATCTCAGATCTGCTCATCATAGCGTTTTCATGGGTAGCCTCTTTCTACATAAGGTTCTATTCCGGGCTCCCCGTTGAAAAGGGCGTCCCCGACTTCTATCTGTACTGTCTCCTCCTCATCCCCATAATCGTCATCTGGGGCTTCGCGTTCAAGGGCTTCGGCCTGTACCGCCCGAAGAGGATAGGCTCGCACCTCTCAGAGGTCTTCGACATCACGAAGGCGTGCGTGATATCCGCCTTGATCCTCATCTCCATCACTTTCTTTTTCCGCCAATACGAGTTCTCCAGGCTCGTCTTCCTGTTTTTCGTAGCCATCAACATCATATCCCTGAGCTTCGCCAGGTGGACATTCAGGGAGGTCTTGAGGTACTTAAGGAGGAAGGGGCATAACATCCGGTTCGCCGTTATCGTAGGCACCGGAGAGCCGGCCATCGCCGTTGTTAAGAGCCTTGAGCGCCACCCCGAGGTCGGAATAAAGCTCCTTGGGGTCGTGGGGACAAAAGAGGAGAGCGTCGGCACAAAGGTCGCAGGGGCCACGGTGCTCGACACCTACAAGAACCTGAGGAGCCTCATGATCAACAGGCGCATCGACCAGATTTTCATCGCGCTCACATGGGACGAGCACGCGAAGGTGGTGGAGGTGCTCTCTCTCATAGGCGACGAGGCCGTGGACATAAAGGTGATACCGGACCTCTTCGAGTTCATGACATTAAGGGGCGGGGTAGAAGAGTTCGACGGCATGCCGATATTGAACCTCCAGAACTCGCCGCTCTACGGATGGAACATGATACTTAAACGCTCGGCTGACGTCCTCTTCGCCTCAGCCGCGCTCGTCGTCGTTTCTCCCCTCATGCTCGCGCTCTCCATCCTCATAAAGCTCACATCCCCCGGCCCGGTACTCTTCAGGCAGGAGAGGATGGGCATCGGGGGCGACACCTTCCAGATACTTAAATTCCGCTCGATGAGGACGGGCGCCGAGGACGCTACCGGCGCCGTCTGGGCCTCCAAGGACGACCCGAGGAGGACCCGGCTCGGCACCCTGCTCCGTTCGACGAGCCTGGATGAGCTCCCTCAGCTCTTTAACGTCCTTAAGGGCGACATGTCGCTTGTGGGCCCGCGCCCTGAGAGGCCCGTATTCATACGGGAGTTCAGGAAGAACATCCCCAATTACATGCTCCGCCACAAGATGAAGGCCGGCATCACCGGCTGGGCGCAGGTTAACGGGTGGAGGGGAAATACAGACCTCGGCAAGAGGATAGAGCACGACCTGTACTACATCGAGAACTGGTCGCTCGTTTTCGACATCAAGATACTCTTCCTCACCCTATGGAAGGGCCTTGTAAACAGGAACGCATACTGATGAGGGGCGTGACTGTCTAATGATAAAGGCGCCTCTCCTCGGTCTCTTCTCCTTCATACTCTTCCTCGCAGTCCATGTGGCGGTCTTCAGGTCCGTGGAGCTTAAGGAACGTTTCCGCGCCCTCGTAATAATCTTTTTTTCCATCATCCCCGTATATCTCATCGGATATTGGCTCATCCCGTCAGGTTACATGGTGCTCGCCCCCTTAGGCCCCACCCCCGCGGACCAGTGGCTCTCCATCGGGACCGTCTACCGGCTCACATGGTGGGGCAACTTTCTCACCGGGCTCGGCCTCTATGCCTTCCTCTTCCTCGGCTACTGCCAGTTCTATTTCATAGTGGACAGGTCCATTTCCGTCCGGATAATGATAGAGATCGAGAACACCGCGTCGAAGAAGATGGACTTCGAGGAAATCAGGGGCGCGTATTCCTTCGAGGGGATATTCAGAAGGAGGCTCGGCCACATGGTCGAGGGCGGATACCTGAAAGACGACGGCGGGTTTTATTCGAACACTAAAAAGGGGCGCGCCGAGGCGCTCCTCTTCGCCTTCCTGAAGAGTTTTCTTAAGATAGGGAAGGGCGGATAGTCGTTGTAACTCAAGCCCCTTGCTTATTTGCCGTTATATATATTGAGATTGCATAAGCGCCGGGATTTTGGTATCTTTTTCAGGCGCTTCGGTAACGGGTTTTTCGGGTGGGATTCCTGTGATTGAACGGGGTAGACGCCTTTTTCAGATTAAAATGGGGCTTTTGCTTACAATAACGGAGGTTCTGGCTATATGAACATTTGCGTAATCGGCACAGGGTATGTGGGGCTCGTCACCGGGACATGCTTCGCCGACTTCGGCGTCAATGTAAGCTGTGTGGATAAGGACGTCGAAAAGATTGAGATGCTCCGGCGCGGCGAGATCCCGATATTCGAACCAGGGTTGAAGGAGATCGTCGCCAAGAACATAAGCGAAAAGAGGCTCACCTTCACGACCGACTTGAGCGAGGCGATAAAGAAGTCCCTCGTCATTTTCATAGCCGTAGGCACGCCGCCCAAGGAAGACGGCTCCGCTGACCTCTCGTACATCGAGGAGGTCGCGCGCACCATCGCTGAGAACCTTAACGGCTACAAGGTCATAGTGACCAAGTCCACGGTCCCTGTCGGCACCGGGGCGCTCATAGAAAAGATAATATCGAGTGAGCAGAAGGGCGAGTTCAAGTTCGACGTGGCCTCAAACCCCGAGTTCCTTAGAGAAGGCTCGGCCGTAGAGGACTTCATGCGGCCAAACAGGGTCGTCATAGGCGCGAGGTCCCCCCAGGCCGTCGCCATAATGAAAGACCTCTATTCGCCGCTCTATCTCATCGAAACGCCTTTTATCGTCACGGACATAGAGACCTCCGAGCTCATAAAGTACGCCTCCAACGCCTTCCTCGCGACGAAGATATCGTTCATAAACGAGATGGCGAACATATGCGAGAGGGTAGGGGCCGACATTCACATGGTCGCCAAGGGCATGGGCCTCGACCACAGGATAGGCGGCAAGTTCCTCCATCCAGGGCCCGGCTACGGCGGGTCCTGTTTCCCGAAGGACACTATGGCCATAACAAAGATAGCCAAGGCCCACGGCTATACCTTCCGGATAGTAGAGGCGGTGATAGACGTCAACGAACGCCAGAGGGAGATAATGATAGAGAAGATAAGGACGCTTGCCGGCGGGATAAAGGGCAAGAGGTTCGGCGTCCTCGGGCTCGCCTTCAAGCCCAATACCGACGACATAAGGGATTCGCCCGCCATGGACATCGTCGAGCGGCTCGTCTCGGAGGGGGCGACCGTAAAGGCCTATGACCCCGCGGGCATGGAGAACGCGAAGAAGGTCGTTAAGTCCGGGGTATCGTTCTGCAACGACTCCTACGAGGTCGCCGAGGGCTCGGACGCACTTATAATAATGACCGAATGGAACCAGTTCAGGAAACTCGACCTCGCCAGGATAAAGACGCTCCTCAAAGGGGCGAGGGTCATAGACCTCCGGAACATCTACGAGCCCGCGGCGATGGCAAAGCTCGGGTTCGAGTACGTCTCGGTCGGCAGGCAGGACAGGCCCGTTGAGAAGACAGGCGCCCTGTCCGCGCCGATGGGTGAGAGGGTCTGAACCGAAGAATTTTATTGACTTGGGTCTTCCTCAGGTGGTATCAGTAGGAGGGTGAAGAGATTCGGCGGCGAAAGCGGTTTTTCAAGGATCAAGACGCTTTTCTGGCTTTCATTTTTCGGGCTCTCCATTTACGGGGCCTGGGTCGTAGCCCCTCCGTGGCTCGCGTACTGGATGCTGAAGACAGAGGTCGAGGAAGAGGCCAAGATCGCCCACATGTACACGAGCCAGGTCCTGGAAAAGCGCATCCTCACGAAGGCCCATGCCTGGAACGTGCCCATAACCGCCGACAACCTCGAGATAGTCAGAGGCCGGGACTTCATCTCCATCCAGGTCGATTACACCGTCACCTTCGTCTTCTTCAATCATTACGAAAAGGCGCAGAGGTTCTACATAGACGTATCCAAGCCGTTAAAGGACGCCAGCGGCGTCCTTTAACGATGAAATAAAGCATACCCTTTAAATTAATCCCGCGAGATTAAAAAGGGAGAGAACATTGAAGCCAATATGCACAAAAACCGGACCTCCGCGCCCTAAAAACGGCGCGGAGGTTTTTTTATGCCCTGGAGGGACCCTATGAAGGCCAGGGCCGTAATGGACGGGACGGCGATAGAGAGGGCGATAGCGCGGATCGCCCACGAGATATTGGAGAGGAACAAGGGGACGGACAGGCTCGTCCTCCTCGGCATCCCGACGAGGGGCTATCACCTCGCGCTCAGGCTCCAAAAAAAGATAGAGGAGATAGAAAAGGTCACGGTGCCCTCGGGCGCCGTAGACGCCACCTTATACCGCGACGACCTCGGCATAAAAAAGACACAGCCGTCCCTTAAAAAGATGGATATACCCATCTCCATAGACGGCAAGGTCATCGTAATGGTCGACGACGTGCTTTACACAGGACGCACCATCAGGGCCGCGATGAACGCCCTTATGGACTTCGGGAGGCCGCTGTCCATAAAGCTCGCCGTACTCGTAGACAGGGGGCACAGGGAACTCCCAATTAAGGCCGATTACATCGGCAAGAACCTGCCGACATCCCCAAGAGAGGGCGTAAAGCTCCACCTGGAAGAGGTCGACGGGGTAAACGAAGTCATTGTCACTGAGGAGGACTAAGGCGGCCGGATGAGACTCAAACGCAAAGACCTCCTCGGCATCGAGGAGCTCGAAAGAGGCGAGATAGAGCAGATACTCTCAACGGCCGAGTCCTTCAAGGAGGTCTCGGCGCGGGAGATAAAGAAGGTCCCGACACTCAGGGGCAAGACCGTCATAAACCTTTTCTACGAGCCTTCTACCCGGACGCGTACGTCTTTCGAGATAGCGGCCAAGAGGATGAGCGCGGACGCGGTCAATATCTCGGTTTCGACCAGTTCCGTCGCCAAGGGCGAGACGCTCAAGGACACCGCAAAGAACCTCGAGGCTATGAGGCCCGACTGCATAGTCGTCAGGCACTTATCATCCGGCACCCCTCAGATGTTATCAAAGTACGTCTCCTGTTCGGTCGTGAACGCAGGCGACGGCGCGCACGAGCACCCGAGCCAGGCGCTCCTCGACATGTTGACGGTTAAGGAGAAGAAGGGGCGTATAGACGGGCTCAAACTCTCGATAATAGGCGATATAACGCACTCGCGCGTCGCGCGCTCGAACATATACGGGTTTACGAAGCTCGGGGCGGAAGTGACCGTCTGCGGCCCGCCGACGATGATACCTCCGGGCATGGAAAGGCTCGGGTGCTCTGTTACTACCGACATGACCGAGGCCATCCGCGGGGCTGACGTAATAATGATGCTACGCATACAGATGGAGAGGCAGAAGGAATCGCTCTTCCCGTCGGTACGGGAGTATTCGAGGCTCTACGGGCTCGATGACGCGAAGCTTAAGGGCGCGAAAGACGATGTTATCATCCTCCACCCCGGCCCCATAAACCGCGGGGTCGAGATATCGTCAGAGGTCGCCGACGGGCCGTATTCGCTCATACTCGACCAGGTGACGAACGGTGTGGCTGTACGCATGGCGATATTCTATATGCTCCTCGGGGGCACGAGGGAGGAGGCGCAATTCAAATGAACAGACTCGTTATAAAGGGCGGGCGTCTTATCGACCCGTCGGTAAATGTCGACGGGCTCTTTAACATCTACATCATGGGCGGCCGCGTCGGCACGATAAAGCCCGCTGACAGGGATACGACAGAGCTTGTGGAAGGCGCGCCGGGGCTTGAGGTGATCGACGCTACGGGCCTTGTCGTCCTCCCGGGCTTTATAGACGCGCACACGCATTTAAGGGAGCCGGGTTTTGAGTACAAGGAGACGATAAAGACAGGGACTATGGCGGCCTCATCCGGCGGCTTCACTTCAGTCCTCTGCATGGCTAACACGAACCCGGTTAACGACAACGCGTCTGTAACAAGATACATATTGGACAAGGCAAAGGCCGAGGGCACCGCGTCCGTCCACCCGATAGGCGCGGTGACGGTCGGACAACAGGGCGAGCGCCTGACGGAATTCGGCGAGCTTAAGGCCGCCGGGTGCGTGGCGTTCTCCGACGACGGCGTCCCCATAACCGACGGCGCCGTCATGAGGCGCGCCCTTGAGTACTCGATGATATTCGGAGCGCCTGTTGTAAGTCACGCCGAGGACCCGAGGCTCGCCGGCGCCGGCGTCATGAACGAGGGCGCGGTCTCCACGCGCCTTGGCCTTAAGGGCATACCGAACGCGGCAGAAGACGCGATGGTAGCCAGGGACCTGTCTTTGGCCGAGCTGACCGGAGGCAGGCTCCACATAGCCCATGTGTCCACCAGGGGAGCGGTAGAGCTGATAAGGTCTGCGAAGGCACGCGGCGTGAATGTCACGGCTGAAGTGACCCCGCACCACCTGACGCTCACGGATGAGGCGGTTTCCGGCTACGACACCTTTACCAAGATGAACCCGCCTCTCCGCGCGCAAGAAGATGTCGACGCGCTCCGCGGCGGCCTTAAGGACGGCACTATCGACTGCATCGCTACAGACCACGCCCCGCAGTCGACGATTGAAAAAGACGTCGAGTTCGATAAGGCGGCTAACGGCATCGTGGGGCTTGAGACGGCCTTTTCTCTCGCTTACGGGCTTGTGGAAGAAAGGATACTGACGCTTAACGAAATCATCCGCGCGCTCACGATTAACCCCTCGAAGGCGTTTTTACTGAATAAGGGGAGCCTCAGGGTGGGGTCGCAGGCGGATATAGCGATTATAGACTTGAACAGGACCTGGAAAGTAGACCCCAGCAGGCTTAAATCAAAATCAAAGAACACGCCTTACGGCGGCAGGACACTGAAGGGCGTCGTTATAAAGACGGTTGTAAACGGAAGCGTCGTATACGATGCTACCAAAGAAAATTCGTAGAGAGGTAGACGATTGAGAAAGGCAATTCTGGCGCTCGCCGACGGCACGGTATTCGAAGGGAGCGCCTTCGGCGCGTATGGAGAGACTACGGGAGAGGTCGTTTTCAACACCTCGATGATGGGCTATCAGGAGGTCATTACAGACCCGTCCTATAACGGGCAGTTGGTCTGCATGACCTATTCTCAGCAGGGCAACTACGGCATCAACGAAGAGGACATAGAGTCGGCCGGCCCGTGGGTCGAGGGGTTCATCGTGAAAGAGGCGTGCATGTACCCATCCAACTGGCGGTCAACGGACAGTCTGATGGGTTATCTCGCGCGCCACGGCATCGTCGGCATATCAGGCATAGACACAAGGGCGCTTACGCGCATCATAAGGGACAAGGGCGCGATGCAGGCTGTCATCTCGTCGACGGAATCGGATTACAGGAAGCTCGTCGAGAAGGCGCGCGCCTCCAAGGGGCTCGTAGGCAAGGACCTTGTAAGGGACGTCACCTGCAAGCGGCCTTACAGGTGGGAGGAAGAGCTCTGGAGCATAGACCGCGGATACCCGAAGGGGACGACAACGAAGCGGTTCAAGGTCGTCGCGTACGACTTCGGCATAAAGAGAAATATTTTGAGGAACCTCGCCGAGGCCGGGTGCGACGTCGCGGTCGTGCCGGCGTCCACCCCGGCGGAATCCGTACTCGCATCCAACCCGGACGGGATATTCCTGTCGAACGGCCCCGGAGACCCGGACGCGGTCACTTACGCCAAGGAGAATGTAGCGAAGCTCATCGGCAAAAAGCCTATCTTCGGGATATGCCTCGGCCACCAGATATTGTCGCTCGCGCTCGGCGGCAAGACATTCAAGATGAAATTCGGCCACAGGGGCGGGAACCAGCCGGTTCAGGATTTAACGACCGGCAAGGTCGAGATAACCTCCCAGAACCACGGCTTCGCCGTGGATATAGAGTCGCTCATAGGCATCGCCGATATAACGCACATCAACCTGAATGACAGGACGGTCGAGGGGCTCTCTCACAAGGAACTGCCGCTATTCTCCGTCCAGTACCACCCGGAGGCCTCGCCCGGCCCGCACGACTCGCAGTACCTCTTCAAAAGGTTTGTCGATATGATGGAGGCTTCGAAGAAGTAAGGGGGGTATTTTGAAAATCTTCTTTAGCTATTCTAATGAAGACAGATGGCATGCTTGGGTAATTAAGGATGCCTTGGAAAAATATGGTTTAAATGTTTTTATGGCGCATAACGATATAGAACCGTCTGAAGAGTGGAGGGAAAGAATTTTTACAGAATTGAAAGAATGCCATGTTTTTTTGCCATTTCTAACAAGTAATTTTGATAAATCAGCATGGACTGATCAAGAAACAGGAATTGCATATGGGTTAGAAAAATTAATTATTCCATTAAAAATCAATGTTGATCCACATGGTTTTATAGCTCATTTTCAAGCACAAAAAATTGATATTGATAGTAAATCAAACATAGAAAGAGCTTGCCAAAAACTAGTTAAAATTATTGATAGTAAGCCAAAGCTTAGTTGTCTATTTAGGGAAGATTTAATAAATAAATTTCGTGATAGCGGCAGTTTTGACGAAGCTGGAAATAACGCAAGACTACTGTTCTTATTCGAGAACTATACTTCAAAACATATAACTAAAATATTTAAATATTCAATCCAAAATTCTCAAATATATAGCTCTTACAATGCAGTCAGAACATTGAGAAAACTATTTATTAGATGCAAAAAAATAAACAAAAAACTTTTGCAAGATTTTGAAAAAAAAGCAATAGTTTGAGATTTATTTGTAGAAATAATGGAGGAACCTTAATTGCCTAAGCGTACTGACATAAAAAAGATACTCATCATCGGCTCCGGGCCGATTATAATAGGGCAGGCGTGCGAGTTCGATTATTCCGGCACGCAGGCCTGCAAGGCGCTCAAAGAAGACGGGTATGAGGTCGTGCTCGTGAACTCCAACCCTGCGACGATCATGACCGACCCGACGCTCGCGGACAGGACCTACATAGAGCCTATAACCGTCGAGATGGTCGAGAAGATCATCGAGCGCGAGAGGCCCGACGCTTTGCTACCCACAATGGGCGGACAGACCGCCTTGAACGTCTCGGTAAAGCTCGCGGAGGCCGGTATCCTCGACAAGTACAACGTCGAGATGATAGGCGCGAAGCTCCATGCCATAAAAAAAGCCGAGGACAGGGAGCTATTCAAGCTCGCGATGCAGAAGATTGGACTCGAGGTCCCGAGGTCGGGTAACGCCCGTACCTTCGCCCAGGCGCTGGAGATAATCGAGCGCATGGACTTTCCGGTCATCATCCGTCCGTCGTTCACCCTCGGCGGCACCGGCGGAGGCATCGCCTACAACAGGCAGGAATACGAGGAGATGGTCAAGTACGGGCTTGAGGCGTCCCCGATAAGCGAATTATTGATAGAAGAGTCGGTCATCGGCTGGAAGGAGTTCGAGCTTGAGGTGATGAGAGACAAAAACGACAACGTCGTCATCATCTGCTCCATAGAGAACTTCGACCCCATGGGCGTTCACACAGGGGACTCCATCACCGTCGCGCCGGCTCAGACGCTTACCGACAAGGAATACCAGTTGCTCCGCGACGCCTCTATCAAGATAATACGCGAGATAGGCGTAGATACCGGCGGCTCGAACATCCAGTTTTCCATGAACCCCGAGAACGGGAAGATATATGTGA